>DATJYG010000456.1:0-7401 GCA_035499695.1 Polyangiaceae bacterium
CCGATGGTGTCAGACGAGCGCCGCCTTTAGCTCCTCGCACGCGCGCACGAACGCACGACGGATCTCCATTTCGCGCGCGGGGCCCACTAGCGTGTCGTCAAACAACCAGTGCCGCTGGACCGTGCCGCAGCGAACGCTTTCCACGACGACGATGATCGACCCCCGCCCCCTGGTCTGCTCCTTCGCCTCGATCGTCTGCCCGCCAATCTTGGCGAGCCAGTCCCTCGCTTCCTCGTACGTCATCGCAGTTTCATATCAGGCGGCACGTCGCACGACGTCAATGCCCAGAATCGGGTATCCCAGGCAAACGAGGGTGCGCCAACCGTCACGAAACGTCACGGCAGAGCGTGCAGAGTACAACGCACCCGCGGACATCGTAGAAGTCGCGCTTGCCCGTGCCATCGACGCTGAGGTGCGCGACCGGCGGGCCGGCTGGGAGGCTCGCGTCGCCCGCCTCGCTGACGAGCTGAGAGCACGCCGGCTGGCGCGTGACGGCGTCGCCACCCTCGACCGGAAAGCCCGCCGACGCTCATGAGGTCCCACGCCTCTCCGGCGCGGAGCACGCCTTGGGCGCCAACGGGCGAGGGCACCGAGCTTCGACCACGAGCGCGGCCTTGCCCCCGGCTCCCCCACGCCGCCAAGGAGACGATCACGGAAGAGCGCGGCGTTTCGATCGCGCGCGGCGCGGTCGCCCGATGTACCGGGCAGTTGCCCGGTAGCTAGCCGGCGCGTACAACGCGACGACTCATGGCAAGTCGAGGTTCGGGGGTCAGGTCACTTCACACGCCTCGAAGCCTTCCGTTTCGAAGCCGCGGGTCGGGGGTTCGAATCCCTCCGGGCGTGCCATGAAGGGCGGAGCCTGCATGCTCGCCGTGGCGGTGATCGTGGCGGTGATCTCCCTGTCCGCGAGAAGCGTCTTCGCGGGGGACGAGCCGTACATCGAGCACACCATCATCCTCGGTGTCGGCGGCGCCGCAGAGCTCGAGCTCGCGGACGGGTCGCTGCACCCGGGCGCGAACGTGATGGTCGAATGGGATGCGATCGAGGACTGGCTGGAGCTCGAAATCGAGGCGTCGCTTCTCTCGGCCGACGGCGGCGTAGAGAGCCCCGTCGGCGTCCTCTTCAAGAAGCCCTTTCACCTCACGCGATGGGCGGAGGTCATGGTCGGTCTGGGGCCCGAGATGGTGTACGTGTCGAACCCCACCACGAAGGCCACCTTCTTCGGGGGGCAGGCGGCGCTCGACTTCATGTTCTGGCCGACGCAGCGCTTCGGCATCTGGGTCGAGCCCTCCTACGACCTGATCGCACGCGACGGCCCGTCGCACGGCGTCGGCAGCACCGGCGGTCTGCTCATCGGCTGGTGACGCTCAGCTCACCGGGAGAAACTCGGCGACGCTGATCTCTGCGGCGCTCTCCTCGTAGGTCTGCAGTACGCGCTGCGGGGCGCGGCGGCTTCGCGGCTGCTGCTCGAGACCCAGCGGGGAGAAGACGCGGCGGAGCGAAGGGGGAAGCGTGTTGATCGCCTCGAGGAGCTCGGCGGTCGTGACGAACACCTCGTCGCGATGGCCGGAGCCCAGGTTGCGGCGGAGCACGATCTCGCCGTTGGCGCCCGAGCGCTTCAGCAGCTCGCGGCAGAAGGGGGCGACGAGGCGCACGACGCTGGCGCACACCTCGGCGGGGTCCTGCTCGCCGAGGGCGCGGCCCTTCAGCAGGGCCTCGGTCATCGTACGGCGTCGCATCACGATGTCCGCTGCTCCTGCCGCGATGCCTCGGATGATCCGCGCGACGTTCGCCGCGTCCGACGGAGCGAGCTGGAAGGACTCTCCCTCGTCGCGGTCGTGCCAGCGGCCGCGCGACGCCGGGCCCGAGAGGTCCAGGTCGAAGGCGTGCGCGATGCCCGAGCGCTCGCTCTTGCCGAGCAGCAGCGCCCCGCGGGTGCCCTCCATGGAGAAGCCGAGGATCATCAGCTTGTCGAGGCAGATCTGCCGCTGCTCGGTGCGCTTCTTGAAGATCCCGACGCGCCTCGGGAGCGTGACGAAGTTGCCCTCGCGAACGGTGCGCACCCTGCGCAGCGTCTTCCACGAATGCAGCTCCGGAATCGCGGCCGCGAACGTCGTGCTGATGCCGCCCGGGAGGTTCACGACCGCCTCGGCTCCGTAGAGGTCGGCGTCGGCGAAGAGGCGCATGCCCGTCGTGCTTCCCGGCAGATCGTGCTTCGCGAGCAGCTCGCCGAGCGCCGCCGCCGCCGCCTTGCGCGCGTCCACGATGGTCTTGTCGGCGCGCACGATGGTCGCCTCCAGCTCCGACTGCGCCTTGCGCACCTCGACGCTCACGGTGCCGCGAGCCATCGTCGACAGCCGGTTGGCCACGTCGCGCACGTGCGGCTTGCGCGGGGCGCCGCCGAAGGTGAGCGCCGTCGCGACGGCGTCCGCCATGAGCCCGAGGTCCTGCCGCGTCGACGACACGTGTTCTTCGGACTCGGCCACCCGGGAGCGCGCGCAGTCGATCGCGTGCTGCGCCTTCATCAGGGTGACGCCGCACGAGATCACGGCGCGTATCACCGCCACGAAGTCGACGCTCAGCTCGAAGGGCGTCGAGTCTCCGTAGACGTACAGGGGGGCGGGGCTCACTTCAGCGCTCACGGTGGTCTCCTGGCTCCGGTTCGTGTCCGATCCAGGTATGCGGACCGGCGCACGCACGCGATGTCGAAGAATTGGGGATAAGAGCTGCGCCTAGGGCGTCGCGCCCCCATGTTGTGCAAGCCGGCTGCCAGAAACCCTAGGCGGATCGCACGGTCCAGGCGTCTCGCACGATCTGCTCCAAGGTGGCACGCCGCGCGCGCCAACCGAGGACGCGCGCTGCGCGCTCGACCGAAGCCACGAGCCGCGGGGGATCGCCTGCGCGACGAGGTCCTTTTTCGACGCGGATGGTGCGACCCGTGACGCGTCTCGCGACGTCGACGACCTCCGCCACGGAGTGACCCGCGCCGGTGCCGAGGTTGATCGCGCCGCTCTCGCCGCCGCGCTGCAGGTGCTCGAGCGCCGCGAGGTGCGCGTCGCACAGATCGACCACGTGCACGTAGTCGCGGATGCACGTGCCGTCGGGCGTGTCGTAGTCGTCGCCGAAGATCGTGACGTGATCGCGCCGGCCGAGCGCCGCGTCGAGCACGATGGGCACGAGGTGCGTCTCGGGATCGTGCCGCTCGTCGAGCCCCGACTGCACGTCGGCGCCGGCGGCGTTGAAGTAGCGGAGCGCCGCCCAGCGCAGCCCGTAGGCGCGGCCGTAGCTCCCGAGCATGCGCTCGATCGCCAGCTTCGTCTCGCCGTAAGGATTGATCGGCGCGGTCGGGTGCTCCTCGTCGATCGGCACGCGCACGGGGTCTCCGTAGACCGCCGCCGTCGACGACAGGACCGCGAGCTTCACTCCGGCGTCGAGCGCGCTCTCGAAGAGCGACACCGCCGCGGCGAGGTTGCCCGTGTAGTACTTGCGCGGATCCACGACCGACTCGCCGACCTGGATGCGCGACGCGAAGTGCAAGATCGCCTCGGTGCCGTGGTCGCGCATCGCCGCGAGGACGCGCGGCGCGTCGCTCACCTGCGCCTGCAGGAACTCGATCCCGCTCGGCGGCAGCGCGTCGGCGTGTCCGGCGGACAGATCGTCCACCACGAGCACGTCGTGCTTCGCGCGCACGAGCGCGCGGACCATGTGCGAGCCCACGTAGCCCGCGCCTCCGGTGACGAGAACACGCATCGCCCGCCGGAGAGGAGCATACAAAATGCGAGCTGCGCACCGGGACTTTCATCCCGCGTGCGCAGCTCGCGCAGGCCGGTTATCGGTGGGCTCTTTTCACTCCGCCGGATGTACCGGCGCCTGACGCTCCGAGCTCGCCGGGGCGGCGTTCTCGTTGCGCGTGGTGTTCTCGCGGGCCGCCTGCAGGGCGCGATTGCGTCCGCGGGCCTGACCGCCGGCGCGGCCGATGGCCGCCATGTGCGCGCGATCGCGGCTCACGACTTCGCCGCCCTTGCGGCCGGCCGTCCGCGCCTCGTCGGGCGTGAACTCGTGGGCGCGACCCTGAGCGTGAGCGGCCCGCCCGCCCTTGCTGGCAATTTCACGCTGCTTCGACGAGTCCATCGATGCGAAACCGCGGTTGCTCTTCGGGCGATCGGAGTTGTTCTGGGTCATCTCGGTATCTCCTTGTCGTTCTCTTTCCCCGTAGACGTCGTGTTTTCCCGTCGTCGGTCGGCGCCCGGCTGAGTGCAGTGGTCGTGCCCCGAGCGGAGCTCGGCCATGTATTCGGAATCTCATGGGGAATGGCAGACCGATGCATTCGTTCCGCGTGGCGGTTTGCCACGTTGAGGCGGAACGGCCCGGTCCGCTGCGGCCCGACCGTTCGGACGGTGGGACTCAGCCCTCGCGGCTGTTCAGTTTCAGAATTCCCACGCCAGACCGAAGGTCCACATGGTCCCGCCGACGCGAAGCGGGTTGGACTGGAAGCCCAGCCCATTGAGGCTGGCATCGGTCCACTCGGCGAACAGGGACGTACTGTTGACCCCCATCGTCTCGTCGAACTCTCGAGCTGCGCCCGGGTCGAGAACGTTGAGGTTGAAGGCGAGCCCGATGGCGAGCTGGACTCCCATCGAGTAGCCCTGACCCTTGTCGCCGTTGAAATTCGACGTGCCCAGCGTGTTCGTCGCCTGCCAGAGGGCGCCGCCGAGCCCCGCCTTCGCGTACGGGATGAAGGGGACGCCGAGGTCCTTCCAGAGCCCGTCGGCGCGGAACACCGCCACGGCGTAGAAGGGATAGATGTTGAGCGAGGTGCTCTCGCCGGAGGACGTGCTGGTGGACGTGATGCACCCCCCGCTGGTGGCCGTGGCGAGCGGCGCGTTGCCGCTGAAGGTCGCGTAGCCGATCCCCAGGCCAGGCCCGAGCGTGCCGATGTGCGGGATGCGCAGCGCCTGCCAGTCGAACTCGCCGGAGAGGAGGAGCGTCTTGCCCGGGCCGAAGACGCTCTTGAAGGGCGTGCAGCCGCCGAGGGACGGATCGGTGTCGACGTCCGGGTAGAAGGACGGCGCGAGGCGGAGCTCCATCGCGAAGTGCTGGGGAGACTCGTAGACCCTGTGATGCAGGCCGCCCAGGGTATCGACGCGGTCGTCTTGCGCGAACGCGGCGGGCGCGACGGCGAGGACCGACGCGGCGACTGCGGCGGAGACGACCGTTCGTGCGATCACCGGCGTGTCCTCCTGCGCCGCATGAAGGCGGCGCCCGTCACCGCGACGGCGAATGCGAAGAGAGGCAGGTCGCTGGTGCTGCCGTCGCCTGCTTCGAGGGCGCATCCGGAGGCGGAGCCGTTGTCTCCCTTGTAGGTCTTCCAGAAGTCGCTCGTCGGCTCGGGCTGTCCGCACTGCGGCGTCGACACCGGGCCGACGTTGCCGAAGGCGTCGATGGACGTGACGACGACGACGTAGCTGTGGCCGTTCGTCAGGCCGGTGAGCGTGATGGGCGAAGGAACCTTGTCGTCGAGCTCGTATCCCTTGTACTTCGGGTCGATCTCGGCGATGCCTCCGCCGCTCAGTGTCTCGCCGCCCTCGCCGCCCGTGCTGATGATGTTGCCGGCGTCGTCGTAGACGGGAGTTCCCCCTTCGGTGAAGACGGAGCCCCCGCCTCCTCCGACGACGAACGACTTTCCCGTGAGCGCGACGCTGTTGCAGGAACCGCCGCCGCCGCCGATGTTGATGGGGCTGCAGTTGACCGCCCCGGCATCTCCGCCGCCGTCGGGGACGCTCGCGCTTCCCGAGTCGGTACCGCCGTCCGACGCGGAGGCCTCCGGCGCGCCGTCGGTCGATGCTTCGGGCATCGGCATGGAGGCCTCGGGCGATGATGCCTCCGGCATCGATGCTTCCACCGAGCCGGACTCCATCGCTTCGCCAGGCGCGTCCGTGGCTCCCTCGAGCGCTCCGTCCGACTCGCCCGCCTCGGCTTCGGACTCGGCGTCCATGCAGCGGGTGGTCGCGTCCACGCCGGGAACCTCCGCGTCCGCCCCGACGTAGCTGTTGGCGCCGGTGCCGGGCGCTCCTCCGCAGCTGCAGCCTCCGCTCGTCGCGCCCCCGGCAGGCGGGTCGCTCCATACGGTGAAGCCGGCGATGTCGGGATCGTCCCCGGGATTCGTCCACGAGACCTTCAGCAGCGTGTCGCCGGGGTTGAGCGAGACGCTCGGCGGCGGAGGCGGCGCCACGAGGTCGGTGTTGAGCGGGTACTGGTAGGCGGCCCCGCTCGTGTCGGCCGCCTCGGTGGACTGGACCGGGATGAAGAAGATGTTGATGGGAACGGCCGCGTCACTCGTCTGCACGTGACACGCGGTCTCGCCCTGGGAACTGCTGTGGAAGTTGGGGTCCCACGTCTGCGAGTAGGTCGTCGTCGCCGGGATCTGCTCGTACCGGAGGACGTCTCGCGCGTATATCGTGTACGTGATCGGCGACGGACTGACCGAGTAGATCGGCTGCCCAGCTCCGGCGAGCTGCCAGCAGACGTGGGAGACGCCGGCGCCACTTCCCGTCCGGTTCGCGTCCTGCGTGCAGTCCAGAGTTCCGGCCCAGACCTCGATGTGGTCGCCGTTGAACCCGGAGATGACGAGCGGAAAGACGAGCCGCAGGTCCTGCTCGCAGTCGGTGAAGTTGACGCCGGTGGGGTTGAGGTTCTGCGGTCGCGGGGTGTTCGTGACGTCGACGTACTGCCCGTTCTGGAACAGGTAGCGGTACGGGTTGGTCAGACCCGAGGCCAGGTTGATCGACGCGCCGCCGCCGGTCGTCGTCGCGCCCGAGGACGACGTCGCGCCCTGAGCGCGCGCTTCCGAGTCGGCGAAGCCGACGGTCGCGAGGCAGACGAAGGCAAGGACAAGACGACGGCAAGACATCGCGCGGAGCCGGAGTTCAGCATACCGCGTGCCACTGGGATTTCCCGTGAGTTACGTGCTCTTCGTCGCGCTCGCCGCGGCCAAGGTGTCAGCGTTCGGCCGGCCGGCTGCAGTGCGCTGACAAAGTGGCACTCCGCTCGTCAGGGCGGCGGCCCGTGGTATCTGAGTCGCCCACCTACCGTGATCCACCTCATCCCTTCGCACCAGGGCCGGCCGTCGGACGATCCGATCTTCGCGCTCAACAAGGAGGCGACCGCGCGCCGCCAGAAGGGGGAGGCGATCGTCAATGCGACGGTCGGTGCGCTGCTCGAGGACGACGGCAAGCTGGCGATCCTGCCGACGGCGGCCCGCGCGGTCCACGAGGTGCCCGCGGTCGAGTGGGCGACGTACGCGCCGATCGCCGGCACGCCCGACTTCCTGCGCGCGGTGGCCGACGACCTCCTGGCGGGCGAGCCCGAGCTGCGGCGCACGGCGGTCGCGGCGGCCACGCC
>DATJYG010000457.1:0-4798 GCA_035499695.1 Polyangiaceae bacterium
CACTCGCGAGGGCGCGCTCATCGGGACGCCCATGTACATGGCTCCCGAGCAGCTCCTGGGCAAGACGGACATCGGGCCGGCGACCGACGTGTACGCCCTCGGCCTGGTGATCTTCGAAGTCGCCTGCGGACGGCTACCTCACGAAGGCGCTTCCCTCGATGCCAAGATCAGGGCTCGACTCTCGTCCCCCGCGACTCCGCTCGCCACCGCGAGGCCCGACTTGCCGGCGGCCTTCTGCCACGTCATCGATCGCTGCCTCGCACGCAGTCCGGAAGCGCGTTATGCGACCGGCCGCGAGCTCCGAGCAGCCCTCGACGACGCCGGGCTCGCACCGCGTCGCCGCTGGAGGCGAGTGGGTGCGTCGGCGACTCTCGTCCTCGCCGCGGTGGGCGCGTTCCTCGCCTACCAGCACTTCAAGGGGTCGAACGAGACGTCACTCTGCCATGGTGGCAACTCGCGGCACGACGCCGTCTGGGGTCCCGAACGGCGGAACGCGGTGCGTGCAGCGCTGGTGGCGACCAAGCTCCAGTACGCGCCGGGGGCCGCGGAAGCCGTGTGGCGCACGCTCGATGACTACACGGCCAAGCTTGCGCAGCAGTCCGATGACGCCTGCGCCGCCACTCGTCTGCGCGGCGAGCAGTCCGACGACGCCATGGATCTCCGCATGGCCTGCTACGACCGGCACTGGCGGGAGGTGGACGCACTCGTGGACGTTCTGCGTCGGGCAGACACGGCCGTCGTCAAGGAGGCGGCTCACGCCGCGGAGTCGCTCGCGCCCATCGACGACTGCGCCGACGTGACGGCGCTCCGAGCACCCGTGCCTCTTCCCCGGGACCCCGCGATGAAGGCGCAAGTGGAGACCCTCGAGCAGCGCGTCGCATCGATGCAAGCCAGCTACGCCGTCGGCAGGACCAGCGAGGCGGCGGCGACCGGTGAGTCGATCATCGAAGACGCCCGACGGGTGGCGTACGTGCCTTTGATGGCGCGCGTGGATCTCTGGCGCGGCCGCGCTTACGCCGATCTCTCGGCCAGTGACAAGTCGATCCCCGCCTTCGCAGCGGCCTTCTCGGAGGCGCTCGCGTCGAAGGACGACGAGACCCTCGTGGTCGCCGCGGCTCGCCTGGCCCAGGAGTTCATCTATACGCACGAGACGGCGCAGTTCGATCTCTGGGCGCGTGTGGCGCAGTCGGCGCTCGATCGAGGCGCGCCCAATCCGAAGATCCAGACCTTCCTCGACCACGCTCGTTGCGTCGCCCTCTACAACACGGGCAGATTGCTCGACCGGCTGACCTGCCTCGAGAAAAACGCGGCTTCGGTCGAGCTCCAGAGGCCTCTCGACGACTGGGAATTGACGACGCTCGGCCTCGCAGCCGTGGATGCGGGCCAGTACGAGCGGGGACTCGACTACGTGCGTCGAGGGTACGAGTACTCGCAGAAGTCCTACGGGCCCCTTCATCCGCGCACGCTCGAGATGAAGATGTACGAGTGCAAGGCGCAAGTGGACTCGGGCGACTATGGATCCGCCCGGCGAACGTGCGAAGCGGCCCTCGCTTCCATGCAGCAGGAGGCGTCCGACAACGGGGCGCTCATCGCCCGTGACCGCCTGTACACGGCCTTCGCGCTCATCGGCGACAAGCAGTACGACGCCGGTCGTGCCGCGCTCGAGCTCGCCCAATCGCTCGGCGCCGACGAGTCGGGCGTGCTCGATGCGCAGGCGCAGATCGACGCCGAGACGGGCCATCCCGATCGCGCGATCCCACACTTCCGTCAGGCACTCGCGGAGGTGCTGAAGGACCTGCCCGCGGTCCATCCGAACGTCGTGATTGCCGAGGGAGCGCTGGGGAAGGCGTTGCTCGAAGCGCACGATCTCGCGGAAGCGCGCAGAGTGCTCGACGAGGCGTCGGATCATGCGAGGACCGCGCAGCTCGCGCCCACGGCGCGTGCGGAGATCGAATTCGACGACGCGCGCGCGATCTGGGCAACCTCACCGAAGGAGCGCGAGCGCGCCATGGACCAGGCGCGCTCGGGGCTCGCGACGTACGATGCCAACGCCCCGCATACGAAGGGGTTTGGCGAGATGCGAGCCGCGTTCGCGCAGTGGCTCGCCAGCCCTCACTGACGCTCGCGGCGTCTCATGGGGGCGCCGCGCGCTGAGCGCGATCAGTATTCGACGGGGACGTGTCGTGCGCCCGCGTCGCTGTCGCGGGGAATTTGCACATGCAACACGCCGCTCTCGACGTGAGCTCTCATGTCGGTCGTGCGAAACCCCGGCGGCAGCGGGATCACGCGCCGGAACGGGCCGAAGCTATTTTCGGTGTGACGGATTGTCGAGTTACCGAGAGCCGACGGATTGCGTTGGCCCGAGACGACGAGCAAACCCCGCTCGGTCTTCACTTCGAGGGCATCGCGTGTGCTGCCTGGCACGTCGATGGTGACCAGCAGCTCGACGGGCGTTTCGTATACCGAGAAGGCCGGTGCCCAAGGCGGCGTGGGAGCGCGCTCCGCGGACGACGCGAGCGCGCTGCGCAACCGCTCCAGTTGCTGCGCGACGTGCTGCGCGGGATCCATGTCCGCAGGAATCGGGGCGTATGGAGTATTGGACACGGGCACGTCTCGTCCCGTGATCGCTCGATATAGGTGAGTCACGTGGCCAATCGTGTCGTCGATGTCCATGGTCACTCCTGTCGAAACGGGCAGCTCCGATCCGGGCGGCGGAACCGGGTCGGCCGGACGGGATGAATCGGGTGTTTGCTTCGCCATTGTCCCCCTCGCTTGATGTGCGTCGAAACGTTGGAGTCGGCTCTGTACGAGTTGGCCAACGCCGAGGTCAATTCCTTTGTGCGTGAGGCGCGACCAACACGCGAAAGTGCGCATTGGAAGCGGAAGAGAGCGCTCAGCGGATGGCGCTCTCGGCAGCGGAGGGTTTGCTGTGTTCACGCCCCGATGATGCGCCGTCGTGCCTGCTCGACCAGCTCGGCGTAGTCCTTGGCGAGCACTTCGGGGAGAGACTCCTCGTTCTGTCCCGGTTGCGGGGTCGCCGCGACCGCGGACAATGAGCACGTCCGATGCGGGGCGTGCGGGGAGTACCTCGACGAATTCCTTCACGCTCTCATCGAGCTGCATCCCCCATGGTGGCGCCGTCGAACGCGGGGTCGCTCAGCGGCCTGACGTAGGCCCGAAACTCCCCAACCGTCGCCTCGACGGCTGAAACCAGATCCACCCACGCCGCTTCGTCACCGAAGTCCGTGCGGAGCAGCAGCGTCTCCTCCGTTCGCGGTATCGGCTTCATCGATCTCGTCACCGGCGCAAGAATGCGACGCTAGAGACTACACGGCGACGCGGAAGCGCTGGCCGATCGCGGCGCAATATCGCTGGAGCGTGGACATCTTCACGTCGCCGCCTGCCTCGAGCTTGCTCACGACCGAAGCGGACGTACCCATGCGGGCTGCGACCACGGTCTGCGAGAGGCGCTTTTTCTCGCGCATCGCCGCCAGCTTGCGGGCCAGCGCGAGCCGGTCCTCCGCCTCTTTCAGCAGGCGCGGGAACTCCGGGTTGCGTCGCGTGCGATCCGCGACGATCTCGGCGACGAAGTCCTTCGCCATGCCAGGAATGTGTATCGAGCACGCCATATCGTCAACGCTATGTTCTCGCGGCTACGCCGCGCCTGCGCCAGTCGAAGCAATCGGCTCTCGGCGAGCTCTAGCTCTCTGGGCCGCCTCACGGCCTGGATCGTCGCCGGGGCGTATCCGCGCTGGCGCGGATCAACCCACCTCGCGACGGCCCAATCGCGCGCGGATCGCCTCCCGGAATCGCACGATCAGGTCCTCGACGCCGTCGCCCTCGCGGACCTCGATGCACACGCCGGCGAAGCGACCGCCGTCGACGCGGACGCGCGCGAGCTGCTGCTCGCCGAGGCCGAGAAGTGCGGCCGCGCGACGCACGGTCTTGCTCGCGACGGGCTGCCCCGCCTTCCAGGCGGCGACGATGGACGCGGCTTTCTCGCGCCTCTCGCCGGAGCGATCGGCGAGCAGGCTGGCCACGAGCCCCGCGTCCGGGGCTTCGGCGGGCCGGGCACGCGCCCGTGGAGCGCGCAGGTACATGCCCGCCGCCACTCGCGGGTCGATCACGGTGATCGCGAGGCCTCCCCGCACGGCGATGCAGACGCGCTCTCCGCGCTCGGTGTGACCGATGTAGATGCGCGCGTTCCCCGGCAGCGTGTTTCTCCGGGTGCGCGCGGCGGCGGCCACGAGCCTCCGGAACTCCTGCTCGGCCTCCGCGTAGGGCATCTCCGACCGGAAGTATTCGACGAATCGTGCGACGGCGTGTTCTGCAATTCGAATCATGGTGTGTCTCCTGGGTGAAGAGAAGCCGGCCCCCGGCTCACCCGGCGGTGAAGCCGGGGAGCCGAGGGCCAGCGCGTCAGGTCGATCGCTTCGAGGCGAAGCGACTACCTGACCGTGTACGAGACGGGGGCCGACCAGTCGGCAGCACCCGCCTTGGTGACCGGGCGGTACCGGAACTCCAGGACCGTGCCCGGCGTCTGACCCGTCAGGTTCGTCTTGGCCTGGATCGTCGACGTGAGATCGATCCAGGTCTTGCCGTCGGTCGAATACTGCCAGTCGTAGGAGGAGCGCGCGCCCGCCGAGGGCGCGACGACCTTCACCGTGCCGGAGACCGCTCCGGCGAGCGCCGCGAAGACGCGGGGGGGACGGGTGGCGGTCTTCTTCACCGCCATGCCCGCGCTCTGGATGATGGCCGGCCCGTTCTCCGCGTTCGGGTCGACGATGGACTGCACGTA
>DATJYG010000458.1:0-4385 GCA_035499695.1 Polyangiaceae bacterium
CGTGTCGCCGCAGGTGCTGCAGCTTCCGCCCGCGCAGACCTTGCCGCCCGAGCACGCGCTCCCTGCGGTGACGCACTGGTTCAAACCGGTGTCGCAGCAGTCGCCGGGCGCGGTGCACGTGCTGCCGGGGCAGCACGCCTGGCCGTTCTTGCCGCAGATGTTGCAGGTCCCCCCCATGCACGTCCCGCCGTTCGAGCACGTGCCGCCGTTCGAGACGCACGTGTCCGACCCCGGGTCGCAGCAGTCGCTGCCGACATTGCACGCGTTGCCGCTGCAGCAGGTCTGATTGCCGCCGCCGCACGCGACGCACGTGCCGCCGGCCGTGCACACCTGCGACCCGCTGGCACAGCCTCCGCCGACGTCGACGCACTTGCCGCTCGCGGTGTCGCAGCAGCCGGTGTTGCACATGTTGCCGCTGCAGCACGCCTGGCCCGAGCCGCCGCACACGAACACGTCGGGCGGGACGTCGGCCGGAACGTCCGCGGGGACGTCGAGGGGAACGTCGGCCGGCGAGTCAGACACGTCGGGGGGCACGTCGGCGGCGACGTCGCCGCCGGTCCCGTCGGCGGGGGAGTCCACGGTCGTGACGTCCATGCCGCCGGCGTCTCCGCCCGTCTCGTGCATCGTGACGTCCTGTCCGCCGGTCTCGGGGCCACCTCCGCCTTCGGTGGTGCCGTCCTCGGTGGCGTCGAGGCCGCCGTCCTCGGAGCCGAGGGCGAAGACACCGAAGTCGTTGGTGCACGCAGCCGTGCTCGCGGCACCGCCGATGCACACGGCAAGCAGGACGAAGAGCCGAAGCGAACGTGAAGCCATCGCGGTCCTCCCCGACACTACGATGGTCGCACACTCAATCCACCGCGAGAACCACCTTTCCGAACGCTTGCCGGGACTCGAGCACGCGGTGGGCTTCGGCCGCATCCCAGAGCGGCAGCACGCGGTCGACGACGGGACGCAGCCGCCCCGCCGCGACGTGCTCGAGGATCCCGAAGAGCGACCCCTTGGATCCCATGGTCGAGCCGAGGATCTCGACCTGCCGGAAGAAGACGTGGCGCAGGTCGATGGCCGGGGTGAACCCCGCGGTCGCCCCGCAGGTGACGATGCGACCGCCGGCGGCGGCGGCGACGACCGACTTGCTCATGACCTCGCCGCCCACGTGCTCGATGACGACGTCGGCCCCGCGCTTGCCCGTGAGCTTCTTCACCTCGGCGACGAAGTCCTGCGTCGCGTAGTTGACGACGGCGTCGGCGCCGAGGGCGCGGGCTCGCTCGGCCTTGGCGTCGGTACCGGTCGTCGCGATGACGCGCGCGCCGAAGAGCTTGGCGATCTGGATGGCGGCGCTGGAGACGCCGCTGCCGGCGGCCTGGACGAGCACCGTCTGCCCGGGCCGCACGCGCGCCTTGTCGACGACCATCTGCCAGGCCGTGAGGAACACGAGCGGCACGGCGGCGACGTCGGTGAACGGCAGCTCGGCTGTCCCGCCGTCGGTCGGGGCCCCTCCCCCGACCGGATACGGAAGGAGGTTCGCGTCGGGCACGACGACGTGGCGCGAGTAGCCGCCGCTGGTGTGCTCGCCGAGGATCGCGTACTGGCGGCACAGGTTGTCCTGCCCCGAGAGGCAGCGCTCGCACACGCCGCACGAGACGCCGGGGCTGACGACGACCTTTTCGCCCGGCTTCAGCGACGTCCTCGCGCCCGGCCCGAGCGCGTCCACCTCGCCGACGATGTCGCTCCCGAGCCGGTGGGGGTACTCGAGCTTGAGGTTCGGCAACCCGCGCCGCACCCAGAGGTCCAGGTGATTGAGCGCCACGGCGCGCACGCGCACGCGCACCTCGCGCGGCCCGGGGTCGGGCAGATCGATGGTCTCGCGGACCAGCACTTCCGGCCCCCCGTGCGTGCGCAGGACGACGGCTTCGGTCTTCATGGGCGGCGAACATAGCCGCTCCGCGCGAACTCAGGCGATCAGCTCGTCCCGGCCTCGCGCAGCGCCGTCGACCGGCAGGACCGCGTGCGAGAGACAGAGCGTGAGCAGGATGGTCGCGCGATACACCGCGTGCACGTCGTCGACGTCGACCTCGCGGCCGCCGCGGTCCTCGTGCGTCGTGAGCGCCGCGTCCACGTGCTCGTGCACGAAGGCGAGCACGTTGGGCTGCTCGATCGACACGACGTCGTCGAGGTCGAACGGCTCGTCGCCGTGCGACGCGCGCAGCTCCTCCTCGAGCGTGATGGCCGCCGACGTCGCCTGCAGCGCGTCGGCCGACACCTCGCGCAGGCGCTGCTCCCCGAACGTCTCGTCGAACGCGAGCCAGATCGCGATCGAGAGGAAGTACCCGAGGGCGAGCGCCGTCTCGTCGAGCGGGCGCGAGAGCACCTGCGACATCGCGTCGGCCATGTGGGGTTGCGTCGACTCGAAGCGCGCGAAGGCTCCGTCGAGCTCCTCGCGACCGCGCGACGAGTCGTCGGCGAGGCGCCGCTCGATGCGCTCGAGTGTCTCGCGCTCGACGACGGCGTACCTCGGCACGGGACGGATCGCCGCGCCTCTCACCCACATGCGAGCGATACTATCAGAGGCCTTCGGTGCGCTGGGGAAGCCGATCGCGCATCAGCTGCGGGCTTCGGCGGCCATGCGTAAGAGTGCACGCACCGTCCAGGCGACCGCGAGCACGAGCACCACCGTCATGAGGACGACGCCCTTGCCGAGCGCGCTCGCACCGATGGGCTCAGTCCCGAAGTCGCCGTGGAACTGCGCGTACGTCCCGCTCATCCCGAGGCGGTGCGCAGCCAGTGACACACCGACCACGGCGAGCGCCGCCGGGACCACGACCATGGCAGCGACGGGCTTGATGCGGCGCTTGCGCAGCGGCGCGACCGAGAGCCAGAAGCCACCGACGACCGCGGCCGCCGCGAAGAGGACGAGGAACAAATCGACCGCGCTCGGCACGCGCTGCCAGGGGACCGCGTAGAGGTAGGACCAGTCGCCGTGGAAGGCGACGAAGTAGCCCACCACCGGGAACCAGATGAACCCCGCGAAG
Source organism: Polyangiaceae bacterium (assembly GCA_035499695.1). Lineage (GTDB taxonomy): Bacteria > Myxococcota_A > Polyangia > Polyangiales > Polyangiaceae > Palsa-1150. The sequence continues at coordinate 3,030 of DATJYG010000458.1, forward strand.
GCCGCGACGACCGCGAAGGGACGCGAGGCGACGACCGGCCCCTCGAGACGCCCGAGCTCCGGCGCGCCGATCCAGGCGAGCGCGGCGCCGAGGGCGAAGCCGAACAGGGGGGCGAACGCGATGGGCACGTCGGCGCGGAGCGTACTACGCTCGTGACGCGACCGGTTTATCCATGGATCCCAAGCGAATCCGCGAGCTCCTGGAGGGTGTGCAACGTGGCGCGACGAGCGTCGACGCGGCGGTCGCCGAGCTGAAGGACCTGCCGTACGCCGACCTCGGGTTCGCCGCGGTCGACCACCATCGCGCGCTCCGGCAGGGCGCCCCCGAGGTCGTGCTGGGCCACGGCAAGACGGCCGAGCAGATCACGGGCATCACGCGCGAGCTGGCGCGCACGGGGCAGAACGTGCTCGTCACGCGGCTCGACCCGGACAAGGCGCGCACGGTTTGCGCGGCGGTGCCCGGGATGAAGTACGTGGAGCTCGCGAGGACCGCGACGCTCGAGCAGACGCCGGTGCCCGAGCTCGGGAAGAACCCGGTGGCGCTCGTCAGCGCCGGTACGGGGGACCTGCCCGTCGCCGAGGAGTGCGCCGAGACGCTGCGCATCCTCGGCGCGAAGGTCGAGCGCGTCTACGACGTGGGCGTCGCCGGCATCCACCGGCTGCTGCACAAGCGTGACGTCTTCGACCGGACCAGCGTCGTCATCGTCGTCGCCGGCATGGAGGGCGCGCTGCCGAGCGTCGTGGGCGGCATCGTCGCCGGCCCGGTGATCGCGGTGCCGACGTCGGTGGGCTACGGCGTGAGCTTCGGGGGGCTCGCGGCGCTCGCCGGGATGCTCTCGAGCTGCGCGTCTGGCGTCGTCGTGTGCAACATCGACAACGGGTTCGGCGCGGCGTACGCGGCCGCGCGCATCCTCCGGGCGCGCGAGAGGTATTGAGGCATGGGCCACGAGGGGCACGAGCACGACGAGCACGGGGCCCAAGGCCACGAGCACGCTCACGGCCACGCGCACATGCACGAGCACGGGCACGGCGCGCCGGAGCTCGCGCGCGGCGCGGGCGCGGGGCACGTGCTCTTCCTCGACGCGCCCAGCGGGCTCGCCGGGGACATGATCATCGCCGCGCTCGTCGACCTCGGCGTGCCGCGCAAGGCGATCGCCGACGCGCTCGTGGGCTTGCCCGTCACGGGCTACCACCTGCACTTCGGGACGCGCGTGCGCAGCGGCGTCGTCGCGACGGCCTTCGAGGTGCACGTCGACGAGGGGCAGCCGGCGCGCACCTACGGAAGCATCCGCGCGATGCTCGAGGCGTCGGCGCTGGCCCCGGCGATCAAGACGCGCGCGCTCGGGACGTTCCGCCG
>DATJYG010000459.1:0-3912 GCA_035499695.1 Polyangiaceae bacterium
GGCTCTTGCTCCTGATGGGCATCGTGAAGAAGAACTCGATCATCCTTGTCGACTACGCGACCGAGATCCGCCACAAGGAAAGCCTCGACGCGCGCACGGCAATGCTGAAGGCGGGGCCCATTCGCCTCCGTCCCATCCTGATGACCGCCGTCGCGACGATGATGGCGGCCGTGCCGTCCGCTCTCGGCCTCGGACCGGGCAAGGAGACGCGCGGACCGATGGCCGACGCCGTCATCGGCGGCCTCATTCTCTCGACGGCGCTCAGCTTGCTGGTCGTGCCGGCGTTCTACGTCGTGGCCGACCGACTCCGCGGCAAGAAGGTTGCGACCGCGCACGAGCCGACGCCGAGCGCCGAGCACGCGCAGTAGGATCAGCCAGCCGGCCTGCTAGAAGCGGCGCCGGCGATCCTCAACAACCCGTGCGATGTGTCGAAGCCGGGCCACGGCCGACACGTTCGCGAGGACCGCGACGACGCCAAGTGCGACGAACATGGGCGCCAGGACGACCCAGCTCGACGCGGAATCTCCCGCCTGCAGGCCGGACGCGATGGCGCTCAGGGTGACTCCGAGGCACAGGCAGACGGCGCGCTCGGGACGGCGCATGACGCCGGGCGGGACCGGCATCCCTGCCGCTTCCGCCTTCGCGCTCCCGTAGCTGACCATGAAGGAGCCCGCGAGCGCCGACAGAGCGAGCGCGAGCGCCACGACGTTCTCCCGGAAGTGAATCGCGAGGCCGCCCAGGAACAGGAACTCCTCGTAGCGATCCACCGACGCATCCAGGAGCGCGCCGGTCGGCGACGCCGATTGAGTATGGCGAGCGACGAGACCGTCGATCGCATCGCCCAGCGAGGCGCACATCATGGCGACGGCAGCCCAGGAGAAGACGCCGAATCCGAGCAGAACGCCGCCCACGGCTGCGAGCACGAGCCGCGAGAGCGTCACCGCGCTCGCGGTGATGCCGGCTTCCGCCAGCAGCGCCGCGCAGTCGGCGAGCTTTTCGAGGGCGATCGTCAACAGCGCGTCGGGAAGCAGGGCCGATGACACCGGCCGGATCGACGATCTCGAAGTGCTGCTGTTGGCCATGATGCCCGGCCAAGAGATCGGAGCAGACGTGAGCACCAGACGCGATGCGGTTCGTCGAGCCGATCCGCCCGTTCGTCGGAAGTGCGCCTGGACGCGCGGAGGTCCCCCCGGGCCCGCCATCGTTGCGATGATCTTGCCCCTTCAGCGCATCGGTTCAGCCACTCCGGCCCCGGGGAAGGCGGCGCCGAGGCGTTCGAGGAAGCCACCCGCCTCCTTGGGCACGGCAACGTCACCCGCAAGAATGTCGTGCACGTCTGCAGCAGAGCCGTACAAGGCCCTCAGGGCCTCGATGTTCTGCTTCACGACGGCACCACTCAACTCGGCGCCGGCGAAAAGCCCGCGCGAGCGAGCGTACGTGAGGATCTCGGCTGTAATGCTGACGTCGGTCCCGGCTTGCGCCGCCTGCCCCACCGGACCTGCCGCCGCGGAGGCATCGGCGCCGAGGGCGAAGCTCTTGCGGAAGAGCTTCGTCATTCCCCGGTCGCTCATGACGAGCATGACGACGCCGATCTGCAGCCCCGCGCTTCCGCCAGTGATGCTCACGAAGACCGGTGCGCTCCACCCGGACTTCGACCGGCACGACGCCACGCCGTCGCCATGACGCGCGCCGACCACGAAGCCGGCGCGCACGAGCGACGGGACGATGACGACGCAGTTTGCCCGCTCGCGGTGACGCGAGGGGATCTGGTTCATCTCGTCGAGCACCTGCATTGCGTCAGTGAGCTCCTCGACGCGCGATCGTGATCGACCTCGCGCGCGTCAGCCGGGGACTTGGGAGCAGGCTGCGAGCAGCCGGCGACGAGAAGCGCAAGAGTGCAATCGGCCGCGAGCTTCATCAGAACACTCCTCCGAGCGTGAACGTGCCGCCGCTACCCTGGGTGGCCGGAGCCGCGCCTACCCAAACGTGTGGCGCCTCGTCGTTGTGGCGGTGCAGGTGCGGGACGAGGATGCCGATGGTGGCCCCGGCCAGCGCACCGACCACGACATCGGTCGGGAAGTGCTCCCCCGAGCGCACCCGCTCGTAGCTGACGAAGCTCGTAAGACCGACCGACGCGCCGAGCGTGATCCACGGGCGCGCCGTGCCCGGATCACGGACGAAGGCGAGGTAGGTCGCGGTTGCACCGATCGAGGCAACGGTGGACGCGTGACCCGAGAAGAAGGAAAGGTTCAGATCCGTGCTTCCGTAGGTGCACCCAGCGCTCTGGCTCGGTTGCCGCTTCGTCGTGTCGTACGGGCAGTTGACGTAGTCGATGGGTCGGGGGCGGCGGACCGCGATCTTGGTGACGTCCGTGAGGACCTCGGTCAACGAGACGCTCTCCGCGTACATCACCGCGTCCACGAGACCTGCGTCCCATCCGTCTCGAGCCCACGACAAGAGTGGATCGAGAACGGCGAATCCGATGGCCGAGTAGAGCCCGATGTCCGAGTACGTTCCAGCGTTCTTGTCGAAGGTCTGCGTCACCGTGCCTTGATCCCACGAGAGCAGGTTGCTCGTGGGCCCCGGCGGGTTCGCGGTGATCTCACCGCTGCTCAACACCAGTCCAAGCAGGGCGGAGAACCCCGCCCCACCCACGATGACAACGCCGTCGAGGACAGGGTCGACGACGAAGTGCTGACCCGGCGCCAGCGAGGGCTGACCAGATGGGGGCGGAGCCGTGGGCGCAGGTGGCGCCGCGGGCGTCGTCGACGTCGTCGGGGCCGACTGGGTATCCGTCGACGGAGCGGCTGCCGTCTGGGCCGACGCGATGCCGGTGGACAGCATGACTGCCCCGAGGAGAGCGCACCCGGAAACGAGGCGCGAGGTCTTCATGACGCGTGTGATGCCGCGGACACCGGTCCGTGACGCTGATGACGCCGGCGCATCGTTTGCGCGGCGGCGCACGGATCGACCGCGTCGTGCAGCGCAAAGCCTGCTGGCGCTGCATCGGACGACGGCACGCGGCGTGCGACGGAATCTCTCGTGACGCGCCTGTTCGACGTCCGCGCCGGCGAAGGCCGAGGGAGCCTCGGCTTCGCCGCGCTGTTGCTCCTGGTCATCGCCGCCCACACGGTCCTCGAGACGGCGCGCGACGCGTTGCTGCTCACGGGTCCCGGGCCCAGGGCGCTCGGCGTCGTGTACATGGCCATCGCCGCCGGGACCGTGCCCGGGACTGCGCTGGCTGCGCGCACCGGGGAGCGCTTCGGCCAGCGTCGGGCCCTCGGCGCGATCCTCGTGATCGCGATCGTCGGGCCGTTGCTTCTGTTCCTCGTGCCGACGAGTCCCGCGATGGCGATGGCCACGTACGTACTCAGCGGCATCCTCGGATCGATCGTCGTCCCGCAGTTCTGGACGCTCGCTGGGACTGTGCTCACCGTCGCGCAAGGACGGCGGCTCTTCGGGCTCATATCGGCGGCGGGCATCGTCGGCGGCGTCCTGGGTCCGGCCATCGCCAGCGCCGCGCTCATCGTCTTGCCGGTGAAGTCGCTGCTCCTCGTGTCGTCGTGCGGCTTCGTCGTCGCCGTGGGCGCCTTGAGCCTCGTGCGTGTCACCGAGCGCATCCCCGAAGCGCGGCAGCTTCGCCGCGTGCCGCTCACCGCGTCGTTGCGGGCATTCCGCGAGCAGCCGTTCTTGTCGCGCGTCGCCGTCGTGGTCTTTCTGTCCACCGCCACGTTCCTCGCGCTCGACTACCTTTTCAAGTCGAGCGTGGCGCGGACGCTACCTGGCCCCGCGGTCGGGCGCTTCGTCGCGCACTACTACCTCGTGCTCAACCTGGTCTCCTTCGTCGTGCAGCTATCGATGAGCGGAACGGTGGTCCGCCATTTCGGCGTGCTTCCCGCGCTGGTCCTCACG
>DATJYG010000460.1:0-10410 GCA_035499695.1 Polyangiaceae bacterium
CGAGCACGGCGTCGAACACGCGCTCCGGGGAAGAGCTCACCTGACCGGTGCCAGGCGTCGGTGGCGCGGTGTCGAAGCTCCAGCGGTAGGTCGTCCCCCGGGGAACGCGCGGTTCGTACGCATCGGGTGCGTACGCGATGGGCGCGCGCGCCCCGCACGCCGCGACGACGAGCACGAGCGGTGCGGACGCGAGGGCATGCCCGAGGACACCCATGCCTCCAGCTTAGCGCCCTGGCACGGCCCTCGCTCACGAATGGGGCATGAACGGCAGCGGCCACGCGGTCCGGATAGGGCGTGTCTTCGGGATCGACATCGCCTTCGACTACTCCTGGCTCTTCATCGTCTTCCTGCTGACCTGGAGCCTGGCCTCGACCTTCACCCACCTGCATCCCGACTGGACGATGGTCGAATCGCTCGGGATCGCCCTTCTGGCGGCGCTGCTCTTCTTCCTCTCGGTCGTGCTCCACGAGCTGGCCCACTCGCTGGTCGCCCGGTCGTTCGGCGTTCCGGTCCGCAACATCACCCTCTTCCTCTTCGGAGGCGTCTCGAACATCGAGCGCGAGCCGCCGAGCCCCAGGGCCGAGTTCCTGACGGCCATCGTGGGGCCGCTGACGAGCATCGCGATCGGCATCATCCTGCTGGTGATCGCCTCCGCGGCGGTGGACGTGCCTTTCGGGGCGACCACCAGCGGCGCGGTCCTGTCGCGGCTCGGGCCGGGCGAGACGTTGCTCCTCTGGCTCGGGCCGATCAACCTCATCGTCGGCCTGTTCAACCTGATTCCCGGCTTCCCGCTGGACGGAGGCCGAGTGCTGCGGTCGATCCTCTGGGCGGCGACGCACAACCTGCACGACGCGACGCGCTGGGCATCGGCGGTCGGTCAGGCGATCGGCTGGCTCTTCGTCTTCCTCGGGGTTGCCATCGCCTTCGGCGCATACGTGCCGTTCTTCGGGCGCGGGCTCGTGTCGGGGCTCTGGCTCGCCTTCATCGGATGGTTCCTGAGCTCCGCGGCGGCGCAGACGTGGCGCAGACAGCTCGTCCACGAGATCCTCGAGGGCGTCACCGTCTCGAGGCTGATGCGCCCCGTTCACGACGTCGTGCCGGAGACGACCGACGTCGCGACCTTCGTCGACCGCTGGCTCATGAAATCGGAGCAGCCGGCCTTCGTCGTCTACGACGAGACCGGTCGCGTCTCCGGGATCGTGACGCTGGCCGACGTTCGAGCGGTCCGTCGCGATGCCTGGCCCGACATGCGCGTCTCGCAGATCATGACGCCGCGCGACCGCCTGGTCGTCGCGTCGCCGTCGGAGGGCCTGATGGAGGCCCTCGAGAAGTTGATGCGCGCGGACGTGGGGCAGCTCCCGGTGCTCGACGGCGAACGCCTCGCGGGCATGCTGCTCCGAACCGACGTCGCGCGCTGGATCGAGCTGCACGTGCAGCCGCCGCGCGCCCGCACCTACGCGCACTGAAGGACGGCCGCGCCGCGCACCTCGCCCCGCGAGAGCCGCTGGAGCGCGACGTTGGCGTCCGTCAGCGGATGCACTTCGTACTCGGTGCGCACCGGGATGCGGGCGGCGAGCTCGAGGAAGTCCCGCGCATCGTCGCGCGTGAAGTTGGCGACGCTCCGCAGCTGCCGCTCCCACCAGAGGTTCGCGTAGTCGAGCTGCGGCACGCGATCGAGGTGGATCGCGTTGATGGCCACCGTGCCGCCGCGATCGAGGGCCTCGAGTGCCTTGACCACGACGTCACCGGAAGGGGCGAACGTCACGGCGGCATCGAGGGGCTCGGGCGGCTTCTCGTCGTAGCCGCCGACCCATTCGGCCCCGAGCGCCGACGCCCGCTGCCGCTCGGCGCTCGAGCGCGTGCACACGAAGACGCGGCATCCCCAGTGGCGCGCGACCTGGATGGACAGCGTGGCCGAAGCTCCGAAGCCGTAGAGCCCGAGCCGTCCGCCCGGACGGATGCCGCTCACACGCAGCGACCGGAAGCCGATGACGCCGCCGCACAGGAGCGGCGCCGCATCGAGGTCGGCGAATCCCTCGGGCAGGTGGAGCGCGAAGTCCCCGCGCACGACGGCGTGGGTCGCGTACCCGCCGTCGCGATCCCACCCCGTGAAACGTGCATGCTCGCAGAGGTTCTCTCTGTGTTGCACGCAGTGTCTGCAGGTGCCGTCGGCCCCTCCCAGCCACGCGACCCCCGCGCGATCTCCGGCCGCCCAGCCCTGCACGCCCGGCCCCACGGCGTCGACACGGCCGACGATCTGGTGACCCGGCACGATGGGGAGCGTGCGGGCGCCGAGGTCTCCCTCGACGAGCTGCAGGTCGGTCCGGCAAACGGCGCACGCCGCGACGCGGAGGAGGATCTCTCCCGCACCCGGCACGGGATCGGGGCGCTCTACGAGCCCCAGCGGCGAGGAGGCCGCGGGAGCGGGTCGTGACAGCTGCATGGCGCGCATGCGCCTCGTTCTCTAGCTCGGGCGCGGGACGCGTCGCACGCCGGAACTACCGGCGACGATGACCACGTCGGCGCGTCGCACGAAGAGGCCGGTCTCGACGACTCCCGGGATCGCGTGCAGTGCCTCGTCGAGCTCGCCCGGATCCGCGATGGGCCCGGTGGCGAGGTCGTAGATGAGGTTGCCCGCATCGGTGCGCGTCACCGCGCCTCCCTTTTCGCGGAGCTTGGGCGACCCGAACCGCTCGAGGTGCGCGCGCGTCATCTTGTGCGCGAACGGGAGCACCTCGATGGGCACGGGCCACTTCTCGCCGAGGCGGCCGGACAGCTTGCTCTCGTCGACGATGATGACGTTTCGCGCCGACGCGTAGTTCACGATCTTCTCGCGCGCATGGGCGGCGCCCCCGCCCTTGATCAGGTCGAGGGCCTCGCTCACTTCGTCCGCGCCATCCACGTTCACGTCGATCTTCCAGGGGCCCTCGTCGCCGAGGAGCGGTATCCCCAGGCTCGCGGCCAGCTCCCTCGTCGACTCCGAGGTGGGCACCCCCACGAGCGCCCGCCCCGCGCGTACGAGCGGCGCGAGCTCCTCGACGAAGAGTCGAGACGTGGACCCGCTACCGAGGCCGACGACGCCTCCCTCGGGGAGATCCACGAGCGCAGCGCGCGCCGCTGCTCGCTTGGCCTCGTCGGACATGACTCAGTGCTCTCCTTTCGAGGTGCCCGCGTCGAGCAGCTCGCCGTACAGGTCGAAGATCACCATGCCGCCGACGCCCGGCTCCACGAACTGGATGAGGACCTTCCAGTCCTTCGGCTCGTGCAAGGCCATGGCGAATCGGGGGTGGTACTGGGGCCATCGCCTCGCCGCGAACTGCATGGCCATGGTTTGAGCCTGCCCCTGATCGATCGGAGCCCCGGTCACGGTGACCCTCGCCGAGAGCTCCGGCGGGGGTGCTCCCGCGTCGACAACCGCCGACCCGGCGAGGGGCGAAGCCCCCGCATCCGGCGTGGCCGTCGCGTTCGGTGACGGCTTCTTGCAGGCGAATAGCGCCAACAGCACCAGGGCGTGCCCGCACGCCACGAGCGGCAAGTTTCCACGGAGCTTCACGGCAACTCCTCTAACACAGGGCCCGTCCCGCGTTGATCCAGCGCAAGGCACCGTCGCTTATTTTGAGCTGCCGAAGGAGGGGGGAGTGTAGGTTCCGCCACGGTTATTGGTGGGAGAGGCTCGCCCGCGATCCATCGATCGCGAGCCGGGGACCGACCACCGTCAGGAGCGCTCATGCGAAGGTCAGTCGCCACCATCCTCTGCGTCGTCCCGGCACTCGTTGCCGGGGGCATCATCCTCGCCGGCTGCGAGGACGGTCCGAACCAAACGTTCACGCCGGCGTCGGGAACTCTCTTCAACAACGGCGAAGTGGATGGCGCCACGGGTGTGGTCGAGGCGTCGCTCGAGGCGTCGTACCCCTCGGTGAACGTGCTCGAGCCGTGCACGCCAGCCCTCAAGCGAGACCGCTGGGCGAAGATGCTCACGGAGGCCATCGCACCGCCGCTCGACGTGGCCGGCCTGTGCCTGGACGGCGCGCCCCGCGACGCGAAGGACACGAGCTGCGGGAATCCCATCGGCTGCTGCCAGACCGACCAGTGGCCCGGTCTCTCGGTCGAGAAGGCGATGCTCCCGCCGGATCCGATCACGCTCGAGGGCGGCAACTGCCAGGGGCTCGGCGCGGGCGGTGGCGTGTGCGGCGAGAACCAGAACGACACGTGCGGCGCCGTCGTGTGGGGCGACAACGGCGAGGTCGGCTTCAGCTACGACTTCGCGACGCACCTCATCGACCAGCTCACGGTCCAGCTCGGGTACACGGGCCTGATGACGTTCCAGAGCTTCAACAAGCACCACAAATACACGCTCGGTTTCGGCGTGCCCATCACGAAGGACGGCAAGCCGTACCTCATCAACTGGAACGACTACACCGGCAAGGCGGGCGACCTCGGTGACGACAACGAGGATTGCTCGGAGGGCATCGGCTGCTCGGTGAACGAAATTTTCCGCGCCATGATGGCGACCTACGCGCCCAAGGTTGGCTACTCGTGGGACGCGACGGACGACGCGACCGAGCAGGCCAACGGCTGCGTGGCCGACGGCAAGTGCCTCTACGCGCCGGAGGGCGACGGCTTCTGGTACTTCGGCATCCGTCCGCTCGGCACGTACCTGCGGTTCCTCTACGGCTCGCCGCAGCCGATCGTGAGCCAGCCGAACAACATGTACATCGACTACGCGAAGTTCATCCCGGGCTCGGTTCTCGCGCCGACCCTCGCGGTGAACCAGCAGGGTCCGTACACGAGCGGCAACCCGATCGGCGCGACCACGACGTGCACCATGGCGCTCGGCCAGACGTACGGGGACTACCTCAACAACTGCGTCATGCCCTACGGCACGCCCGGGAGCATGAGCGACTCGCGGAACAAGATCAACTACGAGAAGCTCGTCGGCGGGCACACGCACACCGTCGAGGAAGTCACCTTCACCATCGTCGGCGTGAACCAGGACTTCTCGCTGTCGAACGGCGCGCTGCCCACCAAGGGCACGGTCGCCAACGGCACGAACCTCGGCGAATACGACGTCGTCCAGGACACGCAGCTCCCCAAGCCGGGTGACCAGGCGACCGAGTGGTACTTCGACGTCCGCGCCTTCGGCATCCCGCTCAACGAGTGCTCCGATCCGACCAACTGCCCCGGCAGCGAGGACAAGCGCGGCACGGGCCTCATCATGCGCGAGTACCAGCGCCTGGTGGAGAACGACATCGCGTACCAGCTCGGCATGCTTCCGTCGGCGCCCGAGAGCTGCCAGTTCGCGTCCGACCCCATCGTGGCGCAGCAGCTCGGACTGCCGACTTCGCCCACTCCGGTCGACGCCCAGCACGTCTGCACGGGCTTCGAGGGAATGCTCATCGGCGGCCAGGCCGTCTTCCCCGGCGATCCGCCGGGACTCGCCCAGGGGTACCTCGACGTCTACGGCATCTCGCCGTCCGTCATGAAGCCGGGCGGACCGGCGATCGTGTTCCTCGAGAACGACGCGATCCTGCCGAACCTCTGGTTCCCGGGTCTGTTCACGGGTGTCACGTCGCCCGACGGGTACATCGGGTTCGACTACGGCACGTTCTGGGACGAGTCCCTGGGCTGGGTCGTGCGCGTCCTCGGCAAGGGCGACCCCAACAACCTGCCGCACCCTGTGCGTGACCGCCGCTACTTCTTCAAGTGGTTCGGCATCGCGTGGCTCAAGTACATGAAGGCGTTCGGCGATGCGGTCACCGCGGGCCAGAACCCCTACGACCCGAACGTCCTCAATCCGGCGAGCGTCGCGGCGCAGACGATCGACCTCGAGACGATGTTCTTCGACAACAACTTCGGCCTCCAGTTCGACAAGTTCGAGTACATCGACCTCGCGACGATCGCGGGCTTCGCCGGCAACCCGACGGCGCCCGATTCGACCAAGCCGTACCTCTCGATTCCGATGGACGTCGAGTACGGCACCGACGTGAAGACCGCGAACCAGCGGTACACGTACTGGTACAAGCGCATGGACCGCGAGGAGCTGTCCATGTACCAGGCGCTCTCGCCGGTGAAGAGCGACCCGCCGGGCGCGCACGCCAACTTCGGCGTGAACCTCACGAACATGTTCGGGAGCCCCGTGCTCACGACCATCGCTGCCGGGAGCGCCGGCTCCGGCCTGACCATGACGTACGAGTGCGCGCAAGCTCCGTATGTGGGCGGGGCGTGGCAGAACACCGCCGCGTACCCCGAGTCCGCTGCGCACTGCGCGACGGCGTACCCGAACGGCCCGCCGCGGTGGCTCATCGATCCGCACACCGGCAACTCGCTCATGGACTCCAACGGCCAGATGCAGGCCGAGGAGCTGGCGTCGGGTAGCCCCGCCGCGGTCCAGAACGCGTACAAGGCGGTGCTCGACGGTCAGGCGCACACGCTGCTCTGGCAGTACCCGGCTGCCTTCGGCGGTCGCACCGTCTTCAGCCAGGGCCACAGCCCCATCCAGGTGTGCCCGCCCGGCGCGAAGAACTGCTGGGACAAGAACCACACGACCTCGGCGACGAGCCTCTCGATTGCCGCGGCGCAGGTCTACGTCCCGAGCTTCATGGACCCGTGGCACTCCTGCGCGACGGCCATGACCCTCGGCGACAACACCACGTGCGATCCGACCGCCCCCGGCGCGCTCGACACCTCGATCCCGCTGAGCGGCCTCGTTCCGTGGCTGCCCGACCAGCCGGGCGTCGGCTTCAACATCGCCATCAACGGCTCGAGCAGCCTGTTCGTCCAATCCGCGCAGATCGACTTCAGCGGCAACCTCGAGACGTACGCCATCTCCTACAGGCCCTGGCAGGATCCGCTCCAGGCGAGCTGCGCCTACCAGGCGTGCCGCACCAAGGCGGGGGGCGCCGACGAGGACTACACGTGTGTCGACGGTACCTGCGTCGCCGCCGACAACAGCATCGAGATCATGGCCATCACGGCCGACGACTTCCTCGGCGACGTCTTCCCCTGCATGGACCCGTCGACGGGCGACGTCCTCGCGGTCGACCAGTACGACTCGACGCTCAACATCCTCGACTGGCTGACCGCCCACCCGGGCAATCCGTTCAACGCCGTCGCCGGCTCGCCTTCGGCGCAGACTTCGTGCGGCATCATCGTGTCGTACAGCCCGTTCGACAACTACCCCGACGACATCTGGTCGCTGACCAACGGCGTCTGGCTGAACTCGAACCACGGACAGGGCTTCGGCCGCGTCGTGGACGCGATGCTGTTCAACCCGGCCTTCGAAAACATCACGCAGTGAGCGCGGAAGCCACTCGGAGAAGCTGAATCATGAACTCCAACATCCTCCGTGCTTTCATCGTCACCGGCGCGCTCGCGTCGCTCTGCGCGGCCTCGGGCTGCGTGGCCGACCGCCCGTCGCGTAACGGCGTCTTCGACGAGAACCAGTACGTCCGCAAGGACTTCCTGGTCCGCCCGGGCTCGGGCGGTCAGGACCCGGGCTGGTTCATGAAGACGACCATCACCTCGACGAGCGTGCCCAACCCGTTCGCCGCGTCGGGGATGCTCTCGATCGAGCAGGAGAGCCAGGGTTACGTGAACTTCGCGGTCACGTCCGACAACCTGCTCATGAACAACATGATCGAGCCGAGCAGCGATCAGACGACGACCGGCTCGATCGCGGCGCAAGGCACGCGCAACCAGGAGACGGTCGACTCGTGGCCGATCACGAACGTCGACCTGAAGTACCGCGTGAACCTCGACGGCGAGAAGACCAACTTCTACGAAGAGAACCAGGAGCTCGACTGGCAGCTGCGCCAGTGGGTGAAGATCAGCTTCGACAAGAACGACCAGAGTGACTTCGTCACCTTCGGCGACGTGCCGAACGAGTTCCTCGCGAAGTGCGCGGACACGGGCAGCATCTCGGCGACGCTGCACCCGGGTTCGTTCTACGTCGACGAGCCGAACAACTACTGGCAGTTCGCGATCGACGTCACCGTCCCCGTCGTCTTCAACCAGCTGCCGAGCACCAGCGTCACGCAGGACAACTCCGGGACCAACAGCTCGACGAGCTACGACACGTACTGCGCGAACCAGTTCGGCTACTCGGGCGTGATGTTCCAGAAGCTCGGGCGGAACAACGTCACGTTCACGCTCATGTACTCGTTCATGCGCGCGCCCGAGGATCCCGCGACCTCGTTCGACCAGGTCGCGCAGGACCAGACGCAGAACCCCAAGACGTACATGCCGCTGGTCATCCCGGAGAAGGACAACATCCAGCGCAAGTACGGCATCATCATGAACCGCCTCCCGTCGATCGACAATTCGACGGGCCTGTGGGGCTCGCGTCAGCTCGCCATCCGGCACGACCCGAACGGCAAGCAGTTCACGTACTACTTCGCGCCCGGTTACCCCGATAACTACAAGGGGATCTTCGGGAACAAGCAAGCCGACGGTACGTACTCGGGCGGCGGAGGGGTCGTCGACCAGACGAACGCGCTGATGCAGCTCTCCGGCGCCAAGTCGAAGCTCGTCGTGATGGACTACGACGCGCAGCTCGCCCCGGGCCAGCCGCCGCGTCAGATGGGTGACGTCCGCTACAGCTTCCTCCGCTGGATCAGCGACCTCGCGCAGGACTTCGACACCGGCCCGCCCTGGCTCGCGGTCACGCAGTTCGTCGCCGATCCGCGATCGGGTCAGATCATCTCGACGTCGATCAACTTCGACGACTGGGCGTGGCAGGACTACCTGCTGGCCCGGATGGACTACTACGAGCAGACGATCGGCGCGTTCAACTTCGGACCGCCCGGCTCGTGCGTGACCACGGCGTACGGCAACCAGGTCTGCGTGCCCAAGGGTACGTGCACCGACGGCGCCACGCTGCCGCTGGTGCCGCAGGAGATCGCGAAGAACCACAACGGGACGTCGACGCTCTTCACGAAGCTGCAGCAGTACCTCGGCAAGCCGATGGCGACATGGGGCAACCTCGGCCCGCAGGACTTCGTCATCAGCCACGACGCGGACTACTACAACGCGTTCTTCAAGGTCCTCCCGTACCAGGTCTTCGCCGACCCCGCCGCCAACCCGTACGTCGTGTGGGAGGGCGGGAGCGTCAACTACGGATCCTCGGCGATGCAGATGGGCGCCGGCATGGCCGACGCGCAGTTCCAGGACCTCATGGCCACGATCGAGTCGGGCTCGCCGCCCTACGACGTGAACAACGACCTGGCGAACGGCGGCCAGAACTCGGCGAACTTCCTCGCCTCGATGCAGGCGCTGACGATCGCGCACAAGGACTACGACTACATCAAGCAGTTCGCCTTCCCGAACCGGATGGCCGACCAGTACTCGATGTTCAGCCTGCCGCAGGCCTTCGATCGCGACGCGCGTCACTGCATCAACGGGCAGTGGGAGACCCGTCAGCAGTACGTCCAGAACATGATCGCCAGCTACTACGCAGTGACGTGGTGGCACGAGTTCGGTCACTCGATGGGCCTCGAGCACAACTTCATGGGCTCGATCGACCAGAACAACTGGCCGCACTACACGGACAAGGCCGGCGATCACATCGGCCTCTACACGTCGTCGCTGATGGAATACAACCTCGACGTCGACCGCGTCTTCTGGTCGGGTAGCACGACGTACGGCGGCGTGAGCGGCAAGCCCGGTTGGGCGCCCTACGATCAGGCGGCGATCAGCTTCATCTACGCGAACAGCTCGACCACCGAGGACTCCCTCGACTCCGGCAACCCGAAGGGCCTCGCCGGCTCGAGCGTGTCGGGCGAGAGCGGGACGGCGCTCGATCCGGCCGCCGGTGGCAAGGTCGTCACTGCGACGAACTCGCGCTGGAAGGATCCGCTCGGGTACTGCCCCACCAGCGGGAAGGAGAAGGGCGTCGCCCCCGGCGGTCAGACGTGCACCCCGGGCGACGAGATCCAGTACCTCTACTGCACGAACAGCAACACCAAGTACACGCCGTTCTGCCGCGAGTTCGACCTCGGCACGAGCCCGAGCGAGATCATCGCCGCGCAGATCGACGCGTACGAGTGGCAGTACCTGTGGCGCAACTACCCGCAGTACCACCAGTATTACGACTTCTCGCCGTACGCGAACGGGCCCGCCGGCTTCTTCACCGATGCGCGCCGGTTCCTGTCGACGTGGGCGTACGACTGGGCGGGCAGCCAGCTGGACGACACGTTCCGTCGCGTGGGTGTCGTGCCGCCGGCCGGTACGCCGGAGGCGACGTACTACGACGAGCTGGACAACCAGTTCAACCAAGACATCTCGATGGCCAACCAGCTGTATGCGGCCACCACGCAGGCCATCATCCAGCAGTCGTCAGGCGAGCGTCCGTTCGTGACGATCTACGACACGTACTTCGGCGACACGACGCAGCAGGGCATCGCGGTCGACAAG
>DATJYG010000461.1:0-3299 GCA_035499695.1 Polyangiaceae bacterium
CTGCAGGAAGCAGCGACGCTCACCAAGAGAACTCCGAACGGCGAAATGCTCGTTTGCGTCCCCATCATCTATTGATGATACCTGCACTGCAGGACGGGCTGGTGCGAGTCGTGAAAACGTGAAGGATCGTGCGACCCTCCGTTCGACCGCGGCGGTCCGTGTGCCGGTTCGCAGCCTCATGGGACCGGCGCGGGGCTGTTTTTCGCAGGGTCATGGGACCACCCCTTTTGCAGCCAGAAGGGACCACCCGCGAGGGAGGGGTGAGGAGTTTTTCGCAGCCTCATGGGACCACCGCGTTTGCAGGGTCATGGGACCACCCATGCCCGGCGCGACGGGTCACGAGTCGGGCGACCGGGAAGTGAGCGAGGGTGCCCTCCGACGACGGCGCGGGTCGCCGTCGGGAGGTGCCCATGCCCTACCGGGAGCTAACGATGATCGACATCAAGGAAGTGCTGCGCCGCTGGTCGGCGCGGCAGAGTGTTCGCCGCATCGCGCGCGAGACGGGCGTCGACCGCAAGACGGTTCGCCGCTACATCCGCGCCGCCGAGAGCTGCTCGCTGCCTCAGGACCGCGAGCTGGCCGAGGCTGAGATCCACGAGGTCGCCCAGCGCGTGCAGTCGCGGCCCGTGCCCGACGCGAGCGCCGAGTGGCAGGCCGTTGCGGCGCACGAGACCCGCATCGCGGAGTGGCTCACGAGGAAACGCCCGCTGCGCCTGACCAAGGTGCACACGCTGCTGCGCCGCGACGGCCTGGAGGTGAGCTACGACACTCTCCGGCGCTTCGCCATGCAGCAGCTCGGCTGGCGTCAGAAGCCGTCGACGGTCCGCATCGACGACCCGCCGCCCGGGCAGGAGGCGCAGGTCGACTTCGGCAAGATGGGGCCGATGCTCGACCCGGTCGCGGGCCGCGTCCGCACGCTCTGGGCGCTCATCATCACGCTTTCGTTCAGCCGCTACCAGTTCGTGTGGCCCACCTTCGTGCAGACCACCGAGACCGTGTGCGAGGGCCTCGACCACGCCTGGGCCTTCTTCCACGCGATGATCCGCACCATCGTCCCGGACAACATGAAGGCGATCGTCAAGACGCCCGATGCGCTCAGCCCCGTGCTCGTCGCGGCGTTCCTCGACTACGTGCAGGCGCGCGGCATCTTCGTCGACCCGGCGCGCATCCGCTCTCCCAAGGACAAGCCCCGCGTCGAGAATCAGGTGCCCTACGTGCGCGAGAGCTGGTTCGACGGCGAGACATTCGTCGATCTCGACGATGCTCGCCGCAGCGCCCAGGCCTGGTGCCGCGACGTCGCCGGCACGCGCGTGCACGGCACCACGCGCGCCGTGCCGCGCGAGGTGTTCGAGCAAACCGAGAAGGCCACCATGCTGCCGCCCCCGAGCGAGACGTTCGACGTGCCGATCTACGTCGACAAGGCCACCGTCCACCCCGACCACCACATCCAGGTCGCGCGCGCCCTGTACTCGGTTCCTTCGTCGAGCGGCGCCAAGTTCGTGCGCGCTCGCGCCGACAAGACCACGGTCAAGATCTACGCCGGCACGGAGCTCATCAAGATGCATCCGCGTCAGCCCGCCGGCGGGCGCTCCACCGATCCGAGCGACTATCCCACCGGCAAGAGTGCCTATGCCCTGCGCAGCGTCGACGCGCTCATCGATCGCGCCAGAGACAAAGGCCACCACCTCGGCGTCTACGCCGAGCGCTTGCTCGCCGGCCCGCTGCCGTGGGCGAGGATGCGTGCCGCCTACGCCCTCTTGCGCCTCTGCGAGAAGTTCGGCGACGGGCGGGTCGAAGCGGTCTGCCAGAGCGCCCTCGCGTTCGACGTCGTCGACGTCGGACGCATCACCCGCATGCTCAAGGCTGCCGCCAAGCCGGCGTCCCCCGAGCAGCGCGGCGGCAAGGTCGTGCAACTCGCGCTGCCGCGCTTCGCGCGGCCCGAGCAGCACTTCGAGACGCGCTCCTCCAACAAGAAGGAGGGCGTCTGATGGTCACCATCCCCGCTGCCATCAGCCCCGAGCTCACCACCGCGCTCAAGCGCCTCAAGCTCGGACGCATCCTCGACACCCTGCACGAGAGGCTCGTGCTCGCCGACAAGCAGGACATGTCCTTTGAGGACCTGCTGCTGCTGGTGCTCACCGACGAGATCTCGCGCCGCGACAGCGCTGCGGCCGACAACCGCGCCCGCGACGCCGGGCTCGATCCCACCATGCGCCTGGAGCTCTGGGATAAGTCCTCCAAGGTCTCCTTCGACAAACGCATGCTCGCCGAGCTGGTGAGCCTGCGCTTCCTCCAAGCCCATCGTCACGTCGTCGTGCTCGGACCCGTCGGCGTCGGCAAGACGTTCATCTCGCAGGCCCTCGGTCACATCGCCTGCCGACACGGCTACAACGTCCGCTTCGTGCGCGCCGACGCCATGCTGCGCACCCTCAGGCAGAGTCGCCTGGACAACTCGCGTGACGCCGAGATGATCTCCCTCACCTCGGTCGACCTGCTTGTCTTGGACGACTTCGCCCTGGAGCCGATGAGCAAGGAAGAGAGCAAGGACGTCTACCAGCTCTTTCTCGAGCGCACCGGCCGCGCCTCCATGATCGTCAGCAGCAACCGCGACACCGCTGAGTGGCTCGCCATGTTCGACGACGTGCTGCTCGCGCAGAGCGCCGTCGATCGCTTCAAGAATGCCGCCTACGACTTCGTCATGGAGGGCGAGTCGTACAGGCCCAGGCTCAAGCCCACCATCGACGCGGCGGACCCGCCGCCCGCCACGCCCGCCAACAAGGTCCATCCCCACCCGCGCTCTCGTCGCCGCTGACACGGCGCCGCCGTTCGCCTCGGCCGGCTCGGCTCACGCGCTGGCCGGGGCACCCGGCGGCGCCGTGCGGCGCGATGAAAAATCGATCGACGCCGTCCTCGGTACGAGGCACCCTTCGCGTCGGTCGTCTTGTCTCGCCTCCCTGGTCCCATGACCCTGCAAACGCGGTGGTCCCATGGGGCTGCGAACTGGCAGCCGCCACCCCGCCCCCTCCTCTCGGCAAAATCCTCTCGGGGGGTGGCTGCCTTGCGCGCGTGGGTTCCGACGCGGCGGCGTGAGTTGGTGGGGCGAGCCCGGGCTAGGTTGGGCGCCTACTCGCTGGCGCAGGAGGCGCGACCTGATGAAGCCGACGCTGCTACCCAGCTGCCGGTGCGACACAACGCATACCCGTACTTGGGTACGTGGATCGGGTATCTTCCGCATCCCCGATGCAGAATTCTCTCCGCTCTCAGCTCAACGAGCTCGCCCGGTCTTTCGCCGACGGCGT
>DATJYG010000462.1:0-12569 GCA_035499695.1 Polyangiaceae bacterium
CGATGTGGACCCTGTTTGCCCCCGAATGAGCGACGATCGGGACCGATGTCAGCGTAGATCGGACCCGACTGGGCGAAGATCGCCCGCGATTGAGCGAAACTCGGTCCCGAATGAGCGAAGACTCCGCGCGACCTTCGCTCAATCGGATGCGAATGAGCGAAGATCGGGGACGAACGAGGTCACATTCGCTCGCGACTTGGCGCAAATGGGTCCCGATTGAGCGAAGATCGCGCCCGATTGTCGCTCAATCGCGCCCGATGATCATGGTCATCGCCGCCGATTGAGCGGAATTCGCGCGGGAGCTCGGCGAGTCAGCCCTCCAGCAAGCGAAGATGGTCGGAAGTTCACGAGCAATCGTGAGCGATGTCGCCCGACATCACGAGCGATCGAGCCTCCTTGGCCGCGATGTGGAGCAACAAAGGCCCGTGTTCTGCTGCACTCGCCCGCGATCCAGGCGAGATCGCGGCCATGTTTCGCTGATTGCCGTCATGACGAGCGTTGATCGCTCGGCAGCGCAAGTAGCGCGCGAGCGTTCACGTCGCTCTTCGCCCCGATCTTCGATGAAACGGCCGCGTTCGCGATTCGGTAGTGCAGGGTCAGCACCCGTAGCCCGAGGAAGAGCACGTCGTGCTCGCACCGGACGGTGTCTCGTCGTTGTCGGGCGCAGGATCGATGCCTGACGTGTCTCGTCGCACCTCATGATTTCGCACGGTTGAACCGGGGACAGAAATCGTCCGCGGACCGCGGGACCAAATCGCGACCTTTGCGATTGCTTCTTACGGAGGGGAAGAAAACGCAAAGGCGCAGGCGGTTCCCACAGCACCGTGGACCCCGCTGGCCGCTCCGGCTTCGCGCGCCCTTCCGGAAAGGAGGATAGGCCCACGACTACCACCACGTCAGCAAGCAAGGCGAACACCTTGGCACGCGTGCAGGCGCTCATCGCAGGCACGCAGAAGCACTTCCCGAACGGGCAATTCACGCTCGGGAATGTCGCGTACACGACGGCGACGCTCGTCCCGGCTCTCCAGAGCTTGGCCGATGCGCTCACCGCAGTGAACGCGGCGCACGCTTCCGTCAGGGACGCGATCACGGCGCTCAACGGGGTCAGCGCGAAGATCATGCCTTTCGTACAGGCATATCGACGCTACATCCTGGCGGCGTTCGCGAACGCGACGCAGGAGCTCGCGGACTTCGGCATGACGCCTCCCAAGGCGCGTGCTCCGAGGACTAGCGAGCAGAAGGCTGCCGCCGTGGCGAAGCTCCGTGCGACCCGAAAGGCGCGCGGAACGACCAGCAAGAAGCAGAAGCTGGAGGTTCAAGGTGACGTGACCGGGGTGCAAATCACCCCGATCACCGGCTCCGCGAACGCTTCGCCCACTGCGGCACCGCAACCTGCGGAATCGCCGGTGTCGACCGCTTCGAACGCGCCCGCGCCCGCGACGGCTGCTCCCGCAGCCGCCGCGAGCACCACGGTCGCGGCGAAGTAGGCCGAGCGCCGGCCGCCCAGGCGCGGGCAACGGCCGAAGACGCCCCGCGCGCAATCAGGGGCCGGGGGGGCGCCGCTCGAAAAAGAGTCGGCGCTCCCCGGCGCCCGCCTACCACCATCCCGTTCGTCGAAGCCTCGGCCGGGCCGCGGTCTTCGCTCCGTCCCTACGTGCCCCGATTCCGACGCGGCTGTCGCGGTTGGCGTGGCGGCGCGTTCACCGTCGACACGAGCTGGAGCGCGCCGCCGAGCAGACGGCTCCAGTGCCTCACGGCGAGCACGTTGGGCGAGGCGGCGGCGCGCGCGGGGGCGGTGGCTCCTCCCGCGGGACGCGGATCCTCGTCGAGGAGTTCGCGACGCGCGCCCTCGTCTCGGAGCACATCGGGCGCGGTCCGGAGGGCATCCGGACCCGCTGCAGCGCGGTGCCCTGCCGTCACCCGAGCGACGCGTGCATCGCCGACCGCGTCGCCGTGCGGGTCCTCGTCACTGGGACGAGCCGCGGTCGGTCGATTCCATCCAGATGCGAGCAGAATGCGAGTAGCGGCTTTCGGCTCCGGTGCGCATGCTCGTTTCATGCTGCTCAACGGTTTCGAGAAAGCCCTGATGAACAACCCCGTGCGCGCCGCCATCCAGCGGCACTTCGAGGCGCCCCGACTGCTCGCCATGGGAGGTCCGGTCCCCGGCGGGAACGTGCTCGAGATGGGGTGTGGCCGGGGAGTGGGCACCGAGATCATCCTCGATCGCTTCGGCGCGGCGCACGTCGACGCCTTCGACCTCGACCCGCGCATGGTCCGCCTCGCCCGCGAGCGCCTGGTCGGCCGCGACGTGCGCGTCTTCGTCGGGGACGCGGAACGCATCGACGCGCCCGACGAGACGTACGACGCCGTCTTCGACTTCGGCATCGTGCATCACTGCCCCCGCTGGCGGGACGCGGTGCGCGAAGCCCACCGGGTGCTCAAGCCGGGCGGACGCTTCTACGTCGAGGAGGTGCTCGCCCGGTTCATCCATCACCCGCTGTGGCGGCGCCTGCTCGATCATCCGATGGAGGATCGCTTCGACCGCTCCGAGTTCGCCCGGGCGCTGGAGGGCGCGGGCTTTCTCGTGCTCGCGAGTCGCGAGCTCTGGGGGGAGTACGCGTGGTTCGTTGCCGAGCGGTAGCACGTCGCCTATTGCTTCGTGTAGACGTCCAAGACGCCGCTGGTCATCACGGTGAGCGTGGCTCCCGGACCCGTCCCCGAGAACGTGAAGTAACCGGTGCCCAACCCGGTCAAGTTGCACAGGGCCTGGAGGAGGATCTGGTTGCCGCTGGTCGCGTAACCGAAACCGGCGTACTCCGTGGCCGCCGCGTCCAGCGTATTCGTGAGTCTGGCGGATCGGTCCGTCTGCGTCGTGCTGTCCAATATCGAGACCTGCGCGACCGTCTCGGTCGTGCCGGCGCCGTAGGTGGTTTCAGACGTGAGCCAATAGGTACCTGACTCGATGTTCCCACCCGTGAACGTCGAAGGATTCGGGGCGGAGCCGTCCAGGTCGGTGCTGGTGATCGGCGCGGCGTCGTCGGGGAACGGGGTGCAGAGGCTACCCGCATCGATCCCGCTCGCATCGACGCTCAGGGAGCCGTCCGACGCGGCATCTGCGGCCCCGACGTCGGCTCCAGTCCCTGCTTCCGCATCCACGGCGCTGGCCGAGTCTGTCGCATCGACGCCAGCATCGGTCCCGGTTCCAGCGTCGGCATCCATGGCACTTGCCGAGTCGGCGGCGTCGGCGCCGTGGGCGTCTCCTGCACTCGTGGAATCACCCGCCTCGGCTGCATCCGAGGGCCCCGTGTCGGAGGTCGAACCGTCGGAGTGGCCCGCGTCCGCGGATGAATCTCCTGCGGTTCCGTCGACACCGACGGACGAATCCACATCCGGGCCGCCCGTGTCTCCTTGGGAGGCCGAGTCATCGCCCGTCGTCGAATCCCCGCCAGCATCGGCAGACCCCGGCGGCGTCGTGTTGTCAGCGCCGGAGCACGCCCAGAGGGCAGCGAGTGCGCTCAGAATGGCGCTGGCAAGGAGGCGGCGGCGTCCGACGCGAGACACCCGATCGAGAGTGCCGCCGTTGCCCTTCGGTCGTCAAGTGTGCCAGCCGGAGTGCACCAAGCGCGCGGCGAACGGGTAATCTCGCCCGATGCCGAAGCAGAGGAAGAAGCGCGCGCCGCGTGTGGCCGTCGTCGCTGCCGACTTCAACGCGAGCATCGTCGAGGCGATGCTCGCCGCGGCCGCCAGCGAAGTGCGCGCCCAGGGCGCCTCCCTCGTCGGCGATCCGATCCGCGTCCACGGGAGCTACGAGACGCCTCTCGTCGCCTCCCGACTCCTCGCCCGGCGCGACGTCGATGCGGTTGTCGTCCTCGGGTACATCGAGCGAGGCGACACGCAGCACGGCGAGGTGATGGGGCACGTCGTGCACGCCGCCCTGGTGAACCTTTCCATCGAGCACGGGAAGCCGGTGGGCCTGGCCCTCATCGGCCCAGGCGCCACCCTCGAGCAGGCCGAGCAGCGGAAGGACCCGTACGCACGCGCGGCAGTCGGCGCGGCCCTGCGGGCGCTTCATGCAGTGGTCCTGACCCGATCGAGATAGTGGTGGCTACCGGGTGCGAGCGTGTGGGTGTAGCCCGATCCTCGCTTGTGACGTGCAAGGGTGAGCTATCCGCATAAGCTCAGTTCCCGCGGAGGTTCTGTCGATGCGCACTTCTCTTGCTCTCGCGGCGTTGGTCAGCGCGGTCCTCATCGCAGCGTGCAGCTCCTCGGGATCGAACACGGGCAACCAAGGTTCGAGCAGCGGAGGTAGCGGCAGCAGCGGAGGCAGCGGCGGCGGCAGCGGCGGCGGCAGCGGCGGTGGAAGCGGGAGCAGCAGCGGCAGCCTTCCCCCGCTCGACGCGGCGCCGCCCGACGGCGACATCACGATGACGGACTCTGGCAACGGCACGCAGTCGTACACGGTGCAGTTCGGGCCCATCACGGTGCAGCCCAGCCAGGAGAACACCCAGTGCATCGTCGTGAGTCTCAAGAACGCGGCGCAGATCCACATCGGTCAGATCCACGACCTGCTCGGCACGGCCTCGCATCACATGATCCTCTACAAGCTGGCCGCAGGAACGGCCGAGCAGCCGACGCCGTTCGATTGCCAGCCGTTCCAGAGCGCGCTCAACCCCGCCACCGGTAACCCGCTCATCATCTCGCAGAAGCCGGACGACACGCTCACCCTGCCGCAGAACGTCGCGTTCACGCTCGACCCGAACCAGATCGTCCGGCTCGAGATGCACTACATCAACGCGAACCCGACCCAGGCGGTGACGCTCGTCACCACGTCGACGCTCACGACGATCCCGGACAGCGACTACAAGTACGACGCCTCGTTCCTCTTCATCGGCGACCCGAGCATCAACATCCCGGCGATGAGCACCTGGTCGACCGGCGTGCAGTACTTCCAGATGCCGAGCAACTACAACTCGTCGAACTTCTGGGCCATCACCGGCCACGAGCACCATCTCGGCACCAAGGTGCAGATCTGGTCGGCCACGAGCTCGAGCGACCCGGGCTCCCTCCTCTACACGAGCACGAGCTGGAGCGACCCGCCGGTCACGCCCTTCTCGCCGCCCATCCACATCCCCTCGGGCGGTGGCTACAAGTTCCAGTGCGACTGGGACAACACGACGACGGCCGCCGTGAAATTCGGCGAGAGCGCCAACGACGAGATGTGCTTCTTCTGGGCGTACTACTGGCCCAGCCAGGGGGCCCAGGTCTGCTTCGTCGACCAGGGCCTCAGCGCGTGCTGCCCGGGGACGAGCCCTCTCTGCTCGGCGTTCTGAGCTCGCTCTCGATCAGAGGCGGAGGCCCGGCGCCGGGTACTTCGCGCAGAGGTCCTTCACCTCGCCGGCCACCTTGGCGAGAAGGGCCTCGTCGCCCGGCGCCTTGGTGACGCCGTCGATCCAGTCGGCGATGCGCAGCATGACGTCCTTGCCCATGCCGCGGCTCGTGACGGCCGGCGTGCCGATGCGAACGCCCGAGGGATCGAACGGCTTGCGCGGGTCGAACGGTACGGCGTTGTAGTTGAGGACGATGCCGGCGCGGTCGAGCGCCTGCGCGAGCTGCTTGCCGGTGACGCCCTTGCTCGTGACGTCCACGAGGAGCAAGTGGTTGTCCGTCCCGCCGGTGACGACGCCGAATCCGCGCTCGGCGAGGGCCGCGCCGAGTGCGCGCGCGTTGTCGACGATCGACTGCGCGTACGTCTTGAACTCGGGGCGCGCCGCCTCGCGCGCCGCGACGGCGATGCCGGCGGTCACGTGGTTGTGCGGTCCGCCCTGCAGACCCGGGAAGACGGCGCGGTCGATGGCCGCCGCGTGCTCCTTCTTGCAGAAGATCATGCCGCCGCGAGGCCCGCGGAACGTCTTGTGCGTCGTCGAGGTGACGACGTCGGCGACCCCGACGGGCGACGGGTGCACGCCCGCACACACGAGCCCCGAGATGTGCGCGATGTCCGCCACGAGGAGCGCCCCGACCTCGTCGGCGATCGCGCGGAACGCGGCGAAGTCGAGGATGCGCGGGTAGGCCGTCGTCCCGCACCAGAGGAGCTTCGGCTTGTGCTCGCGCGCGAGCTGGCGCACCTGGTCCATGTCGATGCGGTGGTCGTCCTTCTTCACGCCGTACTGGACGCTCTTGAAGTACTTGCCCGTGATCGACACCGTGTGCCCGTGCGTCAGGTGCCCGCCCGCGGGGAGCGCGAGGCCCATCACCGTGTCGCCCGGAGCGCAGAAGGCGAAGTAGACGGCGAGGTTCGCGGGGCTGCCGGAGTACGGCTGGACGTTCACGTGGTCGGCCCCGAAGAGCGCCTTGAGCCGCGCGATCGCCAGTTCCTCGACCTGGTCGACGACCTGCTGCCCCTCGTAGTAGCGCTTGTGCGCGTAGCCCTCGGAGTACTTGTTCGTGAGCACCGAGCCGGTCGCCTCCATCACGGCGCGCGACGCGTAGTTCTCGCTCGCGATGAGGCGGATCTTGTCGTGCTCGAGGCGGTTCTCCTCGGCGACGAGACGGGCAACCTCGGGATCGGACTCGGCGAGCGCGGGATCGAAGGCGGCGGGCATGCCCAGGCTTCTACCACCGGCGCCGTGTGCTACACAGGGCCCCACTGCTGTGCTGCTCGTCCCGCTGATTCTCGCAGCTCAGACGCAGGGCGCCGCGGCGGCCGTCGCGACCGGGAACGAGACGCCCGCGGTCACCAAGCTCCCCTCGGCGCACGAGTACCGCAGCGGCCTGGTCCTCGGGATGTCCTTCGGCGGCGGCATCGGCGGCGCGAGCGGATACCCGAACAACTCGCAGCAGATAGGCGATTCGGCCTACTACTCGGCCAGCGGGCTGATGGGGGGCACCTACCAGCAGCTCTGGGTGCTCGGCGCCTTCAGCGACTACGTGTCCTTCGGCTTCTGGCTCGGCACCGCCAGCCTACGCAACGCGGACTGGCGATCCACGGGCAACGGCATCGGCTTCCGCCTCGAGGCGTTCCCGCTCGTGAGCCTCGTGCCGTCGCTGCACAACCTGGCCATCTTCGCGAACCTCGGGGTCGGCACCGGGAAACTCACGTCCGTCGACCCCAACCTTCCCGAGGCGAACGGCACCCAGTCTTTCGGCGGCATCGGCCTCTTTCACGAGTGGGCGTTCGGCCACGTGCTAGGCGGGCACTTTGCCGCCGGGCCGGCCCTCGAGTTCGACGCGATCTGGTCGCAGCCGTTCGAGCAGCACGGGCTGGTCGCCAGCGGCCGGATCGCCTTCTACGGCGGGCCCTGATCTCTCCGGCCCCTCTGGTATCGTCTCCCCGTGCCCCCCGCGGACCCCTTCGGCATGTCCGGACAGGTGCTCGATGGGCAGTTCCGCATCGACGAGTTCGTCGGCGAGGGCGGCTTCAGCATCGTCTACAAGGGGACGCACGTCGGCCTGAGCGAGCCGATCGCCATCAAGTGCCTCAAGCTGCCGACGGCGCTGGGGTCGGCGCTCGTGGAGTCGTTCGTGAAGCGGTTCCGCGACGAGAGCCGCCTCCACTACAAGCTGTCGCAGGGCAACCTCCACATCGTGCGCAGCATCGCGAGCGGCACGACGTTCGCGCCGACCACGAGCGCCCTCGTGCCGTACACGGTGCTCGAGTGGCTCGAGGGTCGGTCGCTCGCCGACGAGTTCGTCGACCGGCGCTCCAAGGGGCTGCGCGGCAGGTCGCTCGGCGAGGTCGTCAAGCTGCTCGATTCGGCGGTCGACGCCGTCGCCTTCGCGCACGCGCAGGGCGTGGTGCACCGTGATCTGAATCCCGGGAACCTCTTCCTGGCGCGCACCGCGGCGGGCACGAAGCTCAAGGTGCTCGATTTCGGCGTCGCCAAGATCCTCGCCGACTCGACGCTCGCCATGGGCCCGAGCGCGCGCACGCTCGGCAACGTGCGCATGTTCGCGCCGGCCTACGGCGCGCCGGAGCAGTTCGACGAACGCGTCGGCGCCGTGGGCCCGTGGACGGACGTGTACGCGCTGTCGCTCGTGCTCCTCGAGGCGCTGACCGACCGCACGGTGATGGAGGGCGAGCACCTGGGCGAGTTCGCCATGAAGGCGCTCGACCCGCAGCACCGACCCACCCCGCGCTCGCTCGGCGTCGCGGTGGGCGACGAAGTCGAAGCCCTGATGACGCGCGCGCTCGCCATCGCTCCGAGCGAGCGTCCGCGCGACGCCGGCGAGCTGTGGGGGATGCTCAAGCACGCCATCCGCACCGACGAGCAGTCGGGCGTGGCGCCGCATGCGCACCACGTTCAGCCGACCCAGCCCGACGCGCCGTCCACGGTGCGCATGCCCGAGCGCATGATGACGGGGCAGTCGCCCGTCGTGGAGGTCGTGCGCCCGGGCAGCACGCCCCCGCCGGGACGAGTGTCCACCGGCGTGTCTGCGCCGCCCGCGTCGCCGGGCATCCCGGGAGCACGATCGTCGCTGCCCGGGTCCGCGTCGTCGTCGTCGGGGCTCGCGAGCACGCTGCGCGCCGATCAGCTGAGCGGCGTCATGCGTGCGCCCGGGCATGGGAGCACGCTGCGCATGGCGCGCACGCCGAAGAGTGGGGCCGAGGCGCTTGCGGCGACGCCGGGACCGCCGCCAGTGCACAACACACCGCTGCCCGCACCGCCGGCTCCCATCGTCGTCGGCGCGACGGCGCCCATGCACGCGATGACCCCTCCGCCGCCTGCGGCGCCCGTTCTCGGGCCGCTGCCGCCGCACTCGCCGCTGCCGCAGTTCTCGAAGCCGCCGCCCTCGGCAATCTTCCTGAGGAGCGGGCAGCCTCCGCCTGCCGAGCGCCGCGCGCGCACGCCGTGGGGGCTGCTGGTGCTGCTCTTCCTGCTGGTCTTCGGCCTGCTCGCGGTGGGCGTGTGGCTCATCGGCTATGGTGGGCACCGATGAGCGACGACAAATCGCGAGCCCTCTTCGAGCGCGCTTCGCGCGTCATCCCCGGCGGTGTGAACAGCCCCGTGCGCGCCTTCCGTGCCGTCGGCGGGAGCCCGGTCTTCGTCTCGCGTGCAGAGGGGGCCTACCTCTACGGTGCCGACGGCCGTCGCTACGTGGACTACGTCGGCTCGTGGGGACCGATGATCCTCGGGCACGCGCACCCCGCGGTGGTCGAGGCCGTGTGCGACGCGGCGACGCGCGGGACGAGCTACGGCGCGCCCACCGAGCTCGAGGTCCGCTACGCCGAGAAGCTGTGCGCCCTGTATCCGTCGATGGAGATGGTGCGCGCCGTCTCGAGTGGCACCGAGGCGACGATGAGCGCTCTGCGCGCCGCCCGCGGGTTCACCGGGCGCGACGTCGTCGTGAAGTTCGAGGGCTGCTACCACGGGCACGCCGACTTCCTGCTGGTCAAGGCGGGCAGCGGCGCCGCGACCTTCGGCGTGCCCGACTCGGCGGGCGTGCCTGCGGGGGCCGTCGCGAGCACGGCGACGCTGCCGTTCAACGACGTCGGTGCCCTGAAGGAGCTGTTCGCGACGCGCGGCAAGGAGATCGCCGCGGTCATCGTCGAGCCGGTGGTCGGCAACATGGGCGTCGTCGCGCCCGAGCCGGGGTTCCTCGAGGCGATCGTCACCGAGTGCCGCGCCCATGGGGCGGTCTCGATCTTCGACGAGGTGATGACCGGCTGCCGCGTCGCGCGCGGCGGGATGCAGGAGCGCGCAGGGCTGCGCCCGGACATGACGAGCCTCGGCAAGATCGCCGGCGGCGGGATGCCGCTCGCCGCGTACGGCGGCAAGCGAGCCATCATGGAGAAGGTGGCGCCGCTCGGTCCCGTGTACCAGGCCGGCACGCTCAGTGGGAATCCACTGGCCGTGAGCGCCGCGCTCGCGACGCTCGAACGGCTCGACGACGCGCTCTACGCGCGCCTCGAGTCGCTGGGCACGCGGCTGGAGGCGGGGCTGAACGAGGCGATCGCCAAGCGCGGGACGACTGCGTGCGTGCAGCGCGTCGGCTCGATGATCACCCTGTTCTTCACGAGAGCCCCCGTGCGCTCGTGGGCCGACGCGAAGAAGTGCGACACGGCTGCGTTCGGCCGGTGGCACGGCGCGATGCTCGCGCGCGGCGTCTACTGGCCGCCGGCGCAGTTCGAGGCCGCGTTCCTCTCGGGCGCGCACACGGACGCCGACGTCGACGCGACGATCGCCGCCGCCAGCGACGCGCTCACCGCGTGAAGCTCAGCCGCCGCTCTTCGCGTCCGTCATCGACGCATCCATCGAGCCGCCGCCCGTCTCCTCCATGAACGCGCCGTCGGGGGGCGGACCGCCCGGACCCCCGGCGTCCTCGGGCGCGCAGTGCCACTTCTGATCGGCGCTCCAGCAGTACCAGGTGCCGTTGCACGCCGGCTCCGGTTGCTGGAGGCACACGGTGTTCGCCTTGCACGGCTCGGAGGGACACCCGTTGGGCGGGAGCGGGGAGTTCGACGAGCCACCGTTGCTGCTGTCGTCTCCGCTGCAGGCGAGGACCGTGACCGTGACGCCGAATGCGACGGCAAAAGCGAAGCGCACGTCCGGTATGGTAGCGCGTCAGGCGGAGCCGTGTCCGCCATTCTGCCCGCGCGCCCTCAGCGACGCCTGGGCTGCCGCGAGCCGCGCGATGGGCACGCGGAAGGGACTGCAGCTCACGTAGTCGAGCCCCACGCCGTGGAAGAAGGCGATGCTCGCCGGATCGCCACCGTGCTCGCCGCAGATGCCGAGCTTCAGCTTCTGGCGGGCGCCTCGCCCGCGCTCGGCCCCCATCTTCACGAGCGCGCCGACGCCGTCCTGGTCGATCGAGACGAAGGGATCCTTGGGGAGGATGCCCGTGTCGACGTACGCGGACAGGAACTTGCCCGCGTCGTCGCGCGAGAGGCCCATGGTGGCCTGGGTGAGGTCGTTCGTGCCGAAGGAGAAGAACTCGGCGACCTGCGCCAGCTCTCCCGCGAGGATTGCCGCGCGCGGCAGCTCGATCATCGTGCCGAAGGAGAACGGCACCTTCTTGCCCGCGGCCGCCAGGTCGGCCGCGACCTGGTCGACGCCCGTGCGAATGCGTTCGAGCTCGGCGCGCGTCATCGCCAGCGGGATCATGATCTCCGGGTACACGTCGACCCCGTCGGACGTGACCTCGGCGGCGGCCTCGAGGATCGCCCGCACCTGCATCGCGTAGATCTCGGGATACGTGATCGCCAGCCTGCACCCGCGGTGCCCCAGCATCGGGTTGAACTCGTGCAGGTCCTTGGTCCGCTGCGCGAGCTTCTCGACGGGCACGTTCATCGACTTCGACAGCTCGGCGAGCTGCTTCGGCTCGGTCGGCAGGAACTCGTGCAGCGGCGGGTCGAGCAGGCGGATGGTGACGGGCAGCCCGCGCATCTCGCGGAAGATGCCGACGAAGTCCTCACGCTGGAACGGGAGCAGCTTCTCGAGCGCCGCAGCCCGACCGCGGTGGTCGTCCGCGAGGATCATCTCGCGCATCGCCTGGATGCGCTCCTCGTCGAAGAACATGTGCTCGGTGCGGCACAGCCCGATGCCCTCCGCGCCGAAGGCCCGCGCCGTGCGCGCGTCGAGCGGCGTGTCGGCGTTCGCGCGCACCTTCATCGTGCGCACCGCGTCTGCCCACCCCATGAGCTCCCCGAACTCGCCGGAGAGCGCGGCGCTCACCGTGGGTACCGCACCCTCGTAGACGTGGCCGGTGCCACCGTCGATGGTGATCACGTCGCCCTTCTTGAGCGTCACCGTCTCGGTCGAGCGGCCGGCGTCGTCGTAGACCGTGATGGTCATGGTCTGCGTCTGGTAGTTCACCGCGAGGGCGCTCACGCCCGCGACGCACGGCTTGCCCATGCCGCGCGCGACAACAGCGGCGTGGCTTGTCATCCCCCCGCGCGCCGTGACGATGCCGCGAGCGGCCTTCATCCCGTGGATGTCCTCGGGCGACGTCTCGACGCGCACGAGGATGACGGGCTTGCCCTGGCCGGCGCGGCGCTCGGCCTCGTCGGCGCTGAAGACGATGTGGCCGCTGGCGGCGCCGGGGCTCGCCGAGAGGCCACGCGCCAGGAGCTTCTTCGGCGCCGCGGGATCCAGCGTGGGGTGCAGGAGCTGATCGATGCCGCCCGGATCGACGCGCAGCACGGCCTCCTGCTTGGAGATGAGGCCCTCCTTCGCCATGTCGACCGCCACCCGCACCGCCGCCCGCGCCGCCCGCTTCGCCCCGCGGCACTGGAGCATGTAGAGCTTGCCGGCCTGGATGGTGAACTCCAGATCCTGCATGTCGCGGAAGTGCCGCTCCAGCGTCTGCGCGATGCGATCGAGCTCCCTGTAGGCCTCGGGCATCTTCGTCTCGAGCGACTCGTCGGGCTTGCCGGTGCGCCCCGCGGAGCGGATGGGCAGCGGCGTGCGGATGCCCGCCACCACGTCCTCGCCCTGCGCGTTGGGCAGCCACTCGCCGTAGAGCTTCTTCTCGCCCGTCGACGGATCGCGCGTGAAGGCGACACCTGTAGCAGAGGTCTCGCCGCGGTTGCCGAACACCATCGCCTGCACATTGACAGCCGTGCCCCAATC
>DATJYG010000463.1:0-11685 GCA_035499695.1 Polyangiaceae bacterium
CAGGTCCTCGACCGAGCCGCTCGACCACTTGGCGTCGTACGACACGATGCGCGGCGCCCCGTCGGGCAGCGCCGTGAAGTCGATCTCGCTCAGCGGCAGGACCCGCGGCGTCGGATGCCCCAGCATGGCGACGTTGAACTCGCGCCCGTCGATGAACTGCTCGACGAGGCATGCCTGCCTCAGGCGAGCCGATACGGCGTCGACCGTGCGAGCGAGCTCCTCGCGCGAGCGCACGACGCTCTCGTTGGAGATGCCGACCGAGCCATCCTCGCGGACCGGCTTCACGATGAGGGGGAAGGGCAGGTCGCACGGGTCGTCCCCGCGCGACATCACCCGCGCCGCCGGCGTGGGAATGCCGGCGGCCTCGAGCCGCTGCTTCACGCGGTCCTTCCGCAGGGCGAAGCTGAGCACCTCGGGCGGCGAGCCCGTGAAGGGGATGCCGAGGAGCTCGAGAAGCAGCGGGACGGCGCTCTCGAGGCGCGCGTCGCCGGCGAGGGACTCGCACAGGTTGAAGGCGCAGTCGGGCTCGAGCTCCGCGAGGTGCGCGCGCAGGCTCGACAGGTCGCCGTCGACCGGCACCAGGTGCGCTTCGTAGCCGGCGGAGGACAGAGCGGTCGCGACGGCGGTCGACACCATCGCCACCTCGGCGCGGGAGGCCCAGGTGGGGTCGAAGTCGGGACGGGCGTCCTCGAAGTCGACGTTGTGGAGCACTGCGATGCGCTTGCTAGCGCGTCTCGATGGCACTGGAGTTCCGGAGCTTCCGTGGGAGCAGCGTCAGCGAAGGTGACAGCGCTCTCTCTCTCAGCGAATCTACCGCTTGATCGATCATGGTCAAGACGGGATCGACGTCGCGCGCGACCAAGAGAGTCACTTTTCTCTCCGCGACGCTCACCGTCCTCGCCAAGGACCTGCGCATCGAGCTCTCGACGCGCGAGATCGTCACCACCGCGGGGTTCTTCGCCGCACTCGTGGCGATCATGGCGAGCCTCGCCTTCACGACCGGCCCCGAGACGAGCACGCGCGTCGCGCCCGGGGCGATGTGGCTCGCGATCGCCTTCGCCTCGGTGCTCGCGCTCGGGCGGACGTGGCAGCGCGAGCGCGACGAGTCGGCGCTCCTCGGGCTCGTCGTCTCGCCCATCCCGCGGGCCGCCATCTGGTGCGGCAAAGCCCTGGGAGTGCTCGGGTTTCTCGTCGCGGTCGAGATCGTCGTCGTGCCGCTCGTCGCCCTCCTCTTCCACGTGGACCTCGGGCCCGTGCTCGTACCGCTCGTGGTCGTGGTGCTCGCGGGGACGGTGGGCGTGGCGGCCATGGGGACCCTCTTCGGGGCCATGACGGTGCGCACACGCGCGCGGGAGCTCATTCTCGCCACGGTGCTCTTCCCCCTGCTCTCCCCGGCGCTGCTCTCGAGCGTCTCGGCGACGCGTGAGATCTTCTTTGCGGCCACGCGGGGCATGCCGGTCGACACGGGCGAGGTGGGAGACTGGCTCCGGCTCCTCGCCGTCTTCGACGTGGTGGCCATCGCCGGGGGGCTCGGCCTCTTCGGGCAGCTTCTCGAGGACTAGGGCTGCTCGCCCGAGACGGGGAGCGACTCGACCGCGGCAGCGGCCGCGCGAGCCATGGCTGCAGGGTGCAGGGCGGTGCCGGTGACCTCCCCGACGGCGTACACGCCATCGCGGATGCGCCCGGCCTCGTCCGTGTGGACGAAGAAACCGCGGGGCTCGTGCGCGAGGGTCGCCCCGGCCTGGGCGGCGAGCTCGTAGGCGGGTGCGCGCGGGGCGTCGATGACGAGGGCGTCGCACCGGAGGGTCTGCTCGCCCGAGGCGGTGGCGACCGTGACCTCCTTGACGCGGGAGCTGCCACCCGTGCGCAGGGGCGTCCCCCTGACGAGCGTCGCTCCCCGGATGACCGAGGCGCAGGCCTCGCCGAACGGCCCCCCGCCCTCCGCCAGCACCACGACCACCCGCTCTCCGAGCTCGACCCCCAGCGACGCGATCCACCCCGCCGCACGCGCGCTCAGGATGCCCGGCAGGTCGTTGCCCTCGAAGGGGAGGACGCCGTCGTTCGCTCCGGTCGCGATGACCAGGGTGCCGGGAGTCGCCAGCTCGATGCCCTCCTCGCCCGCCAGGAGCACGTCTTCGCCGAAGATGGCAGCGGCCGTGGTCTGCATGCGAAGCCGCAGGTCGCCCATGACGACGGCGTTGCTGAATGCCTCGGTCAGGGCTGCCCATGGTCCGGCGGCCTCGCCGGGAAGCGCCCTGGTCGAGCCGCCCCAGACGAGGGCGTCGTCGACGACCTCCACGCGGCGGCCCTGCTTCACCAGGAGCAACGCCGTGTTCATCCCGGCCGGTCCGGCCCCCACGACGAGGGCGTCGACCTGCCGGCGGTGTGCCTCCCGCGGGGGCATCGTCTCACCCGCAGGAAGCCGCCCCAGCCCCGCCACGCGGCGCGCCAGGGCCTGCATCACCCGCTGCACGCCGGGGACTCCCGCGAAGAGCTCGTGGTGGTTCATCCCCTCGGGGAAGAACCAGTCGCTCATGCGGAGCAGGTCGGTGTCGACCGAGCCGACCACATTCTGCGTCTCGATGCGCATGCCGTCGGCGGCCGGCACGCGGCAGGTCATGACGTTCGGGACGTCGTCGACCCGCGCGAGGCACCCGTCGCAGGCGGCGCGCAGGCAGGCCGGGCCCCGCGGGCGGTGGAACTTGGGGCTGCGGGCGATGGCCAGGTGCCCCGCCGCCATGAGCGACACGGCCGCAGGCTCGCCGCGCTCGGCCACGACGGCGTGTCCGTCGATGTGCAGCTTGACCGGGTCACGCAGCGGCTCGAGGCGTCGGGGCACGGGGACCCACGCTTACCAGCTTTCCGGTGTATCGTCCGCAGCTGGCGTGCCGCTCGCGCAGCTCTTCAGGACGAAGTCCATCGACGCGATTCTCGGCGAGAGCGAGCGCGAGGGCGCCTCGCTGCGCAGGGTGCTCGGGCCGTGGAACCTCGTGGCGCTCGGGGTCGGCGCCATCATCGGCACGGGCATCTTCGCGACCATCGGTAGCGCGAGCGCCGGCGACCCGGCGCGCCCCGGGGCCGGTCCGGCCCTCGTGGTGTCCTTCGTCCTCACCGCGGTCGTCTGCGGGTTCACCGCGCTCTGTTACGCCGAGTTCGCCTCGATGGTGCCGGTCGCCGGCAGCGCGTACACCTACGCCTACGCGACACTCGGCGAGGTGGTCGCCTGGATCATCGGCTGGGACCTGCTGCTCGAGTACGGCATCGGCAACACGGCGGTCGCCATCTCGTGGGCGAACTACATGGTCGCCCTGCTCGAGGGCATGGGCATGCACGTCCCACGGTGGCTCGTCACCGACTACCGCACGGCGGCGAAGACGCCGGAGCTCCTGGCGCAGGCGCCGCACGTCTTCGGCGTGCCCATCGTGGTCAATGTGCTGGCCATCTTCATCGTCGCGGTCATCACCGTCATCCTCGTGTGGGGCGTCAAGGAGTCGGCGCGCTTCAACGCGCTCATGGTGGCCGTGAAGCTCGTGGTGCTCGCGTTCTTCGTGCTCGTGAGCACGCGCTTCGTCCGGCCGGAGAACTGGCACCCCTTCGCGCCCAACGGGTTCGCGGGCATCGGCGCGGGCGCGGCCATCATCTTCTTCGCCTACATCGGCTTCGACGCCGTCTCGACCTGCGCCGAGGAGTGCCGCAACCCGGGGCGCGACATGCCGTTCGGCATCATCGGCTCGCTCGTCGTGTGCACCATCATCTACGTCATCGTCGGCGCCGTGTTCTCGGGGCTCGTGCCGTACACG
Source organism: Polyangiaceae bacterium (assembly GCA_035499695.1). Classification (GTDB taxonomy): domain Bacteria; phylum Myxococcota_A; class Polyangia; order Polyangiales; family Polyangiaceae; genus Palsa-1150. The sequence continues at coordinate 3,801 of DATJYG010000463.1, forward strand.
CACCTCGTGACGCTGAACGAGAACGAGCGCGCCGAGGCGCTGGCCGTCGCGATGAAGTACGTCTCGATGCCCAACTGGATGGTGGGCATCGTGGCCCTCGGATCCGTGGTGGCGCAGACCGCGGTGCTGCTCGTGTTCCAGCTCGGCCAGCCGCGCATCCTCTTCGCGATGGCGCGCGACGGCTTCCTGCCACCCGTGTTCGCGCGCGTGCACCCCCGCTACGGGACGCCGCACGTGTCGACCATCCTGACCGGCGTGCTCGTGGCGGTGTGCAGCGCGTTCACGAACATCGACGAGATGGTGGACCTCACGAACATCGGGACGCTGTTCGCGTTCATCCTCGTGTGCACGGGAATCATCGTGATGCGCTTCAAGGATCCCGGTCGCGCGCGCCCCTTCAGGGTGCCCTTCGGACCGGTGCTCGTGCCGGCGCTCGGGCTCGTCTCGTGCATCTTCCTCGTCGCGTACCTGCCGCCGTCGTCGTGGATGCGCTTCGTCGCGTGGCTCGTCGTCGGGCTCGCGATCTACGCGGCCTACGGCTACAAGCACTCGACGCTGCGGGCTCAGCGCCGGCCGTAGATGCTGACGATGGGTACGTCGTCGTGCGTGACGACGTAGACGGGCGCGTCGCTCCCGTCGGCGATCCAGATGTCGTAGTCGACCTCGTTCATGTGCAGCTCGTGCTGCACGAGCGAGAGCATCGCCTCCGCGGGAGCCCCGACGACGCGAAGATCGCCCCGGACGCGGCCCTCCTCCTGCATCCGCGCCCACGCGTCCCACGTGGTGTCGTTGACGAACACGTTCGCCCCGCGTGGCGCCTTCGAATTGAGGTACTCCGCGGCGGCGGTCTGCGTGGTGAATCCCCAGAACTGGCGGTTCAGTCCCATGTCGGCGCCGCCGGCGGTGCCGCCGACCAGCGGCACGTACGCCGAGAGGCCGAATGGGTGCGAGTGCGCCGTGACGGCCAGCGGCGCCACGGTGACGCACGCGACGAGCGCCGTCTCCGCCAGGCGTCGCTTCGTGTCGTCGAGCGCGGGGAGCGCACGGTGCATCGCGGCGGTCACGAGGTCGAACCCGCGCCCTGCGAAGAGCGCGAGCACCGGGTAGGCGGGCATCCAGTGCTTGGTGCCGCCGAAGATCGGTGTCTTCGAGAGGAAGAAAACGCTGACGCAGCCACAGAAGGAGAGCGCGAGCAGCAGGTCCGTCTCCAGCGGGTCGCGCGGCGGCGTGTCGCGCGGGTCCCGGTGCGCGAGGGTCATCGCCCACGCGCGCAGCCGGCGCACGCCGACGCCGATGCGGTCGATCGCGCCGGCGAGGAACAGCAGGATCGTGATGGTCGGCACCGTCGCGAGCACCATCACGGGCAGGTAGCTCTTCGGCGAGGGCGGGCCGAAGTAGTTCTTCCCGAGAAATTCGATGTTGTAATAATCGTGGTGCGTCATGAAGTCGGCCCAGAACTGGAGCCGGCCCATCGTGTCGTTCCAGATCCACGGCCAGAGCGCGTAGAGGACGGCCGGGCCCACGGTGGCCATCGTCACGATGCTCGCCGGGATCGAGACGCGCCCGACGCGCAGCGCCCGCCAGATCCCGTGGCGGTCGACGAACAGCGCGTGCGGCACGAGGACGAAAGGCAGGACCCACGCGTTGTGCTTCGTCGCGAGGCAGAGCCCGTAGGCGACGCCCACGGCGACGGCCCAGCCCCACGTGCGCTTCTCCTGCGCCCGCCAGTGGACGTACACGCAGAGGATCCACATCGCCGTGATGGGGACGTCGAAGCAGGCGAGGTGCGCGTGGAAGAAGACGCGCGGCATCAGCGCGAAGAGCAGCGCCGCGACCAGTCCGGCGCGGCGGCTCCAGGCGCGTGCCCCGAAGAGGTACGTCACCCAGATCGCCAGGCCCGCCGACATCATCCCCGGCAGCCGGAACGCCGTGCTCGCGTCGGCGAAGACGCGCCACTTCTCGTGCAGCAACCACTCGGACGCGCCGAACAGCGTCTTCATGAGCGGCGGGTGCTCGTGGTTGATGTTGAACGCCCCGTCGATGGCGCCCTGCTGCAGCGCCTCGCGCCCGCGCTCGAGCAGCGAGTGCCACCAGCGGAAGTAGTCGGCGCCGGCGCGGAAGTAGATGCCCTCGTCGCGCGGGAAGCCGAGCACCCGTGCACCCGGGATCAACCACGCGACGTACACGAGCGCCAGCAACGCGCCGATGACGTGGTCGCGCCAGCCCACGCGCGACGGCAGACGGAGAGCGGCCGGAAGCTTCACCGCGTGTCCGCCTCGAAGCAGTACTGGCGTCGGTCGCTGCTCGGGGAGCTCACCTCGACCGTCAGCTCCCCGGTCTGCCCGTCGAGCTGGCTCGTGTCGAGCTCGAAGGGTTTCCAGCCGTCGCCGTCGCGGTGGACGATGCTGCCGATCGACGTTCCGCCGCTCGCGAAGGAGAGCGTCACCGGTGCGCCCGTCCTGTTTCTCTCCGCCTCCACGTAGATGGCGTGGTGCCCGTGCAGCTCGTGCCCGAAGCGCACGCCCTCGAACCGGATGCGCAGCGGGCCGCCCGCCGGCGGCGCGTAGATGCAGCGATGCGGCACGTAGTCGAGGTCCGCGACGACGCTCATCCCCGCGAACCCGCCGCCGGGGCACGCGAAGCGATCGGCGGGTACCGCAGGCCCGTAGCCGAGCCCACCGCTCTCCGGACGCGTGTGGCTCCAGGGGCACTCGGCGTCGCCACGGAAGACGTGGGCGTGACGCGGCTCGATCATCGACACGAGATCCGACAGCACGTGCGCCGGCGACGGGTTCTCCCACGTGGTCACCGTCACGCCGCCGAAGCGCTGCGTGTCGCTCTTGCGCCACCCGTCGAAGGCCGCCAGGTGCGCGCCGCGGATGCCCACCTCGATGGCGCGCGGGAAGCGCGTCTCGTCGGGGCGGGCCTCGCGCTCGATGTTCGCGATGTCGTCGCCGAACCGCATGCGCCCGACCGGGTCGATCCACTTGGGCGCGAAAGCGACCAGATCCTCGGGCTTCGCGCTGGCAGCGACCCACGCGCGCGCCGCGGCCCAGTCGCCTTCGTTCGCCGCAGGGCGCGTCTGCGCGACGTGCGCGACGAGCTCGACGAGGCCGACCGCGGGAACGATCGCGAAGCCCCACCTCTGCAGGGCTGAGAGGGCGGTAGCGCTCAAGCGGCGCGCAGCTTATCTCGCACCGCCCGCTCCGTCACCGGCGGCGACAGCCTGGTGTATGTTGCCCGCCGTGCGACTGTTACGTGGCCCTGTCCGGCCGAACATACGCCCGAGCACGGTCTTCTATCTGGCCGTGGCCCTGCTCGCGACGGCGCCGGCGTGGATCGTCGAGCACCCGCCGCTGCAGGACTACCCGTTCCACTTCGCGACGCTCCGGCTCATCCACTCGATCCACGATCCGGCCTACGGCTTCTCCGAGGTGTACCGGCTCGCGCTGCTGAGGACCGAGTACCTCCTCTATTACGTCGTCGGCGACGTGCTCGCGTTCCTCGTCGGCGTGCACGCGGCGAGCGTCGGCATGATCTGCCTCTACCTGGCGGGCATGCCGCTCGGGATGCGCGCGTTCCTGCGCGCCCTGGGCCGCGACGAGCGCCTCAGCCTCTTCGTCGTGCCCCTGTCGGTGAACGTGATGTTCTGCATGGGGCTGCTGCCGTTCGTCTTCGGCTTCCCGATCATGCTGTTCGCCCTGGCCGTCGCCGCGCGGCACTTCCAGAAGCCGAGGCGCAAGACCGGCATCGTGCTCGCGCTGCTGACGGTCGCGACCTTCTACGCGCACATCCTGCCCTTCGCGATCTTCGGGCTCGGCTGCATCGTCCTCTTTCCGTGGACGCGCCCGCACCGCTGGATCCCGTGCGCGGCCCCGCTCACGGCGGGCGTCGCGCTCCTCGGATGGTGGGTGCTCGGGTCCAAGGCCGGCGGCAACGCGGTCGGCGACATCCGCGGGCACGAGCCCTTCGTGCACGACTTCCTGCGCTGGACGGTCGCCATCTTCCGCGACGAGAGCAACGAGAATTGGTTCTACGCCCTCGGCTTCGTCGCCGTCGCCGCGCTGGGCATGTCGATGGGCGAGCGCGACCGCGGCGACTCGGCGGCGCGCGGCTGGTTCATCGTGCCCGTCGCGTGCGTGCTCTGTTACTTCACGCTGCAAGGCAAGCTCGGGGAGGTGTGGCTCTACGGGCAGCGCTTCCCTCTGCTCGCCCTGCTGACGATGGTGCCCCTGCTGCGCATGCCGAGCGGTGCGCGCGGGCTCGCGGTGGGCGCTGCGGCGCTTCTCGTGTGCGTCGGGTCCGTCGTGAACGTGTGCAAGCACTTCATCGCGTACGAGCGTCAGGAGGTGGGCGACCTCGACGACGCGATGGCGGCGATGGAGCCGCGCGCGCACGTGGCGGGGCTCATCTTCGACCGCATGTCGACGACGATGAGCGACACCTACGTGCCGTTCCTGCACTACGTCTCGTACTACCAGGCGGAGAAGGGAGGCGTGGTGCAGTTCGCGTACACCGGCTTCCCGCACTGGCCCGTGCAGTACCAGGACGGCCAGTACCCGCCGGCCACGTACCCGAGGCTGCGTCTTCGCTGGGAGTGGACCCCGGACCAGGTGCCCATCCAGGAGCTCTTCCCGTACTACGACTACGTGCTCGTGCGCGGCTTCGGCTTCAACCCGCCGGCGGGCACGTACCACGTGAAGTACCGCGGCGCGCGCTGGACCGTGTTCGCGCGCGACGGCCGCTAGCTAGCTGCCGCTGGCCTTGCTCGCGGCGATCCACGCGTCGACGCGCTGGGCGAGCACGTCGAGCGGCAGCGCCCCTTCGCGCAGGACCACGTCGTGGAACGCCTTCACGTCGAAGCGCGCGCCGAGCTCGCCCTGCGCCTTCTCGCGCAGCCGGCGGATCTCGAGCTGCCCGATCTTGTACGCGAGCGCCTGCCCGGGCCACGCGATGTAGCGGTCCACCTCGTTCTCCACGTCCAGCTTCGGGTGCGGGGTGTTCTCGAGGAAGAAGTCGATCGCCCGCTGGCGGTCCCACTTCATCGCGTGCATCCCCGTGTCGACGACGAGCCGCACGGCGCGCCACATGTCGTACGAGAGCTGCCCGAACTTGGAGTACGGGTCGTCGTAGAGGCCCATCTCGTCGCCCAGCGACTCGGCGTACAGGCCCCAGCCCTCGACGAACGCGGTCCAGCCGGCGTGTCTGCGGAAGTCGGGCAAGCCCGTCTGCTCGCTCGCCAGCGCGATCTGCAGGTGGTGCCCCGGCACGCTCTCGTGCAGCGCGAGCGCCATCATCTGCCACTTGGGGCGCGACTCGGGCTTGTCCAGGTTGACGAAGAAGGTGCCGGGGCGCGAGCCGTCCGCGGCGAGGTCGCGGTAGTACGCGGCGGTCGTGTCCGGCGCGGCGACGTCGGGGATCGGCTCGACGCCGTACGGGGTGCGCGGCAACGTGCGGAAGAGGAGCACGAGCTTGGGGTCGATGCGCTTCGCCGTGGCCTCGTACGCTTCGAGCAGCGACGACGCGTCGGGGTAGTAGAACTGCGGGTCGCCGCGCAGCCACGCGAAGAACTGGGGCAGCGTGCCTTTGAACCCGACCCGGCCCATCAGCGCGACCATCTCGCCGCGGATGCGGGCGACCTCGCGCAGCCCCACGTCGTGGATCTGCCGCGGCGTCAGGTTCGTCGTCGTGTGCACGCGCGCGAGGTACGCGTACGCCTCGTCGCCGCGCGGGAGCTGCCAGGCGCCCGGCTGCGGGAAGCACGCGGGCAGGTACTCGCCGGCGAAGAAGTCGCGGAAGCGGCGGTACGCCGGGACGACCGATGCGGCGATCGCCTCGCGCGTCTGCTGCACCAGGCGGTCCCGGTCGGCGGCTGCGAACGACGCGGGCATGCGGCGCAGCGGGGCGTAGAACGGGCTCTTCTCCGGATCGTCGACGATCTGCTTCGCGATCTGCGCCGGCACGCGCTCCATCGCGACGTGCGGTTGCACGATGTGCTCCTTGACCCCCTCGCGCATCGTCTCGATCGTCTGGTCCATCCACGCCGGCAGGGCGCGCAGTCGCGCGATCCACGCCTCGTAATCGCGCGTCGTCGCGAAGGGCATGGCGTCGCCCAGCTCGTGCGCGGTCTGGATGCCCTCGCGCTGGTCGAGGACGATGTGCCAGAGCCGGAAGGGCTCGCCCTCGACCTGCGTCGCGTTCTCGCGCGCGAAGAGCTGGAGGCTCAGGCGGTCCTCGTCCGAGAGCCCGGACGGGTCGAGCGCCCGGATGCGCGCCTGGAGCTCGCGCGCGTGGGCGGCCCGCTGGGCGTACGCCGCCGGCGACGCGTCGGGCCAGCGATCGTCGTAGCGGTGGTCGCCGAGGCTCGAGGCGTACGTCGGCTGATCGCGCATGGTGTACTCCCACTCCTGCGCGAAGAGAGCCTGGAGCGCGTCGTGCTTGGACGCGTCAGGGGCGGCGGACGGTGTCCGAGGTGCGACCGCCGGCCCGCACGCTGCCGCGCCCGAGCCGGCGAGCGCGAGGCAGAGGAAGAACGCGGCGCGCATCGCCGGCGGACCTTAGCGCGCCTGCTGCGGCTGCGAGAGCCGCTCGTCGCTGACGACCTTGCCGCCGGCCACCACGACCGCGACGTGCTCGAGCACCGAGACGTCCTTGCGAGGGTCGCCGCTCACGGCGATGACGTCCGCGAAGGCTCCGGGCGCGAGCGTGCCCACCTTGCCGCGCCAGCCGAGCAGCTCCGCCGAGGTCGCGGTCGCCGCCTTCATCGCCTGCTCCGGGGTCATTCCCGCCCGCACCATGTACCCGAGCTCGCGCGCGTTCTTGCCGTGCAGCGCCATGAAGGCGTCCGACCCCATCGCGATCTTCACGCCCGTCGCGAGGATCGCCGGGAAGCGGCCCTCGAACGGGACGACCAGGGTGTCGACCATCCGGTGCAGGTCGGCCACGTGCTCGGCCGTGAAGCCCAGGTGCTCGGCGTCCTCGATGTAGTAGCGGAGGATGTAGAGCGTCGGCACCAGGGTGATGCCGGTCGACGCCATCTGCTGCGCCTGGGCCGTCGTCAGCTCCTGCGCGTGCTCGATCGAGTCGACGTGCGCCGCGATCGACGCGTCGAGTCCTCCCGCGGTGATGGCGTGCACCGCGACGCGGACACCCTTGTTGTGCGCCTCCTCGGTCGCGGCGGCGATCTCCGCGGGAGTCAGCAGCGGGATGGGATCGTGCGCGCCCCCCGTCGCGAACAGCTTGATGACGTCGAATCCCGCGCTCACGTGCGCGTCCACCGAGGCGCGCGCCGCGGCCGGGCCGCCGACCGCGCCGTCGACGCCGATCTGGCTCCCGGCGCACTGCATCCGCGGCCCCTCGATCGCGTGCGCCGCGATCCGCTTCCGCAGCCACAGGTCGACGCCCTCGTCGCCGCCGAGGTCGCGAACGCTCGTGACGCCCGCGTGCAGCGTCAGCTCGGCGTTTCGCGTGGCCTCCGCGCGCCGCTTGTCGATGCCGTCGGTCGCCTGCTCGCGCGCGTACGACGTGAGGTGCGTGTGCGCGTCGACGAGGCCCGGCATGCAGAACAGCGGGCGCAGATCCACCTCGTCGCTCGGCGCCGCGACGGCATCGGCGGCTGCGATCGCCGAGACGCGCTCGCCGTCGAAGAGGATGCGCCCGTCGGCGATGGCCCCTCGCTCGGGGTCCCACACGGTCCCGCAGCGCAAACCGTGGGCGGCCACGGGGCCCGTGGGAACGGGTGGGTGAGCCTGCTGCGGGACGGGCTCCGACGCGCACGCGGCCAGCGCGAGCAGCGTCCCCGCGATGAGTCGCGACGCGTGCACGTCGCGCAGGGTAGCCGAACCCGACTGGTCTGGTGTTCGAGTCCGCTCTCTTCGAGCGTGCG
>DATJYG010000464.1:0-6432 GCA_035499695.1 Polyangiaceae bacterium
TCTTGATGTCCATCTGGATCGCGGTCACGCCCTTCTTGGTCCCGCAGACCTTGAAGTCCATGTCGCCCAGGTGGTCCTCGTCGCCGAGGATGTCACTGAGGATGGCCGTACGCGTCTTCGGATCCGTGAGCGCGCCGTCGGAGATGAGGCCCATCGCGATGCCCGCCACCGGCTGCTTGAGGGGTACGCCCGCATCCATGAGCGACAGCGTGCCGCCGCAGACGGCCGCCATCGACGACGAGCCGTTCGACTCGAGCGTCTCGGAGACCACGCGGATGGTGTACGGGAACTTGTCCTCGTCGGGCATCATGCGGAGCAGCGCGCGCTCGGCGAGGGCGCCGTGGCCGATCTCGCGGCGGCCAGGGCCGCGCAGCGGCTTGGTCTCGCCGGTGGAGAACGGCGGGAAGTTGTAGTGCAGCATGAAGCGCTTCCAGCGCTCGCCCGTCAGCGCGTCGATCTTCTGCTCGTCGCTGGAGGTGCCCAGCGTGGCGGCGACGGCGGCCTGCGTCTCGCCGCGCTGGAAGAGCGCCGAGCCGTGGACGCGCGGGAGGATGCCGACCTCGCACACGATGGGGCGGATGGTCTTCATGTCGCGCCCGTCGATGCGCTTGCGCTCGGAGAGCACGTACTCGCGCACGACGTGGTACTTGCGCTCCTCGAACTCCTCCTTGACGAGCTTCTCGATCTTGGCGAACTCCTCTGCGCCGAGCTTCGCGGTCACGGCGAAGGTCGGGGCCGAGGCGTTCCTCAAGATCGAGAAGCTCGTGAAGGAGGAGTTCGAGGAGCGCAAGTACCACGTCGTCCGCGAGTACGTGCTCTCCGAGCGCAAGCGCATCGACGGGCGCGACATGAAGACGATCCGTCCCATCGTGACCGAGGTGGGCATCCTGCCGCGCGTGCACGGGTCGGCGCTCTTCCAGCGCGGCGAGACGCAGGCGTGTGTGGCGGCGACGCTCGGCACCTCGAGCGACGAGCAGAAGATCGACGCGCTGACCGGCGAGCGCTGGAAGCGCTTCATGCTGCACTACAACTTCCCGCCCTTCTCGACGGGCGAGACCAAGCCGCTGCGCGGACCGGGCCGCCGCGAGATCGGCCACGGCGCCCTCGCCGAGCGCGCCCTCGTGCGGATGATGCCCGACGAGGAGAAGTTCCCGTACACCATCCGCGTCGTGTCCGAGACGTTCGAGTCGAACGGCTCGTCGTCGATGGCCGCGGTCTGCGGCGGCACCCTGTCGCTCATGGACGCCGGCGTTCCGGTCAAGGCGCCGGTCGCGGGCATCGCGATGGGGCTCATCTCGGACGGCGCGCTCACCGACCCGAAGACGCGCACCGCGATCCTCAGCGACATCCTCGGCGACGAGGACCACCTCGGCGACATGGACTTCAAGGTCTGCGGCACGCGCAAGGGCGTCACCGCGATCCAGATGGACATCAAGATCGCCGGCCTCTCGCGCGAGGTGCTCTCGCAGGCGCTCGAGCAGGCGCGCGAGGGACGCCTCTTCATCCTCGACAAGATGCTCCAGACGCTCGCGTCTCCGCGCCCCGAGCTGTCGAAGTGGGCGCCACGCATCACGCAGATCAAGGTCAAGCCCGACCAGATCCGGCTCATCATCGGACCGGGTGGCAAGACCATCAAGGGCATCATCGACCAGACGGGCGTCGCCATCGACGTCGAGGACGATGGGACGGTCAACGTCGCGTCGGCCGACAGCGACGCCGTGAAGAAGGCGCTCGAGATCATCAACGGCCTGACAGCGGAGCCCGAGGTGGGCGCGACCTACAAGGGCGCGGTCACCCGCGTGGCGGACTTCGGCGCGTTCATCGAGATCCTCCCGGGGACCGACGGCCTCCTTCACGTCTCGGAGATGGCCCACCACCGCGTCGAGAAGGTCACCGACGTGATGAAGGAGGGGGACATCGTCGAGGTGAAGGTCCTCTCGGTGGACCGCGACGGCAAGATCCGCCTCACGCGGCGCGAGCTGCTTCCGTTCCCCGAGGGTCCCGAGGGCGAGGCCGCGAAGAAGCGTCTCGCTCAGGCCCGCGAGCAGGGCGCTCCGCCGCCGCGCGGTGGTGGTGGTGGCCGCGATCGCGGCGGCGATCGACGCGACCGCGGTCCGCGCCGGTAGTCGCAGCTAGCGGCGAGTCATCACGACGTATCCGGTACTGCCGCGTCCGAGCGGCAGCCACGCGGATGTCTCGAAGTGGCGGGCGACGACGTCGTCCGCCTCGAGCCGCGCCTCGACCACGCGCGGCGGGCGATAGAACACCAGCACGTCCGGATCGCGCGCGAGCAGGAACATCGCGTCGACGCGCTTGGAGGTGTGTCCTCCCGGCAGCGCGGCGATCTCGGGGTCGGTCAGGCCGGCGAGATCGACGACGCCGGCGTCGGTCGCCGCACCCACCCAGCCGACGTCGAGCGCGGCGACGCGCGACACGCCCTCGAGCAGCGGACGAGCGTCGGCCACGAGGGCGGCTCGATCGTCGGCGACGCGACGGGCGTCGGCGATGGTGTGCCGGCCGATCACGAGCAGCGACACCGCGACGGCGATCGCACCAGCCAATCGTGTGGCGGTCGCCCAGCGGGCGGCGTGCTCGCTCGCGAGCACCGCGGCCCACACGAGCGACGGCGCGACAGGGACCATGAGGCGGGCGAAGGGCATCCAGTCGCCTCCCACCGCAACGATCGCACCGACGTGGGCCACTGCGGCAACCACGATCACGAGCGCCTCGTGCGCGCGCCTGAGCGCGAGAGGCGCGAGCACGAGCACCGGCGTGACGCACACGACGCACGCCGCGCCGGCGTACACGAGGCCCTGCGAGAGCTCGCCCGGCTTGGCCATGAGCGCGAGAGGCGCGGGGCGTCCCCACACGAGGACGCGCACGAGCGCGCACGCGGCGAAGGGAGCGAGTGCGATCGCGGCGGCCATCACGGCGCCGCGGACGCCGCGCTGGGCGACGATCGCGACGCCGACCGCGAGCACGATGGCCCACGCCGCGAGCTCCGGTCGCAGCGCCGCCGCCAGACCCGCGAGCGTCGCCGTCATCAAGGGCCGACGCACGGAGAGAACCGCGAACGTCGCGAGCGAGGTCGCGAGCGCCGTCTCCATCCCCGACACCGCATGCGCCGCGATTGGCACCGAGAGTGCGAGCGCCACGAGCGCCGCCGCGCGAGCCCACGTTGGCGCGGAGGTGCGTCGCCCCACGGCTGCGCCCAGCGCCGCGCCGGCGACGACCCAGACGACGAGCCCGAACGCGCGTGCCCTCCACAGCACGGCGAGCGCCGGCGCGTGAGCCATCGGCGCGAGCAGCACGGGCCACGGCAGAGGCGTGACGCCGTCGGTGCTCGGCCCTCCGGCGTCGAACCTCCATCCCGCTCCAGCCACGAGATGCCGCGCGTAGCGCACGGGGATGAGCGCGTCGTCCACCGTGAATCCCCACATCGCCAGGGCCGGCAGCAGCGCGGCGAGCGCGCCCGCTACCAGCCAGACCGGGCGAAGTCCAAATCGCTGCATCCCGCCGAAAAGTACGTCCATGAGCGCCGCCGTTCCTAGGATTCGTTCCCTACCGATTCGAATGCGCTTCGAAATCGTCGTCGCCCCCGCTCCGCCCGCCTCGGTCGCCGTCGCAGGCCCCCTTCCCCGCGACCCGGCTACCCAGCAGCCGCCCAGCGCGCCTCTCCACCTGGTGCGCCGGGCCCCACGCCGGCACGTTCACGAGCTGCTCGACGTCTTCGTCGACGGCGCCAACGTGACCGCCCGCATCCGCGAGCGGCACGGCGCGTTCGTGCTGCGTGATCTGGCGCTCGCCCTCGTCGACCTGTCGACGCGCGAGCGCGGGAAGGCCTCGGTGCGCTTCTACGACGAGCCCTGGGAGATGTGCGTCGAGCGCTTCGGCGCGGCGGCGTGCCTGAGCGTCTACCGCACGGGGCCCGACCCGCTGGTCGCCGTCTACGACCGCGCCGTGCCCTTCGTCGACATCGTGAGGGCGACGCGCGACGCGCTCGACCGGGTCCTCGCCGACGCCGATGCGAAGACGCACGCGCCCGCGGCGCGCCTCGAGCTCGTCTCGGCCGCCGCCCAGCTCCGGAACCTGGCGCCCGTCACCGAGTCGACGGCGCCCGAGCAAGCCCCGGTCCCCGCTGCGGCGCCCGTCGTCGTCGAGCTGGATCGCGACGTCCCGCTGTCCTTCGGTGCCGAGTTCGCGATGCGCCCCGGTCCCGAGTCGACGCTCGCCGACGCCGTCGAGCGCGCCGACCTGCACGCCCTGCTCTTCCGCGGCCGCGTGCGGGCCGACATCCGGGGGCGGGCGATCGACCTGGGCGACTGCCATCCCTTCCTGGTGGCGGAGCGGCTCGTCGAGCTGGCGCGCCGTGCATTCGACTCCTGGGAGCGAGGGCTCCCCCTGCATGCACGGGGCGAATCGGCTGGCATCCTCGTCGGCCTCCGCGTCGATGGGCGCGGGCAGGTGGCACTGACCCTCGGCGCCGCCTCCGGGCCGGCAGGTGCCCCGGCCGGTGCGCGTCGCCCCGTCCACACGTTCCCTGCCCTCGGCGTCGCCGACATGCTCGAGGCGGCCCTGGCCTTCGGCCGCTCTCTCGTCCGCGCCATCCTGAGGCGCGACCGGTCGCAGTCCGCCAACCTGCGTCTCTCGGCCTTCCGCCGCACGCTGCGCGAGGGTACCGAAGCACTTCGCGAAGCGAGCCAGACCGATTCCAAGGTGAACCCCACGCCGGAGCCGTATCGCGCCTTCGCCGCTGCCCTGCACGAGGCGACCGAGGCGCGCTCCCGCGAGTCGTCCACCCTGCCGGCCGCACGCCTGCGCTACGCCACGCGCTGGCGCGCCATCGTGCCCGGAATCGACCTGCGCGCGACCTACCTCTGCGGCGACCGCATGATCGTCGGGGCCGCGAGCGAGATGTGGGCACTCGACCGCGCGACCGGCCGCGTGCTCTGGCGGACGGACGTCGCGCGCGGCACGAGCGTCGTGACCCCGGGAGGCATCGCCCGTCTCGCCTCCGACGGCACCCTCGCCGTGCACGACTTCGGCAACGGCGAGGTCACGCTTCGCGCCCGCATCGCACCGCGGGTCGGCGGCCCCGTCTCCGGAGCGGTGGTGCACCTGCCCGGCCTGCCCAAGCTCGTCATCGTCACCGAGGGTGAGCATCACCTGGTCGCCGTCGACCTGACGAGCGGCGAGCCCCGCTGGCGATGGTCCTGGAGCGCCACGTCCAGCAAGCCGGGCCGCTCCCCCTCGCGCACGCCGCGCGCTCCCCGCCTCAAGCGCGCCGGGCGGCTGCTCTACGTCACGTGCGGCGACGGGGCCCTGACCGCGCTCGACGTGATGACCGGCGCCGTCGTCTGGCGTGTCCGCGACCGCCTGCGCTTCCGCACGCCGCCCACGGTGGCGCACGACGCACTCTACGTGGTCGCCGGCGGCGCGCACGGGGTCGCCCGCCTCTACTGCATCGACGCGTTCTCGGGCCGCGTCCGCTGGACCACCGACGTGACCGAACCGAGCTCTCCCTGCACCGTCGAGGGCGCTCCCATGGTCCTGACCGGACAGGCCGGCGGCGTGGGGGTCGCCGTCCGCAACAAGCGGACGGGCGGCGGCCTGTCGCTCGTCGCGTTCCGACCGGAAGACGGCTCACCGATCGCGCCGAAGACCCGCGTGGTCGCCCCCAGCGGGACCTCGTGGCTGGCCGTGGACGACGCCTTCATCGGCAACGCGCCGAGCGGCGAGCTCGTGGCCATCGCCGCCGACGGCGAGCTGCTCTGGCGCAACGTGCTCGGCACCCGTCCGCTGGAGGCGGACGTACCGCGCCGGCTCGAGCCGGTGCTGCGCTCCGGCGCCCTCTTCGTCCCACAGACGGACGTCGTCGTGGTCCGCCCTCGCGACGGGGCCGTCCTCGGTACGATCGCGCCGACCGAGGCCATCCCGGATCTGCTCCGGGTGGACGAGCGAGCCGACGTCTACGTCGCCGAGGAGAGCGGGCACCTGGTCTGTTTCGGCGCCCTTCCCCGCCTGTCACTCGTTTGATTCGGGCACGGGAGCGTGCGACGCTCTAGTTCAGTGCGGGATCGGCAGACCTGCGTAGGCTGCGGGAAGAAGTCGCCGGAGACGGAGACCAACTACACGCTCATCAGCGCGCAGTTCGGCTGGCGTCTGACCCGATACAAGAATCCCGACGGCTCGCTCGTCGTCGAGTGGCGGTGCCCGGCGTGCTGGCGCGAGTACAAGCGCGCCCGCTCCTCCTCGCCCGACGCGGCGGGGCCCCCATCGTCGGTGGTCCAGCCCGCGCCGCTCGTGCGCACGCCCCTGCCCCGTCCGCAGACGCCGTTCGACTTCCACACGCGGCCCCCGCCGGCACCGCCGTCCTCCGGTCAGCTGCCTCGCGTGCGATCCCCCATCCCGGGTCCGCCGTCCACGACACCG
>DATJYG010000465.1:0-10818 GCA_035499695.1 Polyangiaceae bacterium
GTGATGGTGCTGCGCATCCTGGCGGTGATCCTCGCGGCGCAGGTCGCGCGTGCCGGAGACGGACGCGCCGTCGCGGCGGGCCTCGGCAAGCTCGGCGCGCCGAGGATGGTCGCGGCGTCGATCGACGCAGTACTCGCCCTCCTGGGAGGAGGAGGTGGTGGAGGCGGCGGTGGCGGTGGCCGCGGGATGGGCGGAGGCCGCGGACGGGGACGCGGCGGCGCGCCGGAAACCGGAGAGGGATTCTGGGCGGCGCTCAAGCGCATCTCGCGCGGCGACGTCGGCCCCATCGTCAACCGCGTCGACCGCCAGATCGAGCGCGTCGAGGATCACCTGCAGGAGGAGGGCTTCGACGAGCGCGAGCGCGACGTGGGACGCGACGTCGCGGTCATCGCGGGCGTGTCGCTCACGATGCTCGGAATCAAGGCGCTCAAGGTGCTGCCGAGCATCCCGTTCGCCCCCGGATACAAGACGGTGGTCCTGACGCCGCTCTACATCGTGGCGCGCCTCCGCACGCGGGCGCGCGCCGGTGCGACCGTGACCGGCCTCACGATGGGCATCGTCGCGTTCCTCGCGGGCGACGGGCGCTACGGACCGTTCGAGATCCTCAAGCACACGGCACCCGGCGTGGTGTGCGATCTCGCCGTGCCCGCGATGGTGCGCGGCGGGCGAACGCCCGGACCCATCGCCTGGTCGGTGCTCGGAGGGCTCATCGGCGCCGCCCGTTACACGACCATCTTCGGCGTCATGCTCCTCGTGCAGCCGCCGGCGCTCGCGTGGGCGCTGCTGGCGCCGGGCCTGGCGCTGCACACGACGTTCGGCATCCTTTCCGGGTGGGTCAGCTGGCAGATCGTTCGCGCGATGCAGCGCAGCACGCCGCAAGTGCCGGCGCCGGAGGGGGCCGCCGTGGTATCGAAAGCAGAGGCCAAATGAACAAGCTGGTGCGAGACGACGGACGGACGCACATCGCGTCGAAACTGATGCGCGAGTCGCTCGTCGACCGCAAGGTGATCGCGCGGACGCACACCGACCACGAGTTCGAGATCATGCCAAACGTCGTGCTCGTCGGCATCGGCGGGCAGTCGATCTTCGACCGCGGCAAGGAGGCGCTCCTCCCGCTCGTCGAGGAGCTTTCGAGCCTGCGCGGCAAGCACAAGATGATGATCGGCGTCGGCGGCGGCACGCGCGTGCGGCACACCGTGTCGATCGCGCTCGACCTCGGCGTGCCGACCGGCGGCGTCGCCCAGCTCGTGGGCGCGATGGAGGAGGCCAACGCGGTCTTCCTCAACGCGCTCCTCGCGAAGCATCGCTCGATCGTCATGCAGCGCGAGCACTTCTGGGAGCTGCCGCTCTACATCGAGAACGGGATGCTCCCGATCGTCATCTCGATCCCGCCCTATCACTTCTGGGAGCCCCCGCCCGAGGACGGACCGCTGCCGGCGCACGGGTCGGACTTCGGCCTCTTCATCCTCGCCGAGGTGCTCGGCATGAGCCGCGTCATCTTCGTGAAGGACGAGGACGGGATGTACACGCGCGACCCGAAGAAGCACGCCGACGCGAAGCTCGTGAAGCGCACGACGCTCGACGCGATGCTCGCGCAGATGCCGGACGACCTGATGCTCGACCGGCAGCTCTTCTCCGCATGGCGCAACGCGCGGCACGTGAAGCGCGTCCAGATCGTCAACGGCCTGAAGCGCGGCGAGCTGACGCGCGCGATGGCCGGCGAGGACGCGGGCACGATCATCGAGCGCGAGGAGGCGGCCCATGTCTGAGCGGCACGTCCTCGAGAACGCCCTCGGTGAAGCGTCGCTCACCTCGGGCTCCGCCCCCGGCTTCGACTACTCGCCGGTCGCGATGATGCCCGACGTGAAGGTGCTCAAGATGGGCGGGCAGTCGATCATGGACCGCGGGCGCGCGGCCGTCTTCCCGATCCTCGACGAGCTCGTGGCCGCCAAGGACAAGCACAAGCTGCTCCTCTGCTGCGGCGGCGGAACGCGCGCGCGCCACGTCTACTCGATGGCGAGCGATCTCGAGCTGCCCACCGGCGTGCTGGCCGCCCTCGGCGGCTACGTCCCGCGCCAGAACGCGCGCATGCTGCAGATGCTCCTCGCGAAGCACGGGGGGCTCTTCATCATGCACGACGACTTCGAGAAGCTGCCGCTCTACTTCCGCCTCGGGTGCATCCCCATCATGACGGGCATGCCGCCCTTCGGTTACTGGGAAAAGCCGACCGAGGGCGGGCGCATCCCGCAGCACCGCACCGACGCGGGCGTCTTCCTCACGGCCGAGGTGCTCGGGGTCAAGCGCGCCATCTTCATCAAGGACGAGGACGGCCTCTTCGAGGACGACCCGAAGAAGAACCCCGTCGCGAAGCACATCCCGCGCATCGGCGTCCGCGAGCTCCTCGCGCGCGACCTGCCTGACCTCATCGTCGAGCGCGTCGTCATCGAGTATCTCGCGCGGGCGCGCTTCTGCACCGAGCTGCAGATCGTCAACGGCATGAAGAAGGGCATGGTGACGCGCGCCCTGGAGGGCGAGGATGTCGGGACGATCATCCACAAGGATTGAGGCGCGCCTCGTCTGGATCGCGCTGGCGCTCGCCGGGTGCCACAAGGCGCCGACGACGAGCACCGAGCCGCTGAAGGTGGCGGCGGCGGCGGACCTCTCCTTCGCCTTCAAGGACGTCGGTGAGGCGTACGAGAAGGCCACGGGACAGAAGGTGGTCTTCTCCTTCGGTGCCACGGGTCTGCTCGAGAAGCAGATCGCCGAGGGCGGGCCGTTCGACGCGTTCGCGGCAGCCAACGTGTCGTTCGCCGACGACGCGGTGAAGGCGGGCGCGTGCCTGCCGGACTCGAAGGCGATCTACGCGACGGGTCACCTCGTCATGTTCACGACGAAGGACGCGGCCGCGCAGCCGAAGACCGTGGCCGACTTGAGCGACGCGCGCATCTCGAAGATCGCGATCGCCAATCCGGACCACGCACCGTACGGCATGGCGGCCAAGAAGGCGCTCCAGACCGCCGGCGTGTGGGACAAGGTGCAGCCGAAGATCGTCTACGGCGAGAACGTGCAGCAGACGCTCCAGTTCGCGCAGTCGGGCAACGCCGACGTCGCGATCGTCGCCCTCTCGCTCGCCACCGTGACGCCGGGGAACGCCACGCCGATCCCGACGGAGCTCCACGACCCCATCGATCAGGCCCTCGTCGCCTGCAAGAACGGCAAGGCGGGCTCGGACGCGGGCCGCAAGTTCATCGCCTTCGTCCAGTCGCCCGACGGACACGCCATCATGCGCAAGTTCGGTTTCTTGCTCCCGGGCGAATCGATGGCGGCCAAGGCGCCTTAGCGCCAGCCGCGGTCCGCGAGCAGTCGTCGAACTCGAAGCTCCACGTCGTCGCGGATCTCGCGCACGCGCTCGATCGCCTGACCCTTCGGGTCATCGAGGGGCCAGTCATCTCGTTCGATACCGGGAACGATCGGGCAGCTCTCCCCGCACCCCATCGTGACGAGCATGTCCACGCTCGCCGCGAGTTCGTCCGTGAGCTTTCGAGGAACGACCGCGGAGAGATCGATCCCGACCTCGCGCATCGCAGCCACGACCTCGGGATGAACGCGCTGTCCCGGCTGAGTCCCCGCCGAGAGCGCGCGAGCCCTGCTGCCGTCAGCGAGCCTGTCGAACCAAGCCGCTGCCATCTGAGAGCGGCCCGCGTTGTGGACGCAGGCGAAGAGCACCGTCTTCACTGAAGCTCCTCGCGGGGCTCGACGACGCGCGCAGCAACGCTCGGCAGAGCGGGGACCAGCCACCGGAACGTCGCCGTCGCAGCCGCGGCCCCCAGCAGCTGGGCGATCACGAAGCCGGGTACATCCAGTGGACGGATGCCCGCGAACGTATTGCTCGCCGCCCTGGCGAGGGTCACTGCCGGGTTGGCGAACGACGTGGACGACGTGAACCAGTAGGCGGCGGTGATGTAGGCGCCGACTGCGAAGGGAACGGCCCCCGCCCGTCTCCGGGCACAGCCCCAGATGACGGCGAGCAGACCGAACGTCGCGACGAACTCGCCGGCCATCTGAGCGATGCCGGAGCGCTCGTGGGTGGACATGAAGAAGACCGGCCTCTCGAACATGAAGTCCGCAACGCCGACCCCGACGAAGGCCCCGACGATCTGCGCCCCGACGTAAGCAGGAACGTCCCGCCACGAGAGCCCGCCCTGAGTGGCGTCGGCCAGTGTGACGGCCGGGTTGAAATGGGCCCCGCTCACCGGGCCGAACGTCAGGATGAGAGCGACGAGCCCGGCGCCCGTGGCGATGGTGTTCGCGAGCAGGGCGATGGCGACGTTCCCGCCTGCGAGGCTTTCCCCCATGATCCCCGAGCCGATGACGGTCGCGAGGAGCAGGGCCGTGCCGATTCCCTCCGCCGCCGCCCGTCGTCGAAGATCAGCCGCAGCAGCCACCGCCGGCCTTCGTGTCCGATCCCCCTTGCACGCTGGGCACGCAGCATCCGCTCTTGCTGATCTGCTTCTCGATGGTGGACGACTCGCCCTTCACGACGAAGACCTCCCACGAGTTGCCGTCGGGATCCTCGACCCAGACCTTGTCCTGGAGCGCGTAGCAGCACTCGGTGTTCTCTTCGGTCAGCGTCTTGAGCCCGGCCTGCTTGAATCGCGTCCACGCGGCGGCCACGTCCTCGCTGCTGCCGACCTGGATGCCGAAGTGGCTCGCGTTCACGCCCGTGCGCGGAGCCTCCTGCATCGTGAGGTTGAGGTTCGGCTCGGCGAGGTCGAACTTGGCGTAGCCAGGGCGGCGCCTCGAAGGCGCCACGCCGAAGACCTTCTCGTAGAAGGCCACCGAGGCATCGACGTTCGAGACGTTGAGCGAGACGTGCGGCTTGAGGACGTTCATCGTCATCCCTTTCGTCAGCAGCAGCCCTTGGCCGAGCCTTTGCCTTTCTTGCAGCAGTCCTCCCACAGGAAGTCGGTGAGCATGCGGAGGGCGTCGTAGTTGGCCGTGTGGAAGACCGACTTTCCGTCGCGCCGTGCCGCTACGAGCCCGGAGTCCACCAGGCGGTCGAGGTGGTGGTTCAGCGTCGTCCAGGGGATGTCGAGCGTCTCCTGGAGCTCCGTCGTGGTGACGCCTTCGGGGCCGGCCTGGACGACGGCACGTACCAGGGCGAGCCGGGCGACGTGGCCGAGGGCCGCGAGCTGCTCGGCATGACGCTCGATGGACTTCACATCTATGTATCTAGATCTGTGGATGCTCGTGTCAAGGTCGATCGTGTTCAGCCCGGACCGGCCATGGCGGAGTACGACCGCACGCTCGGCCCGGACGACGGTCCCTGGATCCACGCGCTGCCCGTCCAGACCCACGTGTCGTTGAAGTCGTTGCTGGTGTTGGTCGTGCCTCCGAAGAGCACGAACTGCCCGCCCACGGCGGCACCGACCGCACCCAGACGTGCCGGCGGCGTGAGGGAGAGCCCGGTCACCTGCGTCCAGTCGCTCCCGTTCCAGGTCCAGGTGTCTCCGAGCGCCGCCGCGTTGAGATCCTGACCGCCGAAGAGCACGACGGCGCCGCCGACGGGCACCGCGACCCCGGAGTCACGAGCGGTCGGCACGTTCGTGGGCGACTGCGACGTCCAGGCGGAGCCGTTCCACGTCCACGTGTCCGACAGCTCTGTGTTGCCGTCGCTGCCTCCGAGGCCCCCGAAGAGGATCACGTTGCCCCCGAGCGTCGCCATCATGGCCGCCTGGCGCGCGGGCGGCTGTGACGTGACGTGCTGCGACCAGTCCGTCCCGTCCCAGGTCCACGTATCCGCGAGCTGGGCGCTCCCGTTGCTTCCCCCGAAGAGGACGATCGCGCCGCCGAGCGTCGCCATCGAGTGGTAGCAGCGGGCGGGCGGCGAGTGCGCCGGCTGCTTCTGTGACCACGTTGTGCCGTCCCAGACCCAGGTGTCGGCGACGACGTCGCCCTGACCGGAGGGCGAACCGCCGAAGAGCACGACCTTGCCTCCGAGCATCGCCATGGCGGACTCGGTGCGGTGCGGCGGCGCGGTCGAGGGCATCGGGTTGGACCACGTCGAGCCGGCGTACGTCCACGTGTCCTGCGCCGGCGGCAAGGTGTCGTCGCCACCGAAGAGGACCCCGGTCGTCACGCAGTTGCTCCCGGTGCATCCACCGCCGCTGCCGCTGCCCGACCCGCCGCCGCTGCTGCCCCCGGAGCCGCCGCCGCTGCTGCTGCCACTGCCGCTGCCACTGCCGCTGCCGCTCCCGCTGCTCGTTCCGCTGCTACTCCCGCTCCCGGATCCGCCGCTGCCCCCGCCGCTGCCGCTCGCGCCGCCGCTGCTTCCGCCGCTTCCGTCCGCCGACGCATCCGAGCCGGATTCCGAACCGCTCTTGAACGAAGAACACCCGGCGAAGAGAACGGCGACGACCAAGAGAAGCTGCGTGCTGCGCATAGGACCGCTACCGTGACACGCCCCGCGCGGCGAAACCAACCGTCCCCCGCCAGCATCGGATGCTCGACCACGTGTCACCCGCATGAAGGACCAGGTGAAGTTCACGCGTTACCAGATCGCGGTCGTCGCGATCCTGGCGTTCCTGCAGTTCACGGTCGTCCTGGACTTCATGATCCTGTCGCCCCTCGGGGCGCTGCTGATGCGCGATCTCGGCGTGAAGCCTGCCCAGTTCGGGCTGGTGGTGTCGGCGTACGCCTTCAGCGCCGGCATCTCGGGCCTCCTCGCGGCGGGGTTCGCCGACAAGTTCGACCGCAAGAAGCTCCTCCTCTTCTTCTATTCGGGCTTCGTGCTGGGGACGTTCCTCTGCGGCCTGGCGCCGACCTACAGCGCGCTGCTCGGCGCGCGCACGGTGACCGGCCTGTTCGGCGGCGTCATCGGCTCCATCAGCATGGCCATCGTGGCGGACCTCTTCCCGCTCGAGGCACGCGGCCGCGTGATGGGCGTCGTGATGACCGCGTTCGCGGCGAGCCAGGTGATGGGCATCCCGCTGGGCCTGTACCTGTCGAACGCCTGGGGATGGCACGCGCCGTTCCTCATGATCGCGGCGGTGAGCACCGTGGTCGGCCTCGTGATCTTCACGACGCTGCGCCCCGTGAACGCACACCTCCTGAAGCGGGTCGATCGCAACCCGCTGCACCACCTGCTCGCGACGGTGCTCAAACCGCGCCATCAGTGGGGCTTCGTCGCGACGATGCTGCTCGCGCTCGGCGGCTACATGCTGATGCCGTTCGGCAGCGCCTTCAGCGTGCACAACCTCGGCATCCCGCTCGAGAAGCTCCCGATCGTCTACATGGCGACCGGCCTGGCCGCGCTCTTCGCGGGGCCGATCATGGGTCGCATCAGCGACGCGGTCGGAAAGTACAAGACGTTCACGGCCGGCTCACTCTTCGCCATCCCGATCATCCTCTACTTCACGCGCCTCGGCATCACGCCCATCGGGATGGTCATCGCGCTCAACATCGCAATCTTCGTCGCCATCAGCGCGCGCATGGTCTCGGCGCAGGCGCTGGCCTCGGCGATCCCGGCCCCGCAGGACCGCGGCGGCTACATGTCGATCTCCTCGTCGATGCAGCAGCTGGCCGGCGGCCTCGCCTCCTCGTGCGCGGGCCTGCTCGTGACGCAGACCGGCGACGGGCCGCTCGAGCACTACGAGCGTCTCGGCTACGTCGTCTCGCTCGCGATGGCCGCGACCGTCGTCCTCATGTGGCGCATCAACGCGATGGTCATGGGCGACGTCCGCAGCCAGCCGGCGGCGGTTCCGGCCACCGCGGAACCGCGCGCCGATTAGCCGCGTCGACGACGCCTACTTGTCCCGCAGGTTGACGTTGCCGATGTAGTCCGTCTTCCCGAGGGGCACGCCGTTGTGACGGAGGATCGCGTAGGCCGTCGTGACGTGGAAGTAGAAGTTGGGGAGCTGCAGCTCGTTCAGGTACTCGTTTCCGGGGACCCACTTGCCCTGCGCCCACGGCAGCTCGACGTGCCGCTCCGAGGCGCCAGCGAAGTCCTTCTCGGAGAACGTGTCGAGGTACGCGACGACCGTCCTGATGCGCGCGTGGAGCTCCTCGATCGTCGTCTCGGTGTCGGGGTGCTTCGGCGCCTCTTTACCGGTGAGCCGCGCCGCGGCGAACTTCGCCGTGTCGCACGACGACTGCACCTGACGAGCGAAGGGATACTGGTCGGGGGCGAGCCTCGCCTGCACGAGATTGTTGGGATCGAACCCGCGGCTCTTGGCGTTCGCGACTGCGGCCTCGATCCACTTGTCGAGGTTCTGCAGCATCTTCTTCATCTGGGGAACGGACGCGGCGTACATGCTCATGAGAACTCCTCCGAATCGATGGGGGGCGGGATGATACAGCGTCTGGAACGACGTCTGCCTGTTACGCTGTTCTCATGAGCCCCCGCAAAGACCCGGCGGAGGTCGAGACGCAAGCGGGGGTTCCCGCGCCCGAGAGCGGCGAGGTGTCGACTTCCGACTTCGCGCTGGGTCGGGTCCTCGGGGGCAAGTACCTCGTCGAGCAGGTGCTGGGGGTCGGCGGGCTCGGCGTCGTCCTGAAGGCGACGCACCTGCAGCTCGATCAGCCGGTCGCCATCAAGTACCTGAAGCCGTCGATGGCCGCGCGCCCGGACGTCGTGCAGCGCTTCCAGCGTGAAGCCCGGCTCGCGGCGATGATCAAGAACGAGCACGCCGCCAGAGTGCACGACGTGGACACCGCGCCGAGCGGCGTCCCGTACATGGTGATGGAGTACCTCGAGGGGCGCGATCTCGACCGCGTCGTCGCCGAGTCACCCCTGCCCTTCAACGACGCGATCGACTACGTGCTGCAAGCGTGCGAAGCGCTCGCCGAGGCGCACGCGGCGGGCATCGTGCACCGCGACCTCAAGCCGGCGAACCTGTTCCTGGCGTCGCGCCCGGGGAACACGTCGATCGTGAAGGTGCTCGACTTCGGCATCTCGAAGGTGATGTCGGGCGGTCCGGAATCGCGACGCGTGACGCGCGGCGACGAGCGGCTCGGAACGCCCGTGTACATGTCGCCCGAGCTCCTCCAGACCGCGCCCGACGTCGATGCGCGGTCGGACGTGTGGGCGCTCGGCGTCGTGCTCTACGAGCTGCTGTCGGGCGCGCTCCCCTTCGACGGCCCCGATCTGCCGCAGGTGTGCGCCGCCATCCTCACCAAGCCGCCGGTGCCGCTGTCCGCCGTGTATCCGGACGCGACGCCCGAGCTGGAGCAGATCATCGCGCGTTGCCTCGAGAAGGACCGCTCGAAGCGCTACCAGAACGTCGCCGAGCTGGCGCAGGACCTCGTGCAGATCTGGGAAGGCGACACGCCGTCGCGCGTGAACCACATCGCGCAGGTGATCGCGGAGGCCGGACACGAGGTCTCCCCGCCCCCTTCCGTGAAGCAGTCGGCCGGCGCGTCCGTGAGCGACGACCAGGCATGGGTCGCGGCCGCTGCGAACGTGGTCGAGGACTGCGTGCTCGCCGTCTTCTTCGACGCCGCAGGCGCCGTCGTCGACGAGCTCGAGCTCCTCTCGATCGACGAGGCCTACGACTACGCGGAGTCGCTCGGCCCGGACGCCGTCCGATGCGAGCTGTACGATCGGTTCGCGGGAGTGCGCGGAAGACTCCGCGCCACCTACGTGCGCAAACCCGAAGGCGGACTGTGGGTGCCGTTCCTGGGCTGACCTCCGCATTGCCCGCGGAGGGGAAACCCTCTTCAATGGTCGGGTGGGGCGGATCCGGGGAGCGTCGCTGGCCGTCGTAGCCGCGTGCCTTCCTCTCGCGTGCAGCGCCATCCTGGGCATCCACGACATCGGCGAGACATCGGAGGGCGGCAGCGAGTCGGGAAGCGACGCCGCGAGCGAGTTGGGCCCCGACTCGAACGCCGAGTCGAGCCCCACGACGGACGCTGCGGACTCCGCCCTGACGGATCGCGACGCGGGGACCGTGCCGAACGATTCGGGGTACGACGGCGAAGCAGGGGTTCCGGTCGCACCGGTGTCGATCCCCGTGCCGTCGACCGCCGACATCATCGCCCCGAGCGGCACACCCGGGCAGCGTCACCTGCTGTACGTGCCGGACAGCTGGTGGGTCTTCTACCTGGACTCGCCGACGGGGCTGAACGTGCTGCAGACGCCCGATCACCTGCCCATCGTCTGGAGCAATTCCTCGCTTCCGGCCGTCACGTCGTACACCTTCGCCAGCGCGGCCGCTCTCGATGGGCGACTCTTCGGACTCGACGTCACCGAGAGCGGCGACGTGCACCTGGCCATGAGCGCGGCAGGCGTGACGCAGCCCAAGTCGCACATCCTCGGCACGCTGAACCCCAACGGAGGGCTCATGATCGGCGCGGCCGCGTCGCTCGGCGCGTACCAGACCACGGGGCTCGACGGGGTCGTCACCGCCGTCGAGGAGCCCGAGGCGGGGGCGGGCGCGACGCTGAACGTCCTCGACTACGGCTCCGTGCTCCCCGTGGCCGACGCGGCAGCGCAGGCGCAGACGGGCGCCTTCCAGCTCGACGACACGGGCCACGGCGCGTTCTCCGTGTCCTCTTTCGCGACCGTCCACACGACGTCGTCACCGGTGGTGACGCGTGCCGCGCTGCCGGCGGCGGGCGGCTTCACGGCGGTCTGGAACGAGGAGGGCTCGGGGATCCAGGTCGCGACCTACTCGACGGCCTCGAGCTCGTGGAGCGCGACGTCCCCGCTCGACACGACCTCGAGTCAGCTGGTCACCCGCTCGTGGACCGCATGCGCGCTTCTCGGGTCGGGCGCCGTGCACGTGCTCTGGTCCACGCCACAAGGCGGCTTCGTCCACA
>DATJYG010000466.1:0-2275 GCA_035499695.1 Polyangiaceae bacterium
GATGGAGAACCCGCTGGAGCCGATGGAAGTCCTCGTCTGCGCCTTCACCGGCGTGGCAGGCTACCTCGCTTCGGACGCGCTCGACCGCGTTCTCGCGACGCATGCCCTCGGCCCGAGCGCCTCTGGCGCGTCCGGATCGGACGGCAAGCCGCTGTACGGCGACACGCCTCCGACCACGGGCAGCTACGCGGGGCTCTACAACGCCACCGCGGTGCTTGCTCCGATGAACATGTGGCGCTGGGCTGCCGGCGTCGGCATGGCCGTCGTTCCGTTCGCCCTCGCCTACGTCTTCAAGGGCAAGGTCGCTCGCAGCTCGCTGCAGCTCTTCGGCTTCGGCGCGCTCATCCGGCTGCTCGGCAAGGCGGGCACCGACGGCATGGCGTACTTCTTCGGCCGCACTTCGTGGGGCGCGAGGATGTACGACGGCGAGGCCCGCGCGGCCGCGCTCAAGAGCGGCAAGGACACGAGCCTGTACCCGACCGCGGGTCTCGGCTCGTCCCCCGCGTGCACGTGCACCAACTGCGTCACCGGCGTCGGCGCTTGCTGCCGCAGGTCCGCAGCTCCGCAGCCTCCGGCTGCTCCTCCGCAGTCGCAGCCCTCGGCGCCCCCGGTGGCGACGCAGCCTGCACTGCCCATCGAGAACCGCGCTCCGCTCATGCCCTCCAGCCCGCAGCTGCCGATGCCGCAGCAGCCGGCTGCAGCCAGCGTGTTCGGTGCAGCGGGCACCCCCGAGCGCCTGGTCGCTCGTCCCATGCCCAAGCGCAACCCCTACCAGTGGGGTCACGAGGGCGAGGCGGCCTGACCGCCACGCAGTACCGTCGCGGGGCCTGGCCTTCGGGCCCCGCGATGACCGCCAGTTGAACAGCGCAACAGCCGGTCGATCTCGAAACGAAGTAGCACGACGAACTCTCGGGCCCTCCACACGCGCGGAGGCCTAAAGGGCACGCGCGCCTCTGATCAGGAGCCAACGAACATGAGCCAGGATCGCACGATCGTTCCGCAGCAGTCGAAGTGGACCCAGAAGAGCCAGCGCCTGCAGCGGCCGGAGCCCTCGAAGTTCCGCCGCATCGGCATGGGCTTCACGCCCGACCCCGGCAAGATCAAGAGCGCCGAGTCGCTCTCGAAGGGCCTCGCCGGCTTCACCGACATGATCAAGGACAGCGTCGCCTGCCCGATCTGGAACATGCCGGTGATCGAGCAGGTCCGCTGGGGCATGCAGGGCCCGCAGACCGACGCGTCGATCAAGAAGAACTTCGGCGCGAAGATCGACCTCTTCGGAAGCGGCGAGAGCCCCGAGGGGATCGACTACGTCGAGACGACGATGGCGCAGACGGGCGAGACGCAGGTCCCGACCCTCGCCTGCGCGATCTTCTTCCACCTGGAGCCAGACCCCATGTGCTGGACGGCGTTCGGCAACGCCTGGGCGCATCCGGCCGGCTCGGTGGCGAGCCCCAACATCCCGATCTCGCCGGACGTCTTCACGTACAACGACCTGTACAACGGCTGCATCGGCGCGAGCACGGCGGGCCCCGGCTTCTCGCAGTTCTTCGGTCCGGCGGTCCTGGAGTGGGGCTGGTGGGCGAACTACGCCGCGTGGCACATGGTGCGCGGCTACGACCTGCGCTGGATGATCGGTCGTCACACGAACATCCTCGACGAGGTTCTGCGCCACACGGCGTACATGCCGACCAACGCGCAGGACGGTAGCGCGTCCAGCAGCGAGGTCGACATCATCAACGCGGTGAAGCGCACCAACACGCGCTACGACGACCTCGGCACCGGCGTGAACTTCCTCAAGGTCAACCGGATCCGCATCGGCTCGGTCGGCTCGCCGGCCACGTCGAACCTCGGCATCTTCCGTCCGTCCAACGACGACGTGCTCGTCGGCGCGACCTACGGCGGCATGGACCTGCGGTCGCTCCTCAAGGGCAACAGCGAGTTCCGCAAGCTCACGGTCCCGTACCTCATCAAGGCGGGCGTGCCCATCGGTCTGTTCTGCCAGCAGAACGACACCGACCAGGTCAGCACGATGCAGGCCTACATGGCCGTCAGCCAGAACGGCGACTCGTACGGCGGACCCTCGCCGGTGCAGGTCACCGACGACGGCAACATCGTGTCGAGCTTCGACGGCACCAACGCCAGTCCCGTGGGCCTGGAGCGCACGCTCGACGGCAGCAACGTGGCGCAGCAGGTCGCGACGGGCCGCTCGGTCTTCAAGGGCGGCGACTTCAAGATCTCGCTCGGCATCAAGGGCTTCGAGGTCAACGACGACTGG
>DATJYG010000467.1:0-4852 GCA_035499695.1 Polyangiaceae bacterium
AGCAGACCTACGGGCCAAAGCTCGGCGCCGCCGACAAGGCCCTCGCCACCAAGCGCATGAAGGAGATTGCGCCCAAGACCGGGTGGCTCTCGATCCGCGTGAGCGAGCCCGGCGCCGAGGTGGACGTCGACGGCACTTCGATCGGCAACTCCCCGGTGCCCGCGCTCAAGCGCGTCGCCACCGGCACGCACGCCGTGCACATCACCAAGCCGGGCTTCCAGCCGTTCGACGCGAGCGCCAACGTCCCGGCGGACGACAAGGCGGTCGTCGAGGCGACCCTCGCCCCGGCCTCGCAGAGCGGGCACGTCGTGGTGCACGCATCGGGCACCGAGCCGCTCCGGGTCATCGTGGACGGTGTCGACGTCGGCGCCACGCCGTGGGAGGGCGACCTGCCCGCGGGGACGCACAGCATCTCGGGTCGCAGCTCCTCGTCGACGGCCGAAGCGCAGACGGTGCAGGTCACCGCCGGCTCGAAGAGCCAGATCGACCTGGTCTCGGCAGCCACGGCGGCGCACCTGCAGATCCGCACGAGCGACGGCAAGGGCATCATCTACGTCGACGGCGTCGTGAAGGGCGAGGGCGCCTTCGAGGGCGACGTCGCGCCCGGGCCGCACACCATCGTCGTGTCGCGCGAGGGATACGAGCGCTTCGAGAAGAGCGTGACGCTCGCCGAGCGGCAGACGGACGCCGAGACGGTGACCCTGCAGACGATGCAGGCCGCGAGCGCGACGGCCCAGGAGGGCGAGCGCCCGTACGAGGGCCTCTACGGCGGGTTCGGCCTGAACGGGATGTTCGGCGTCGGTGGTCTCGGCACGACGCTCGAGACCAATTGCTCGACGCTCGGCGCCGCGAGCTGCGACACGCCGAACGCCCTGGGCGGTGGCGCCTTCGGCTACGTCGGCTGGACGTGGAACCCGGTGGGCTTCGAGCTCGCCATCGCCGGCCTCGTGGACTCGGCGAGCCAGAAGGCGACGTTCAACGGCTCGACCTCGTCGGCGTCCGGAGTGCCTGGCAGCACGCCGGCGCGCACCGAGACGTTCTCTTTCCTCCGCGCCGGCGGCATGGCGGCGCTGCGTGCGCGCGTCGCCTTCCAGGGGCGACTGTGGCGCGTCACGGGAGCGGGCGGGGTCGGCTTCTCGTACCGCGAGATGGTCATGGAGCGCGATGCTTCGTCGTCGACGCCGGTCGCGCCGAGCAAGTACGGGCCCTTCACCGAGGGTTACTACTCCCCGGCGATCAGCGCCGAGGTGGCCTTCCAGCTCCGGGTCTCGCCGACGCTGGCGCTCGCCATCGGCGCCGAGTTCTGGGCAGACAGCGCCAGCATCGGCGGCAACAACCAGGTGCCCGCCACCCAGCAGTCGTCGCCCGTCACGGGCACCGGAACCGTCCCGATTCCCACGCCGAGCTACACGCTGGCCAACGGTGCGCAGGTGATGCTCGGCCCGTTCCTCGGGATGCAGTTCGGGCCGTAGCGCTCCTCAGGGTGTGCCGGCGTCGGTGCACGGCACCGTGACCGTCACCGGGACCTCGGGGATGCTCGCGAGGCCGCCGTCCGGCGACTTCGACAGCGTCACCGCTGTCACGCCCTCGACGCTCAGCTGCAGATCCGTGCACGGCGCCCCGCAGATGCGGATGTGGCCATTCTCGATGTTCCAGCCGTTCGCGGTCGTCTGGGTGGCCGCGGTGCAGCTCGAGTCCTGCGGCACCGGCACCGGGACGGGCGCGCTCGTCGTGACGTTCGGCACGGGGATGGGGATCGTGAAGGCCATCTTCCCGCTGGTGTCGACGCCCGGCGGCAGCTCGTAGAGGCACGTCCCGAGCTTCGTGACGGTCTTGGAGAAGTTGCCGAGCACCACCTGCGCCATCGACGAGGGCGACGTCGCGTCGATGACGTCGACGCCGTTGCCGTTCAGGTCCTGCTTGATGCCGTTGTAGAACGAGACCACCTGCGGGCCGAGCATGCTGTCGTCGTTGAGCACGACGAAGAACGTCTGCAGGCCGGCGTTCGCGGCCGCCGTGATCTGCTGCTCGATGGCCGTCTTCGCGTTCGTGTCCTTCGCCGTGTCCAGCGCCGGGCTGCAGTCGGCCCCGGGGAACGGGTTCGCGACGCCGCCTTCGACGCCGCCCGTGCTGTCGGGGATGCGGTTCACGAAGAACATGACGGCGCCGATGCCTGGCGCCAGGCCGCCCTTCACCTGGGTCGTCTGGAGCGCCTGCACCGCCGGGTAGGCGCCCTGATCGAGGCGCAGCGCGGTCTGGAGGTTGAGGTGCGCCGGGTTCGCCGTCGTGTCCGGCGGGGTCACGCTGAGGAGCTGCGCCGCGATCTGCGCCTGCACGTCCGGCGCGGGACCGAACGGGACGATGGGCATTCCGTACGGTGTGTTCGACGAGGTGCAGTCGCTCAGCGAGTGATCGAGGAACCGGAACGACACGTACGTGCGCTTGAAGATGGGATCGGCCAGCGACAGGCTCATCGCCGTCGCGTAGCCCTGCTGCCCGAAGGCGGCGCTCATCACGGCCGAGTCGTCCATCACGAGGTAGACCGCGCTCGGCGCCGACTGCAGCACGATGGGGACGTTGCAGGTGACGTTGGTGGGGCCGCCGTCGACGGCGTGCCCCTGCGGGTTCTGCTCGTTCGTGCAGAAGGGAAGGAGCTGCCCCTTCGCCTGGCAGGCGGGCGAGATCTGCACGTCGGTGATCGCCTTGACGATGCCCGACTTCGGGATCTTCACCTTCGGATTCTTCGGCGCTCCATCCGGGTCCAGCCCGGCTTGAACGAGCGAGCACAGCCCCGGTGCGAGCTTGAACGTCTGCGCCTGGCTCGCGTTCGGAACGGTGAAGCCCTCGGTGGGGCTGTTCTCGAAGTTGAGCACCTCTTCTTCCGCCGTCGGCGTCTGCGAGAGCAGCTGCGGCGGGCTCTTCGTCATGTCGTACTTCAGGTCCTCGTAGAAGACGCGCACGTTGAGCCCGGGCTTGTCGGGCTTCGTGGGGAAGGTGTACGTGCAGTTCGTCGCGTCGATCGCCAGCGCGCTCACCGTGTCGGTCGGCGGGAAGCACGCAGTAGGGCTGAAGCAGTCCTGCGTGCCGTCGAGCAGCGCGGGGTCGTAGTCGTGGAGGGTGTTTGCGTCGACGTGGTTGTCGAGGCACTGGCCGCCCATGCACGTCTGCGTCGTCGTGCCCGGCTCGCTCGTCCCCGTGCACGTGTCGTTGCCCCAGCACGAGTAGCTGAGCGGCATCGGCAGGAAGAGGATGCGGCTGTCGACGTACGTCTGCGTCGACCCGCGCTCCACCGAAGGCCCGCACTGGCTGCCGACGGGCTGCGGGTTCTGCAGCGTGTCGTTCCACGACATGTTCGAGCACGCCGGGTCGTCGATGACCGACGGCTTGTATCCGAACATCGCGATCGTCACGACGGTCGACGCCGAGCCCTTGGCGACGATGCCGAGCGTGGCCGGCAGGAGCACGATGCCGTTGCTGACCGAGTACGACTGGTCG
Source organism: Polyangiaceae bacterium (assembly GCA_035499695.1). GTDB lineage: Bacteria > Myxococcota_A > Polyangia > Polyangiales > Polyangiaceae > Palsa-1150. The sequence continues at coordinate 3,496 of DATJYG010000467.1, forward strand.
AACACCTTCTGCCCGTTGCCGACGACGATGACCCGGAGGCCGCCGAGGTCCTTCGGCACCTCGACCTGCGTGGTGGCGCCCGGCACGAGCTCGGTCGGCTTGGTGGCCGAGCAGCCGGCGTCTCCGCCGACGCCCACCGCCGCGATGCCGAGCACCCCCACAGCCAGCGCGCCGTAACCGCTACGAAGCATCAAGTCCCTCCTCCACGAGTCGATTCAGAAGTGAATCGCGAAACGGTTTGTGCTGGTCTGCCCCGGTGCCAAGTCACCCGAAATGGCGGCCTGATTGGCGGGCTTGAAGATGAAGTAGCCCGCGACGATGCCACCCGTGACCACAAGCAGCGACCCCACACCCCATGCCACCCAGCTCGTGCCGACCTCCTTGTTCATCGGCACGTCGACGTCGCGCGTCTTGTCGTCGGCGACGAACACCTCGGTCGAGTAGGTCTGGAAGCCGGGCTTGGTCACCACGATCTGGTGCCCGCCTGTGGTGGTGACGACGCCATCCCACGTGCCCGTGCCGACCTTGCGCTCGTCGACCGAGATCTCGGCGCCCTCCGGGGCCGTGATGTGCAGGCGCCCCTCGTGCCGCTCGGGTGAGAGCGCGAGCATGATGCTCTGCGCCTGGTTGTACTGAACGTCCACCGTCTGACCGATGGTGGTGAAGCCGGGTGAGCGCGCCTCGATCGTGTGCCGGTCGGCCGTCAGCTCGCCCTTGAAGGGAGCCGGCCCCATGTCCTTGCCGTCGATGACGACGGTGGCGCTCGGCGCGCCGGTCACCTGCACGGTGACGAGCGCCGTCTTGTGCAGCGGCTCGAGCTTGAAGGAGACCTGCCCCCTCTGTCCCGAGGCGACCTGCACGTCCTGCGTCGCGTCGGCGAAGCCGTCCTTGGTGAGCTTGAGCGTGTGCTTGCCGACGTCGATGCGGACCGGCGACGTGAACGGCGTCTTCCCGACCGCGTAGTCGTCGATGTAGAGCGTCGCGTCGGGCTCGGTCGCCGTGACGTCGATGGTCGTCACGAACTGCTGCACGATGGCGATCGCGTTCTTCAGCTCCGCGGTCTCCGCGGGCGTCAGCTTGCCCGCGCCCTCGGTGAGCTCCTTCTCCCATGCGCCGACGGCGCGCGCGTAGTGCGTCAGCAGCTTCTCGACGATGCCGACGTTGTAGAGGACGCGCGGGTTCTGCGAGAGCTCGTAGGCGCGCTGGAACTCGACGAGGGCGCCCTTGTAATCGTTGGCGCCGGCGAGCTGCTTGGCGGCGTCCCACGCCTTGCGTGCCGGGTCTGGCAGCTGGGCGCGCACGTCGGCGGGTGCACCCTGCGCGCGAGCCGCCGCGGGGCCAGCCGTGACCAGGAGAG
>DATJYG010000468.1:0-7207 GCA_035499695.1 Polyangiaceae bacterium
GCCTCCGGGGATGCGGCCACCTGCGTGAACGTCGATCTCTCGACGTACGACCGCTCCTGCAAGCAGGCCTCCGACTGCGTCTCGGTGACGGCCGGCGAGGTGTGCACCGGTCAGTGCAGCTGCGGCGGTTCGTTCATCAACGCGGGTGCGCTCGGGCGCTACCAGCAGGCGGTCGCGGGCATCGAGCCCGGCACCTGCTTCTGCGGGGAGGGGCCAGCGCCCGACTGCATCGACGGCACGTGCACCGTCGGCCACTCGGTCGGCGCTTTCGACGCGGGCACGACGAGCAGCCCGGACGCCACCGCGTGCGTGAACATCGAGGTGTCGAAGTACCCCCATTCGTGCAGCGAGGACACCGACTGCGTGAACGTGACCCCCGGCATCATCTGCACCGGTGGGTGCGCGTGCGGCGGAGCGGCGATCAACATGGCGGGCCTGGCCGAGTACGACCAGGCGATCCAATCGGTGCAGACCGGGGCCTGCCCGTGCGCGGCGGGAGGCACACCTCGCTGCGTGCAGAACGAGTGCATCCTCTGCCCGTTCGGATCCAACGCGCCCGGCTGTCCCGACGGCGGGTGAGGCATCGAAGCGACGTGTGTTGCTGATTCGGCGAACGCCGTGCACCCTGGTCCTCCACCCCGCGAGGAGGCCCACCCACCATGGCGACGCGACGGTTCGTTTGCACGGAGGATGGTTCGAACAAGTTCTGGGAGGGGTCCGTGGAGGGCAACTCCGTCACGACGCGCTGGGGCAAGGTCGGCACGAGCGGCCAGACCAAGACGAAGGCGTTCGCCTCGCCGGAGGCGGCGCAGGGCGAGCTCGAGAAGCTGATTCGCGAGAAAGTCGGCAAGGGTTACGTCGAGGAGGGCGGCGCTCCGGCGGCGGGCGCGCCTCCGCCACCTCCGAAGCTCGGTCGCTACGTGAGCGCGCTGATCGCAGGGCTGCAGGACCGGAAGAAGCGCCCTGCGCCGGAGCCGACGGTGAGCGCTTGGCTGGCGAAGGAGACGCGCCCGCAGCTTCGCGCACTCTTCACGGCGCTGGCCGAGCACGACTCCGGCGCCGTCTCGGTCGGCGACTTCTGGTTCAACACCCAGGGCGCGTCCGGCGCCGTCGGCGGTCGCGTACCCCGCGCCGGAGCTCCCGACCAGGACCGCGACGACGTGATCCTCCTCGGCTCGACCGGCGGAGGCGACCCGTTCGTCACCCGCGTGCCGGGGACCTCGGATGACGAGTCGATCTGGATGGTCGTGCACGACGAAGGATGGAGCGACGGCGAGCGCTGGTCGGACCTCGAGAGCTTCCTCGAGGAACGCGTCACGTCGTACCGCGAGGCCGAGGCCGAGCAGGGCACGCCGAAGAGCGAGATCCGCACCGACCTCGACGACTACCTGAAGCGCCCGAAGGCGGGCGAGGCGGCGGCCGGCGGCGAGACGACGCTACCCGGGTCGATGCTGGCGCTCGTGGCGGACCCGGGCCCCGAGCGCGACAACCGCGATGCGGAGCCCAAGGAGGTCTCGCGTTTCTTCTATGCGGCCCGCGGTGGCGAGGGAGACTGGGAGCGCTTCTGGCACGGGCGCTACGCCTTCGCGGCCATTCCGGCCTCCGTGCCGGACTTCGACTTCTCCGCCTACCAGGCGGCCGTCTTCGATCGGGGCGGCGCAAAGCCCGAGGCGCGCGTGGTGGAGCCGCGGCTCGTCCGTTGGCTCTCGCACGACGCGAACTACGACAGCACGATGCTGCACGGGTGGCGTGACGACGACGCGACCCTCCTCTTCGCCGGACCGACCGCGGTGGAGGTGGATGCGAGCAAGCAGGGATTCGACGCGATGCTCGAGCGCGGTCGCGGGACGATCGTCGAGGTCGTCCCCGCCACGGGCGCAGCCACCGTCGTGTGCGCCGGCGCGGACGCGCGCGTCGGCTGCCAGACGGCCGACCCGCTGCTGGCGATAGGCTGGGTGGGCGAGATGGTCGGCGCCATCCAGCGGGGCAAGAAGGGCAACGTCCTCGAGCTTCGCGCGCGCGAGGGTGACGGATGGAAGCTGGTGGCGACGATCCCGTGCGGCAAGAGCGACCGCCTCCTGTCGCTCGGCGGCCAGCGGCTCGCGGTGGTGACGAAGGCGAAGGGGGCGAAGGCGAAGTCCTACGTGCTGGGCGTTCGTGGCACCGAGCTGCGTTTGCTCGCGACGGTCGAGGGCATCTTCGAGGAGGCGCACACTCTCGCCGACGGACGCGCGCTGCTCGCGATCGTGAAGGGCGGGTATCTGAAGTGGTCGCGGGTCCTGCACATCGACGAGGCGCTGGAAAAGGCGTTCGCCGAGCCGGCGGGGGAGATCGTGCTCGCGTGACCATGGGACCGTGGAGGGGTGTCTTCGCCGCTGGGTTCCTCGCAATCGCGATGGCTCCACTGGTCCTGGCCACGTCGAGGACCGGCACCGCAGCCGTCGGCCCCGCAGCCTCGTCGTCGACGATGCCGGCGGATCCGGACGTCGACCCCGATCTGCTCGCGGCGATTCGATCCATCCGCGCGATCGACGACCACGCGCATCCGCTGAAGCTCACCGCGGACGGCGAGGAGGACGAAGACTGGGACGCGCTGTCCTACGACCAGGTGGGAAAGGACTTCGTCGCCACCATCCCCCAGCGCATCCGTCCGAGCAATCCCGAGTACATCGACGCGTGGCGTTCGCTCTGGAAGTACCCCTTCGACGACGCCAGCAAGGAGCACGTGCAGTGGGTGCTCGCGGCGAAGGCCCGCGCCCTCGAGGGTCGGCGTCACGACGAGGCGCATGTAGTCGGCGAGCTTCGGCGGCGGCGCGTCGACGTGCAGCTCGGCGAGCAGGCGATGAAGGTCCTTGACCACACCGGGGAGAAACCCCGACGTGTCCGGGCTGCGCTTGCGCAGGCTGCTGACGTCGAGCGGCCACGTCAGGGCGTCGACGTACACCGCCCAGCGGAACCGCGGCGCGACGAGCCCGGGGCCCATCGCCACACGGTTCGCGATCATCGTCTCGATGCCGACCTGGTCCAGCGCCCACGCGGAGTACGCGTCACCATGCTCGCTCTTGGCAGGACTACCTGCTGCGACGCATCGCTGCGGAAGCGGGACGCATCGGTCTGGCCGTGCACTTCCACGTGGCGTTCGGACCCGGCGCATACTTCCGGATGAGTGAGTCCGGGCCCCTCGCGCTGGAGCCCGTTTTCACCGATCCGAAGCTGCAGGCGACGAAGTTCGTCATCGTGCACGGCGGGTGGCCGGAGACGAACGAGGCGATGGTCCTGACGGCGAAGCCGAACGTGTGGGCCGACTTCTCGTGGCAGGCCCTCATCCGCTACCCGCACGCCCTCGCCACGACGCTGCGCGCGTGGATCGAGTTCAAGCCCGGCAAGCTGCTCTTCGGCACCGACGCGTTCGACGGCCCACCCGGGTACGGATGGGAGGAGCAAACCTGGCTCGCGACCGAGACGGCGCGCCGCGCGCTGGCCATCGCGTTGACCGGCATGGTCCGCGACCGCGAGGTCACCCGCGAGCGCGCGATCGAGCTCGCCCGCATGGTGATGCACGACAATGCGGCGGACCTGTACGGCCTGGGATCGCCGGCGCACTGAGGTAGGGCGGCCATCTTCGCGGCGTCGTGAGCTACTCTCCATCGCGTGCCTCGCCGCTCGAAGAAGCGCCTGCCGGTCACCCTGCCGCCGCCGCGCGAGGAGGCGACCACGGTCACCGATCCGGTGGAGCTCGAGGCGGCGCGCGTCAAGTCGAGCCTCGCGTCGCCGCCGTCGTCCCGCGACGAGCCGCAGTCGCCCGAGAGCGCGATGCTCGCGGCCTACGAGGCGCGATTCGCCGGGTTCGATCGCGTCCCCCTCATCGCCGTGTCGCCGGCGCAGCTCTCGTCGCAGCTGCTCGAGGGGCGCGTCGCCATGATCGTCCCGCTTCTCGACGGGCAGTCGACCATCCGGCAGATCCTCGACATCGGGATGCTCAACCCGCTCGACGCCCTCGCGGCCATCAAGGAGCTCGTCGAGCGCGGCATCGTGCGCCTGGGCTGACGGCTGCTACACCTCGACCATGAGGGTCGAGTCCTTTCTTTGGGCCGCCGGCTTCTTCGGGGCCGTGGTCCTTTCCTTCCAGTGCAGCAGCAACAACTCCTCCTGCAGCATCGATGCGTCGCACTACGACCGGTCGTGCAAGCAGGACTCGGACTGCATCGCCGTGTACAGCGGTTCCTTCTGCGGGAGCGGCTCGGACACGTGCGCATGCGAGAACGCCGCGATCAGCGCGAGCGCCCAGTCGCAGTACGACTCCGATCTCAGCGCGACACACCCTCTGGTGTGCCCGTGTCCCGCTCCGCCGGCGGTCGGGTGCAACGCAGGCACGTGCGTGGTCACACCCGGGAGCACGGTGTGGAAGGAAGCTGGAGCGGACTGAACCTTCCCCGCGCTACAATCTTGGGATGAGGCGGGCCATCGTCGTGCGCGGGCGGCTGCGGGGGACGCGGACCATCGAGCTCGAGGAGCCGGTGGAGGGAGTCGAGGAGGAAGTGGAGGTCGTGCTGCGCGAGGCCGCCGAGCCGGCGGCGGAGGACGACGGGGAGTCGCTCGTCGCCGTGATGCACCGCGAGCAGATCGATGCGGCGATCGCGGGTAAGGCGGTCGACGTGCAGGTCGTCTACAAGCCGCCGCCGCAGCCTGCCGTGCCGGGCGAGGAAGTGACCGAGTCGCCGGTCGTCGTCGTGCGGCGCTCGCCGTCGTCGTCGAGCATCCGGACGCCTCGCTGACGCACGCGTTTCGCGCGCGGTGAGGGAAGGTGTGGGAGAGCGCCGCGCGGATCGCGGTGGTACCCTGCCCTGTTTTGATTTGGTTGCAGGCCCGATGGAGGTGGGGGGCTTGCGCGGCGCTCGCGGCGACCACGTTCGGGTGCGAGATGTTCGTACCCCTCGATGGGTTGACCGGGAACGACGCCGGTGACGCGGCCCCGTCGGCGACCTCCGCGACGGACACCGAAGGAGGGACCGGTGGGCCCGAGACCGGCGCTGCCGAAGGTGGGTCGGGATCGGACGCGCGCGCAGACGGAGGCTCGTCGCCCAGGATGGACGCCGGCGACGAAGACGCTTCGCCTGCCGCGGCGGACTCCGGGGACGAGGGCGAAGCGGGCGACGAGAGCACGCCGCTCGGACCGGTCGCGTTCGTCCAGGTGGCTGCGTCGACACCCGGCGGGTCGGTGCACAGGGTGTCGGCCACGTTCGCGCAGCAGCAGTCAGCCGGGGATCTGAACGTCGTCGCAATCGGCTGGAACGACACCACGGCCGACATCGCCGACGTGAGCGACTCGAGCGGCAACGTCTACCAGCTCGCCGTGGGGCCGACCCAGCTCGGGCAAGACCTCACGCAGGCCATCTACTACGCGCCGAACATCGCCGCGGCCGACGCCGCCGCCAACGTGGTGACCGTCACCTTCGCGACCAGGGCCAACGTGGTCGATCTGCGCGTCCTCGAGTACTCGGGTCTCGATCCGGTGGCGCCGTTCGACGGAGCCTCCGACGGGTCCGGCGACGACCAGGGCCCCGCCGCCAGCGGCACCGTCTCGACCAGCGCCGCGCGGAGCCTCCTCGTCGGCGCGGGCATGACGACGGACGCGTTCACCGACCCCGGCACGGGTTACACGATGCGCCAGGTGACCGACGACGGCGACATGGTCGAAGACATGGTGGTCTCCAGCCCCGGCTCCTACGACGCCGAGGCGTCGGTCTCGTCATCGTGCGAGTGGGTCATCCAGGTCGCCGCGTTCCACTAGCTCAGCGTCCTTCCGCGTCCTCCCCGCGCAGCACCATGCAGGTGCTGTAGACGCGCGCCACGAGGCTGCCCTTGTCGTCGGTCACCTCGCACTCGAGCAAGCCGAGCGACCGCGTGCGCTTCACGAGCTGCGCGGTCGCGCGGAGCCGGGCGTTCCAGACGGGCTTCAGGAACTTCACCGTGAGGTCCAGCGAGGTGAAGCTCTCGTCGTCCTCGAGCGTCGACGCCATCGCCGTGCCCATGGCCGCGTCGGCGAGGTCGCAGATGATTCCGCCGTGGAGCGTCCCCATCGGGTTCGCGTGCTTCCGGCCGGCCTGGAGCTCGAACACCGAGCGGCCGAGGTCGATCGAGACGAAGTCGAAGCCCACGAGCTTCGCGACGGGCGGCGGCTCGGCCTCGCCGTGGACGAGCGCCCGGAGCTGGTCCAGGTGCTTCGTCGTCTTGGGTCCCTCGATCCGAAGTGCCGTGGCCATGGTCGCCTCCTTCGACGTTTCGCAGGCGCCGTCGGGGGCCCCTTGCGCTCGTCGTATACCCGTCATATGATGCTCGTAATACATCGAGTCAAGGGGACCTGCATGAATGCCAAGGTCGAGCAGAAGGAACGCTCGCACGAGACGATCCTCGAGTCGGCCTCCCGCCTCGTTCGAGAGCGAGGGATATCGGGCGCCGGCGTCGCCGAGGTCATGAAGGGCGCAGGCCTGACGGTGGGCGGGTTCTACGCGCACTTCGGCTCGAAGAAGGAGCTCGTGGACGAGGCACTCCGGCGGACCGGGGCGCTCCTGCGCGAGCGACTGTTCGAGCGCATCGAGGAGAAGCCGCAGGACGACCGGGCGGAGGTGATCCTCAAGCGCTACCTCTCGGCGGCCCAGCGCGACGCCGGGACGATGGGCTGTCCCTTGCCCGCGGTGGTCGGCGAGATCGGGACGACCGCGCCCGAGCATGGCGCCGCCCTGGCCGAGCAGATCGAAGCTCTGAGCGCGAGGCTGGAGGCGTGCCTGCCGAAGAGCCGCGGGTCCTCACGCCGCACCCTGGCCCTGGGGCTCGTCGCGCTGATGGTCGGAGGACTCAGCCTGGCGCGCGCCCTCAAAGGAACCGCGCTCTCGGATGACGTGATTCGCGCGTGTCGCGCGCTCGGCATCGCAGCCGCGCGCGGCGCGAGCCGAACCTGACGCAGGAAGGAGGCCCGACATGGGCAAGCTCGATGGGAAAGTTGCCGTCGTCACCGGCGGCAGCACGGGTATCGGCAAGGCCGCTGCCAAGCGCTTCGTCGAGGACGGAGCCTACGTCTTCATCACGGGACGGCGGAAGAGCGAGCTCGACGCGGCAATCGCCGAGATCGGCCGGAACGTGGCCGGGGTGCAGGGCGACGTCTCGAGACTCGCCGACCTCGACCGCCTGTTCGCCACGGTCAAAGGGG
>DATJYG010000469.1:0-12658 GCA_035499695.1 Polyangiaceae bacterium
GGCGACGTGCCGGCCGTCGTATCGGGTCGCAACATCCTGGTCCCCGCGCCGAGCGGACTGCAGCCGCTCCCGAACGACGTCGTGCCCACCCAGTGGCTGCAGCAGGGATGCCCCGCCGGCACCCAGGCCAACCAGTGCCCAGCCCCGGGCTTCGGCGCGCGCCCGCGCCAGGGGCAAGGCACGAGCGGCGTGACGCGGTCCTACCTCGTCCTGGGTCTCGTGAAGACCCTGGTCCGCGATCGTTTCACCCTGGGTCTCTACGGGATGCTCCCCGTCTCGAGCTTCACCCAGGCGCAGGCGTTCTACCCCGACGAGCGCGAGGCGCTCTTCAGCAACAGCCTGCACCCCGAGCTCTACGGAGACCGGCTGACGGCGGTGTCGATCGCGTTCGGCGCGGCCTTCCAGATCCTGCCCGAGCTGAGCGTGGGCGCCGCGGTCTCGCTCGCCCTCTCGAGCGCCGCGACGTCGCAGGACTACATCCAGGACGCGACGAACTACTCCACGCTCCTCACGAACAACAAGGTGTCGACGACGGTCGACGTCGCGCCGACCATCGGCGTTCGCTGGCGGCCCACGTCCTGGCTCCGCATCGGAGGCACCATCCACGCTCCCGAGTCGTTCGACGTGAACACGACGATCGACTCGACGCTCCCGACCGGGACGGAGTCCGGCGCGACGCAGAAGAACGTGTTCGACTGGATGCCCTGGCAGGTGGCGCTCGGCGCCGAGGCGGACGTGGTGCGGCGCGGGCGGGAGCGGCTCTCGGTCGTGGGCTCCATCAACTACGGCTTCTGGTCGCAGTACCTCGATCGCCACGGGGACAGCCCCTCGATGTACGGCGCCGACCTCGCCTGGCACGACACCCTGAGCGGAGCGGTCGGGCTGCGCGAGACGTACCGCAGCGGGCGCGCCTTCCTCGACTTTCGCTACGTGCCGTCGCCGGTGCCGGAGCAGGTGGGCCGCTCGAACTACGTCGACAACGACCGCTTCGGCGTCGCGCTCGGCGGCGACGTCGGGCTCCACCTGCCCGCGAACATCCGGCCGGGCTTCCAGGTGTTCGCCGATCGTCTCATCCCGCGGTCCAACCAGAAGAACGACGCGCGCGTGCTCGACGAGCTGCCCGACGGCGCCGTGTTCGGCGGGACGCACGACCCGGTGTCCGGGGCCAAGGGCCTGCAGACGAACAACCCCGGGTGGCCCGGCTTCTCGAGCGGCGGCTGGATCTGGGGAGGGACCGTGACCATCTCGGTCCCCCTCTGACCGAGCCCGTCGGCGAGCGGCCCCTCGCGATGAGGACAGGTCGATGTTCGCGGCGATCAGATGCGTCGCGCGTAACCTCGCGAGCACCGGCTGCCGCGGACCTGGGCGTCGTCGCGGATGAAGCCGTTGGCCTCGTAGAAGGCGATGGCGCGCGTCATCTGCTCGGTCGTGTCGAGCACGATGCGCCCGGCGCCGTGGGCGCGGCACCAGGAGACCGACTCCTCGAGGAGGCGTTGCCCCAGGCCCGTGCCTCGCGCGCCGGGGTGCAGGTACATCTTGCGCAGCTCCATGTCTCCGGGGCCGACGGGGAACACGCCGCACGTGCCCACGACGCTCCCGCCTTCGTCGACCGCCACCCAGAACGCGCCGCCGCTCTGCTCGTAGGAGCCGGGCAGGTGCGCCAGCTCGTCGTCGGTCTTGGAGCCCTCGCCGAATCGCAGCCCGAACTCGGCCAGCGTGCCCGTGACCAGGGCGACGACCCCGGGCACGTCGGCGCTCGTGACGGGACGCACGATGACCACGTGCACGATGCTAGTACCGGCACGGCCTAGATCCAGAGCAGCGGCGCGAGCCCCACGCCGGCGAGAGCAAGAATCGCCGCGAGCATGAGGGTGCCACTCTTGCGACCGCCGAACAGCCGCGCGTACAGGGCCTTCGCCACCCCGTTCGCCGATGCGGCCAGGACGACTGCTGCCGCCAAGGCGTGCAGCGATTCGGTCGACGCCACCCGTCCCTGCGCGAGTCCGAGCACGAACGGGTCGACGTCCCCGAACCCCATCATCGCGGCGAGACCGTAGAGGCCCGCGGGTCCGACGCGGTGGAGAGCGAGCTGGGTGAGCACGAGCATCGCCACGAACGCGCCTCCGAAGAGGAAAGCCGGTCGCAGCTCGAGCGGGTTGCGCGCGGGCCGCTCCGTGGGTGTCGCCATGGGGGTCTGGCCGCCGAGGACCAGCGCCATCGCTGCTCCGACGAGCGCTGCGGCGCCCCCGAGTGCGCAGAACGAGGGAGCGAGCAACCGCGCCAGCTCCGCGTCGAACAGCATCAGGAGCAGGATGATCCGCAGGTACATCATGCCCGTCGCGGCGAGGGCGCTTCCGGCGTACAGCATCGGGCGGTCCGCATCCTTTCCATCGCGAGCCAGGACGACGGTGGTCGCCGTGGAAGAGTAGGCGCCCCCGAGCAGCGCCGTGACGAGCACGCCGCCCCTCTGCCGCAACCACTTCTGGAGGACGTAGCTCGCATACGACAGCCCGCTGACCACGACGACGACGACCCAGGTGCGGAACGGGTTGATCGCGAACGGACCGAAGGGGCGGTCCGGCAGGACGGGCAGGATGACGATGGCCAGCAGCAGGAACTTGGCGAACGCGAGGACCTCTTCGCGCGCGATGCGCGCCGTCAGCTTCTCGAGCCCCTCGCGCAGCTCGAGCAGAAGCACGGCGAGTACTCCCAGGGCGACGGCGGTCCACGTCGCACCCGCATGGACCAGGGCACCCACCAGGTACGTCAGGAGCGCCGACACCTCGGTGGTCGCGCCTGCCGCAGGGTTTGCGCGCACCTTGTTCCAGTAGGAGACCGTCATGAGTGCCCCGACGGCGGCGAAGCCGATGGCCAGCGCAAGCACGTTCCCGCCGGACAGGCGCGCCAGCCCGTAGCCGACGAACCCGATCAGCGGGAAGGTGCGTACGCCCCCGAATACGTAGTGTCCCCCTTCCGCCTTGTGCTCCTCGCGCTCGATGCCGACGAGGAAGGAGAGGAAGAGCACCAGGGCGAGCTCGAAGACCTCGTGAGGGATCGGCTCGGCCACGCCAGCTCAGCAAGCAAGACGCGAACCGTGGGTGCGGCGAGCGGCGTTGACCCGGGGGGCCGGCGGCCCCACGATCCCTCCTCAGGCACCAAGAGGAGACCCCATGCGCACCGTGTACATCGTCGACGCCCTGCGGACCCCGCGCGGTCGTGGAAAGCCCGGAAAGGGCGCCCTGTCGTCGGTCCATCCGCAAGAGCTGCTCGCCACCGTCCTGAGCGCCCTGTCCGCGCGGACCGGCGTCACGGCCGACATCGACGACGTGGTCGTCGGCTGCGTGTCGGAGGTGAACGAGCAGGGCGCAAACATCGCGCGCAACGCGGTCCTTGCGGCCGGGCTGCCGGACGGCGTGACGGGGGTCACCCTGAACCGGTTCTGCGGCTCGGGGCTCCAGGCCGTGAACTTCGGCGCCATGGGGGTGGGCTCGGGCGCGCAGGAAGTCGTCGTCGCGGGCGGCGTCGAGAGCATGTCGCGCGTCCCGATGGGCTCGGACGGCGGGGGCATCGACGGCAACAACCTCGCGCTGCGGGCGAAGGTCTTCCAGGTGCCGCAGGGGATCAGCGCCGACCTCATTGCCACGCGCGAGGGCTTCTCGCGCGCCGACCTCGATGCATTCGCGCTCTCGTCGCAGAAGAAGGCCGGCGTCGCCATCGCCGAGAAGCGCTTCTCGCGCAGCATCGTGCCGGTGAAGGGGCCGGACGGCCAGGTGCTCCTCGCCGCCGACGAGCACCCGCGGCCCGACACGACCATCGAGGGGCTCGCGAAGCTGGAGCCCTCCTTCGTAGGCATGGGCGCGGCGGCGGTCGGACCCAAGGGCGAGACGCTCGATCAGATCGCGCTCGCCCGCTACCCCGACGTGAAGGCCATCCAGCACTTGCACACGGCGGGCAACTCGAGCGGCATCGTCGACGGCGCCGCCGCCGTGATGCTCGCGTCGGAGGAGTACGTGAAGGCTCACGGCCTCAAGCCGCGCGCCCGCATCCTGAGCGTCGCCACGGCCGGCGCCGAGCCCGTGATCATGCTCACGGCGCCGGCTCCTGCGTCGCGGAAGGCCCTCGCCAAGGCGAAGATGAAGCCGGCCGACGTCGACCTGTGGGAGATCAACGAGGCCTTCGCCACGGTCCCCTTGCAGACCGTGCGCGAGCTCGGGATCGACATCGCGCGGGTGAATCCGAACGGCGGCGCCATCGCGCTGGGTCATCCGCTGGGCGCTACCGGTGCGATGCTCCTCGGCACCGCGGTCGATGAGCTCGAGCGCCAGGGCAAGGCCACCGCGGTCGTCACCCTCTGCATCGGCGGCGGACAGGGGATCGCGACCGTGCTCGAGCGCGTGTAGCCCGACAGCCCAGCGCGCGCACACGGTTTGCTCGTCCATCGGGGCGTGCTCACTGCCGCTCGTCCGCTGCTGGTCGCCGTCGTCGCCGTAGTGACGAGCTTCATCGTCGCCCTCTGGCTCTCGCAGCATCGGCTGAACGACGTCGAGAAGAACATCTACGAGATCGCGGCAAACGCGGAGCCCAGCGTCGTTCGCCTGGAAGACGCCCGGGCGCAGCTCGAGCGCATCGGACTTCACATCGACGAGTACGTGGCCGCGCTGGAGGACCACCTCCCGAGCGAGGCCGAGGCATCGCGCGTGCGAGCCGGCGAGGCGCGCGACCGCTTTCGTGATTCTCTGGCGGCATACGAGCGGCTGGCGTTCTTTCCCGGAGAGGAATCCCTGTACCGCGAGTTTCAGGCGGCCCTCGAGCCTGCAGCCCAGGCTGCCCGGACGGTCATCGGAGAGGCCACCGCGCGGGAGCTCGACCCGGCAACGCACGAGCTCGTGGAAAAGCTGCATCCGGACATCGAGCAGCTCGACTCGAAGCTCGAGGCCATCATCCGATACGACTCGGCTCAGGCCGCGGAGAAGCTCGAGGCCATCGCGGCGAGCCGACGCCGCTCGTGGACGGCCGCCATGGTCGGAGGCACGTTCAGCTTGCTTCTCTCCGTCTTCGCGACGGCCGTGGCCACCTTCGCTCTCTGGAAAGAGGCCAAGGCCCGGCGCCAGATCGCCGAAGAGCGGGGCGCACGGGCGCAAGCGGAGCAGGAGGTCCGTCGCCGCGACCAGTTCCTCGTCCTCGTCGCCCACGAGCTACGCACCCCGCTCGCGGCCCTGCAACTGGCGGTCGAGGCCCTGGGGCGAAAGGTCGAAGGCCCACCCTCGGCGCTCCAGACGAACGCCATGCGTCAGGTGGGCAGGATGAACACGCTCGTCGAAGACCTGATCCTGATCTCGCAACTGGATCTGGGGTCGGTCGTGATCCATCGCGCGCCGGTCGATCTCCTCGTCCTCACACGTGAATGCATCCAGAGTGAAGAGAGCAACATCTCGCGTTCGGGCTGCACCGTATCCCTGCAGGGCGAGACGCCCGTCGTCGGGCGATGGGACGCGTCGGCGCTCGAGCGCATCGTCGACAAGCTCCTCGCGAATGCCGTCAGATTCGGCCAGGGGCGCCCGGTCGACGTCACGGTCTCGCAGCAGGATGGGAAGGGGCGCCTCGTCGTGCGCGATCGCGGCATCGGCATTCCACCGGATCGAATCGCCGCGGTGTTCGATCGATTCGAGCGCGGCGTCTCCGAGAGAAACTACCCCGGCCTGGGCCTGGGGCTCTTCATCGTGCGCGCGCTGGTGCAGGCGATGGGAGGGACCATCGTCGCGGCGAGCAGTCCGTCCGAGGGCACGTCGTTCACGGTGGAGCTGCCGCTCGACGTCGGGTCGGCGGTCACCAAACGTGGGGAATCAACCGGTACCGCGTCTTCTGACGATACGCGGCGTACCCCGCCAGATGTCCTAGCAGGAAGCGCTCCTCGTCCAGCAAGCGCAACACGATGATCGCCACGAAGAACGGGAACGTCGCGAGCCCGACGACGGATCCGAGCGCGAGCGGCATCCCTGCGAGCAGGACGAGCGCGCCGGCGTACATCGGGTGTCGAACGACCGCGTAGGGCCCGGTGTCGATCACGCCCTGCTCGGCTGCCACCTCGATGACCGCCGAAGTGAACGTGTTCGCCCGGAACACGAAGAAGACGACGACGAAACCCAGACCGACGAGCGCGTCGCCCGCGATCACGACGGGTAGCGGCACGTGCGACCACCCGAAACGGTGGTCGAGCGCCGGCAACACGATCGTCGAGAGGAAGGAGAGCCCGGCGAGGCCCTGGATGATCTTCTGGCTCCGCTCCTTCTCGGCGAGCGGGCCTGCCTGGGTACGTCGCTGCAGCAGGGCGGGGTCCTTTCGCGCGAGGTAGATCGTGATCGCGAGGGAAGAGCCGAAGAAGATGCTCAGGAACACCCAGCCCTCGACCCATCCCAGGGTGCCAGCCGGCGCGAACAGCAACAGGACCATCACGACGACGAGCTGCGCGAGCCCCAGCGCGGCCGCGCCTGTTGCGGGAGCCAGTCGAGCCATGGGACCTCGGACGAGCAGGTAGGGCACGAGCGCCAGCAGCGCAACCGTGATCACCAGCTCGAGCAGGAAGATGCTCCGGTGGACGGCGACCTGGTACGCGGAGTCCAAGAGAGCCGCGACGAGCAGCAACGTCGCCACATCACGCAGCGCCTCCTTCACGCGCTGGCCCCGGCGCTCCGGGAAGCGCAGGAGTGCGCTCAGGAATGGTGGCTCACCCGCGCGCGCGTCTCGGATCCCCGCGCGAGCTCCCAGGAGCAGGGCCACCAGGGGCTGAACGATGAACCGGAAGTGCAGCGGACCGTCCAGCCGAGCGAGGAGATCGACCCATCCGCGCACCAGGATCTCGTGCATGACTCGGCTCCGGGCCTTGCGAAGGGCCCATCACGCGAGCACGTAATTCGGTGAGCGGGAGCTCGCCATGGAGATCCGACCTCAGGCCGTCGCGATACCCAAGTCGACCGAACACCTCGAGAAGGGGAAGTACGGTCCGGTCTTCCCCAAGACGCCGGCCTGCTACGGCTTCACGGTCATCGCGAACGTCAAGCCGGGCCGCGCGGACGCGATGCGCGCGTACGGCCAGCGGCTGGCCACGACGCTCGAGACGGATCCCTTCGTCCTGGCGCCGCTCAAGCTCCATTACCTGCGCTGGGTCCTCTTCGACGACGACACCCGGTTCATGTACCAGGGGATCTTCGACACCGACTTCGACAAGTACACCGAGGACGCGGTGGTCCTCTTCCGCAAGACGGGGATCGACACCGCGTTCGAGAACCTCGAAGGCTTCCCCCCGGACTGGAAGACGAACACCGCCGCGTTCGTCCAGTTCGTCCGGGCACACCAGTGCAACAGCTTCCTCGAGTACGGCGAGTACCCCTACGTCACGAGCGACGAGATCAAGAAGGCGCTCAAGATCAAGGCGGCCCTCACCGAGATGCTCGACCAGCTCCAGTAGCGGGGCACCCATGAGCGAAGCGAAGACCGCGCGGACGTACAACCAGAACCACCACCCGCGGAGCTACGCGAAGGGGCGGCGGCGGGTCAGCGTCTACGTCTCCTGGACGTACCCGGGGGAGGCGAATCGCCCGCCGACGGAGCTCGACAACCGCTTCTCGACCATGACCGAGGTGCGCCGGGTGCTCTGGCCGGCGTACGAGGAGCCCCAGTGGTCGGACCCATCGAGGTTCCAGCAAGGGATCTCGGGGTCGCTCGAGCTCTTCTACTGGGCTTGGGTGAAGTTCCAGCAGGTCGTGGAGGAGGTGACCGGGAACGTCGTGCCGGTCTTCCAGCGGGTCGATCAGGCAGGGTTCTCGCTGCCCCTCGACGAGCGAGTCCTCGGCGACGCGGACACGCTCCTGATCTTCAGTCTCGACCACAGCATCACCGGACAGCAGGCCACGGCTGCGGAGATCGAGGCGGTTCGCGAGTTCCTCCGGCGCGACGGCACCTGCCTGCTCATCGGTCCGCATCACGAGGTCGGCGCCTCTCCCGACATGAAGGAGCGCAATGTCGAGCACGTGCACCACGGCGACGAGCTGGTGCCGCGCCAGCAGCGGTTCGGAGGCTACGCGCGCTCGCTCATGAAGGGCCTCGGCATCCCCGTCGAGAACCGGTGGGGCCTGCGCCCCGCCGTGGTCCAGGGCACCACGCAGAGCGCGCCCCTCAGCGTGGTGATGGACCTCGACACGCGCGGCTGGCTCCGTGGCGTCCGCCGCTTCAACTTCCACATGCACCTGCCGCACTACGCGGTGACGACGGACGACACCCGGTCGGTCCGCGTCCTCGCGAAGCAGCCCATCGATCTCTCCCGGCCCCATCCCTTCACGAGCGCGGGGAACACCGAGTTCAACGCGC
Source organism: Polyangiaceae bacterium (assembly GCA_035499695.1). Taxonomy (GTDB): domain Bacteria; phylum Myxococcota_A; class Polyangia; order Polyangiales; family Polyangiaceae; genus Palsa-1150. The sequence goes on from DATJYG010000469.1 coordinate 8,365, forward strand.
TCGTCTGGATGCCGCCGAGCGGCGACAGAGCCGGCGACGTCCTCATCGCCGACTCGACCATCTTCAGCACGCTCTTCGGAGTCGACGAGAGCCTGGAGCGCTTCTGGAAGAACCTCGCCGCGGCGTGAACCATGGAGCTGGACGACATCCAGAGCGGCGTCCTGCGCCCGCGGCCGTCTCCGTATGCGGCGACGTATCTCCTCTTCCGCATCGACGACCGCGAGGCGGGGCGGGAGCTCGTCGGGCGCCTCGCCGCGGTCGTCGCCTCGGCCGCGCATCCGCGCAGCCCCGCGGTCGATGAGGACACCTGGGTCAGCGTCGCGCTCACCCACCATGGTCTGCGGGCGCTCGGTCTCCCGCAGCGATCGCTCGACAGCTTCGCCTGGGAGCTCCGACAGGGCATGGCCGCGAGGGCGCACGCGCTCGGGGACGTGGGAGAGAGCAGCCCCGAGCACTGGGAACGGCCGCTCGGGACGCCGGACGTCCACGTCGTGCTCACGGCGGTGTCCCCCGAGACGGCCAGGCTCGAGGCGGCGTTCGCGCGCGCGCGCGACGTCTTCGGTCGCATTCAGGGGATCCAGGTCGTCTGGCGGCAGGACTGCCACGCGCTCGCGACGGGCAAGGAGCCCTTCGGGTACCGAGACGGCATCAGTCACCCCGCAGTCGAGGGCAGCGGGATCCCCGGGACCAACCGACTCGAGCAGCCGCTGAAGGCCGGTGAGTTCGTCCTCGGCTACCCCGACGAGACCGGGAGCCTGCCGCCGATGCCGTGGCCCGACGTCCTCGGGCGCAACGGGACGTACGTGGCCTTCCGCAAGCTCCACCAGCGGGTGGCCGCGTTCCGCCGTTACCTCGCGGAGAACGCCGCCGGCCCCGAGGAGCTGGAGCGGATCGCGGCCAAGATGATGGGCCGGTGGCGGAGCGGCGCTCCGCTCGCGCTGTGTCCCGTGCACGACGATCCGGCGCTGGGCGCCGACCGGGAGCGCAACAACCACTTCCTCTACGGAGACGACCCGATCGGGTACGCGACGCCTCCCGGCTCTCATGCACGACGCGCGAACCCGCGCGACGCATCATCGGTAGCCGGCGTCGTGAGGCTCCACCGGATGATCCGCCGCGGCACCGCCTACGGCCCCGAGCTGCCCGAAGGGGTGCTCGAGGACGACGGCGTCGACCGCGGGCTCATGTTCGCGTTCGTCGGAGCGCATCTCGGGCGGCAGTTCGAGTTCGTGCAGAGCGAGTGGATCCAGAGCGGGACGTCTCTCGGCCTGGGCGATCTCGAGGATCCCGTCGTGGGTGCCAACGACGGATCCGGCACCTTCTCCATCCCGACGCGCCCGATTCCGCGGCGCCTGAAGGGACTCTCGCGCTTCGTCGTGATGCGCGGCGGCGAGTACGCCTTCATGCCCGGGCTGCGCGCGCTCGAGTGGATCGCCGGGCTCCCGTCACACGAAGATGTTGACGAGGGCGACCAGCAGCTTGTCGACGGGGACCATCGTCAAGGTGAGCGGAAGTAGCGGCAGCACGACGCAGATCGCGAGGCGCACGACGGTGGTCTTCCCGAAGGGGACGAACCGCGTGGCCCGCACGACCTCGTAGCTGTTCGCGAGATCCGCCAGGGACTGGATGTCGCTCGTGCCGAGCAGCGGCTCGCTCCGCTTCGCGCCGGTGGCGAGCCACTTCTCGTCGAACGCGTTCGAGTAGTGGCTCGCGAGCTGGCCGTATCGACGGCTGTCACGCAGTCTGGCGTCGATCAACTGTCCGGCGAAGAACGTGAGCGGAAGGAGCACCACCAGCATCAGGAAGACCACGACCGTGACGATCCCGTGCGCGAAGTCCGAGAGCCTCGCGCCGCCGTGCCAGATCTGGTTGCCGAGCAGCATCGCGAAGTAGGCGCTCTGCGCCACGAGCACGGGCGTGAACGCCGTCACCGATTCGCCGAGGAAGCCGAGGCCGCCCGCCCGGTCGGCGTGCAGCGCGTTGAGCCCCAGGCGCAACCGCGACACGCGCCAGAGGAACGCGTACCAGACGAACAATCGGAAGTACCAGCGGAGCAAGAGGAAGCGAGAGATCGGCAAGCTCACGAAGGCGAGCCAGGTTCCGGCTTCGGTGAGCCGCATCGATCCGTCGACCGGGACCAGGTACCAGGTGGCGACGTGAAGGCTCGCGTACGAGCGCCAGAGCCAGTAGCCGGCCGTGAACGAGACCAGGAGGAGCGCGACCTCCGCGACGATCGAATTGCGGAGCTGCAGTGCCCGAGCGACGAGCTCGTCGAAGCGCGAGCGATCGTCCACGGCGATCAGGTCGCGGTCGACGAACTCGGGAACGAGTGGCCGGATCCGGTGGTGGACGACGACCTCCGCCGCGACGAGCAGGGGCAGGGTCGTCACGAACTGGAGGTTCGTCAGGTCCAGGAGGAACGGCGCAGGGCCGCTCGCCAGGTGGCCCGTGAGAGCCGACAGGAGCGCCGGCGGAAGCAGCGAGATGCCGACGAACGCGAGAATGCGGCGCCGCAGCAGCTCCAGCGGGGGTCGCGCCAGCCTCGTGCGCAAGTACAGCTGGTAGAGCGGACCTCCCAGCACGAGGGAGAAGTCGTTCCTCATGCGGCTTCGGTGAGCACCTCCACCTCGCCGGCGCGGACCGCCTTCTCGAGGGCCCGATGGTCGCGCTCCGTCTGATCGGCGTATGCGATCGCGAAGTCGGCGATCGCCTCGTCGAACCTGTCGCTCCTGCCCAGGTAGCCGCTGATGACTGCCGGCTCGCTGCAGCGCGCGTGTGCGCGCGCGAGGATGTTTCCGCAGAGATTGGCGTACTGGATCATGGCGCTCGGCGGGAACTCCTCGACGAGCGGCTTGATCTTCATGTCTCTCAGCTGGCGAACGTAGTAGTGGCGGCCGTCGGAGCCTGTGGTCCAGCCGAGAAAGAGATCGCTCGCCGTCTGCAGCCGTCGCTGACCGGCCACGACCCGCTGCCCGTGGTTCGCGTACGTGCTCCTCCCCGCGTAGGGCTCGAGGACGGACCGCTGGGCCTCCTTGATCTGCAGGAAGAGCGGGTCCTGCTCGCCCGCCATCATGAGCATCACCGAGCAGCGCGTTCCGACGCTGGAGACGCCGACGACCTTGATCGCGATGTCGATGAGCTCGTAGCGATCGAGCAGCGCACGGTGATGCTCGGAGAGGCTCTCGCGATAGGACCAGAAGGCCTTGCGGACCGTTGCGACGAAGGCTGCGTGCGACCGGTCGTGCGGGTGAAAGACGAGCGGCGGGTTGTCCTTGAAAGTCAGCGCGCCGCCTTCGGTCGCCACGAGCTTGGGAAAGTCGTGCTCGGCGACGCTGCGCGAGCGGACCTTCTCGAGACGCTTGCGCGCCCGCGCCCTCGTCCCCCTGTCCCGGACCATCGGGATGAGCGGCTCGAGCTCGGTGGTCGCGTACCAGACGTCGAGGATGCTCATGTGGCTGAGCTCCGCCATGCGCGTCCGGTACGCACGGACACAGGCGAGCCCCGCGTCACGCGTCTGCCTCTGGGTGTGGCCGTTCTCCCTGGACGCGAGCACGAAGCTCGTCGCCAGTCGCTTCACGTCCCACTCCCAGGGCGCGGGTAGCGTTTCATCGAAGTCGTTGATGTCGACGACGATGCGTCTCTCGGGCGTGGCGAAGGCGCCGAAGTTCGAGAGATGGCAGTCGCCGCAGGCCTGCACGCGAATGCCGCTCACGGGCAGGTGCGCGAGATCCGCCGCCATGTTGAGCGCGGCGCCGCGATAGAACATGAACGGCGAGCGCAGCATGCGGCCATAGCGGACGGGGACGAGGTCGGGGAGCCGTCCCAGGCACGACGCGTGGAGCAAATGGAGGGGCTCGGCTCGTCTCGGGGGGGAGCGCCATGTCGCGTGCGCACCGCGGGGACATTTGTCGCGAAGGAGCCTGCCGCGTTCGTAGAGCTCGGCGAGCGGCGGCCGCGGCTTGAGGGAAGGCAGATTCGCGGTCGCATGTCGGTGACGTTCCATGCTCACCACGCACTGGCGCAAGGTGCGTGCCGCAGGCGAAGATTGCTCATGGCCTCGGCGAAGAAGAGAAAGCAGGCGAAGCGGTCCAAGCGCAGCGAGCCGCGCCGAGCGAAGAAGGCTCCTGGCGGGCGCGGGGCGCGCCTCACCGTGGTCACGCTCGGGGTGCAGGACCTCGCCCGGGCTCGCGCGTTCTACTGCGATGGCCTGGGGTTTCGCGCGTCGAGCAGCTCGAACGAGAGCATCGTCTTCATGGATGCAGGCGGGGTCGTGCTCGCTCTCTATCGGAGGAAG
>DATJYG010000470.1:0-10286 GCA_035499695.1 Polyangiaceae bacterium
AGGCGGGAAGACGGGAAGGTTTGTGGGTATCAACTCCCAACACTTCCCGTCTTCCCGTCTTCCTGTTTCCCCCAACGACGCGCGGCCCGGTAGGCGAAGAGGCCGAGCACCGCGCCGAGCAGCACTCCGAGCACCATCGCGCCGGCGAGCCAGTCCTTCGCGTACTCCCAGCGGTGGTCCCAGACCGTCTGCATCGTGATCGGCGCCCAGGCGCCGGTGCGCGCGCGGTGGGCGCCCTGGATCTCCGCCAGGACGATGGCCACGTAGATCACGTTCGTCGAGACGCGCGATCCGACCATCGCCCAGAGTCGATTGAGCCGGAAGAGCGTCGCCAGGACGAAGGCGATCCCCAGGTGGAAGCCGATGAACGGGGTGCACCCGCTGAAGACCCCCACGCCGACCGACCAGCCGACCTCGCGCGGCGTCGAGTGCTCGCGCTTCGCCCGCTCCCAGAGGCGGCGGGTCCCTGACCACAGCCGACCGAGGAGGGAACGCGAGCCTGCCACCGCACGGGAGGTTAGCGTGGTATCCCTCGATCGCATGGGGAACGACCTCGAGGCCCTGCGCCGCGAGATGGATCGCGCCATCGCCGGGCGCACCCTCTGCTCGGCGTTCGCCGACACCGTCGCGTCCCGGCCGGACGAGCCGGCGCTGAGGTGGAAGGACGCGGCCGGCGCCTGGCAGAGCAACACGTGGCGGCAGTATCGCGAGCGCGTGCGCGACATGACGCTGGCGCTGCGCGACCTGGGCCTCGGCCGCGGGGACTTCGCCGTGATCCAGACGCGCAACCGCCCGGAGCACGTCATCGCGGACCTGGCGATCCTCCACGCGGGGGCCACGCCGGTGAGCCTCTACAACACGCTGTCGCCCGAGCAGATCGAGTACATCACGGGGCACTGCGAGGCGAAGGTCGCCATCGTCGAGGACGGGGCGTTCCTCGCGCGCTTCCACCAGGTCCTCGCGCGTCTGCCCAAGCTGCAGCACATCGTGGTGGTCGAGCCCGAGGCGGCGGCCGGGGAGAACGCCCTCGCGTGGTCGGACGTCGAGGCGCGCGGGGCGCAGCTCGCGGCGAAGGACGGCGGGGCGTTCGACGCGTCGTGGAAGGCCGTGCAGCCGGAGGACGTGGCGACGCTCATCTACACGTCGGGCACGACCGGGCACCCCAAGGGCGTCATGGACACGCACCGGGCGGTCTTCTGGATGTTCGAGTCCTTCGCGCGCCACGACCCGATCCAGCCGGGCGCTCAGGTCATCTCGTACCTGCCGCTCGCCCACGCGGCCGAGCGAACGGGGTCGCACTGGCTCGGCGTCGTGCACGGTTTCACGACGAACTTCTGCCCGGATCCCACCAAGCTCCTCGAGATGCTGCGCGAGGTCCGGCCGACGCGCTTCGGCAGCGTCCCGCGTGTCTGGGAGAAGCTCTACGCGGGCATCCAGGCGGGCCTCGCGGCGGAGCAGAACGAGTCGCTGCGGACGATGGTGCAAGCGGCCATCGCGGCGGGCGTCGAGCGCGTGCGGCTCGAGCAACGGGGGGAGCCCGTGCCGCCCGACCTGGCGGCGCGGCTCGAGATGGCGGCGCCCGTGTTCGCCGGGATCCGCGCGCGCATCGGGCTCGATCGCGTCGACCGGGCGGTGGTGGGCGCGGCGCCGTCGTCGCGGGAGGTGCTCGAGTTCTTCTGCGCGCTCGGCGTCCAGCTCTACGAGGTGTGGGGCATGAGCGAGATCGCGTGCGTCGGCACGGCGCAGCCGGTCGGGAAGGTCCGCCTCGGCAAGGTCGGGCGCGCCCAGCCGGGGGTCGAGCTGCGCATCGCCGAGGACGGCGAGCTCCTCTTCCGCGCGCCCAGCGTGATGAAGGGCTACTACAAGGACCCCGAGAAGACCGCCGAGGCGCTGGACGCCGACGGGTGGCTGCACACCGGGGACATCGCGACCATCGACGACGACGGATTCGTCGCCATCGTGGACCGCAAGAAGGAGCTCATCATCACCGCGGGCGGCAAGAACATCTCGCCGGCGAACATCGAGGCGGCCCTGGTGCGCCACCCGCTCGTGAGCCAGGCCATCGCCATCGGCGACCGCCGCTCGTACGTGACGGCGCTCGTCGTGCTCGACCCCGAGGTGGCCCCGGCGTGGGCGCGCGCGCGCGGCATCACCGCGGCGAGCGTGCGCGATCTCGCGTCGCACCCCGACGTGCTGGCCGAGGTCGACCGCGCCGTGGCGGCGGCGAACGAGCACTTCTCGCGCGTCGAGCAGGTCAAGCGCCACACGGTCCTCGCCGACGAGTGGACCCCCGCCACCGGCGAGCTCACGCCGACCATGAAGCTCAAGCGTCGCGTCATTCTCGCCAAGTACGCCGACGCCATCGAGCGCATGTACGCCGGCGACTGAAGGCGACGCGCCAGTGAGACAAGTGAGAGTTCGAAGAAGATCAAGAAGATCAGAAGATCAAAAGGTGTTGTTGGGGGTTCTCGAGGACGCCACCACAAAACCCCCTTCTTGATCTTTTGATCTTCTTGATCTTCTTCAAACTCTTACGCGTCGACCCGTGGCGTCGCTCTCCAGCTCCACGTGCATCGGTTCCTGGATTTGGTCCCGTCCGCGGCTGACGTGTTAGCCGCAGTAGGTGTGAGGCTCGAGGAGTCGGTCGCCAAGTTTCTCGTGTACCTGGAGTCCGAGAAGCGGGCGTCGCCCAGGACGGTCGAGGCGTACGGCGACGACCTGAAGGGGCTGGTCGCGTTCGCGAAGGAGCGGGCGCCGCGGGTGCTCGAGGACGTGCGCGCCATCGACGTGTACCTGCTGCGCGGGTGGCTCGGGACGCTCGCGCGAAAGCACGCGGCGAGCTCGGTCGCGCGCAAGGTGGCCGCGGCGCGGACGTGGATGCGGTGGATGCGCAAGCGGGGCATCGTCACGACGTGCCCGGCCGACGAGCTGGCGACGCCCAAGGTGCGGCGCGGGCTGCCGACGCTGCTCTCGGTGGACGCGGCCAAGCAGGTCATCGAGGCGGCCGACGGCGACAGGCCCGTCGTGCTCCGCGACCGCGCGATCCTCGAGCTGCTCTACGGCTCCGGGCTGCGCGTGAGCGAGGCGTGCGGGCTCGACGTGGACGCGCTGGACGTGCGGTCGGCGACGGCGCGCGTCGTGGGCAAGGGGCGCAAGGAGCGCGTCGTGCCCCTCGGGCGCGCGTGCGTCGAGGCGCTGGCGCGGTGGCTCGAGGTGCGCCCGGCGTTCGTCGGCGCGAAGAGCGGCCCCGGGGACGTGCGGGCCGTCTTCCTCGGCGTGCGCGGCAAGCGCATGCACCGGCGCGAGATCGAGAAGGTGGTGCACCGCTACGGCGCCCTCGGCGCGGGGCGGGCCGATCTGCACCCGCACGCGCTGCGCCACACGTGCGCGACCCACATGCTCGACGGCGGCGCCGACCTTCGCGCCATCCAGGAGCTGCTCGGGCACGCGTCGCTCTCGACGACGCAGCGTTACACGCACGTCTCGGTCGAACAGCTCATGCGTGTCTACGACGCGGCCCACCCGATGGCCCGCGCGAGCGCTGCCGCACGCTCGGAGAGAGCGGAGCGCGACACCCGACGAGGGTCCCGAAAGGGGTGACGTGATAGACACAAGAGTCCCGTGGCTCGCGCGTTCAGCCGCATCGTCTTCGCGCTGATGGGCGCCGCCTTCGGGGCGGTCGCGGTGGCGCTGGTCGAGGGCCGCGAGGCCGCCGCTGCGGTGGAGGGATCGCACCCGCCCGCGCTCGGTGCGGTCGTGCTCGCCGAGATCGGGGTGCTCGCGCCCATCGCGCTCGTCATCGGCGCGCTCGTGGCCGCGGCGTCGCTCTTCCTCGAGCCGGGTCGTCCGCTCGCGCCGTCGGAGCGCATCGCGGCGGCGCGCTGCGAGCCGGTCCTCGCGCGCTCGCGCACGGCGGCGCTGGCGCTGCTGGCCGGCGTCGGCGCGACCACGTGGCTCGTGACCACCGCGCACGTCGCGCGTCGCGCGCTGGCGGACGGCGCGCCGCTCGCGTCCGGGGGCGCGCTGGCCGTGTCGTCGGTCGCGTGGCTGCTCGGGTTCGCGGCGGTGGCGCTCGCGGTGCTCCCGTCGATGCGGCGTGGGCTCGCGTCGGCGGCGTCGCGCTGGCCCCGGGCGATCGATCCCGCGACGACCGGCGGGATCGGGCTCGCGCTGGGCGTCGCCGTCGTGACCGTCGGCGTCACCATGGGCGACACGGGTGGCGAGGGCGCCGGGCCGCTGGCGATCCTCGGCGTCCTCAAGCGAAACGAGCTCGATCTGCGCCCGATCGTCGACCTGGTCGCCATCGCAGCGTGCGCGTGGATAGGGCCGCTCGCGCTGGCGGGCCGGCCCGCGCGTCCGCTGCCGCTCGTCGTCGCGCTGTCGATCGTGGTGGCGCCGGTGCTCGTCACGGCGCGCGAGGCGCACGCGCTGAACGACGACGCGGCGGTCGCCCGCGCCATCGAGCGCCACGCGCCGCTCGGGCGCTCGGCGCTCGCCGTCGTGCGCAAGGCGACCGATCGCGACCACGACGGCGCCTCGGCGCTCTTCGGCGGCGGCGACTGCAACGACCGCGACCCGCGCATCTCGCCGCTCGCGATCGACGTCGCCGGCAACGGCATCGACGAGGACTGCTCCGGCGCCGACATGCCGGTCCCGACTTCCGTCGCGACCAGCGCTGCCACGTCCGGCGCCGCCGGCGCCCCCGCTCGCCCCGCGGCGCTCGAGCGCGACTTCAACCTGATCCTCCTCACCGTCGACACCCTGCGCGCCGGCGAGTGCAGCTTCCTCGGCTACGACAAGCCGACGACGCCGAACCTCGACGCGCTCGCCGCCGAGTCGGTGGTCTTCGATCGCGCCTATGCGATGGCCTCGTACACCGGCAAGGCGCTCGCCCCGATGCTCATCGGTCGCTACCCGAGCGAGACGCTGCGCGACGGCGGCCACTTCAACACGTACGCCCCCGGCAACACGTTCCTCGCCGAGCGCCTGCAGGGCGCGGGGCTGCGCACCATGGGCGCCGCCTCGCACTGGTACTTCAAGGAGCGCTTCGGCGTGACGCAGGGCTTCGACGTGTTCGACCTGTCCGCGGTGCCGAAGCAGGGGCAGACGGACACCGACTCGACGACGACGAGTCGCGAGCTCACCGACGCCGGCGAGCGCCTCCTCGACGGCAACGCCGGCTCCGGCCGCTTCTTCCTCTGGGTGCACTACTTCGACCCGCACCTGCAGTACGTCGCGCACGACGGCGCGCCCGACTTCACCGACCCCGCGCATCCCCAGGGCTGGAAGATGCACGCCGCGTACGACGGCGAGGTCTGGTTCACCGACCAGCAGATCGGCCGCCTGCTCGACTACGCCCGCTCGCAGCCGTGGTGGAAGGACACCGTGGTGGTCGTCACGAGCGACCACGGCGAGGCGCTCGCCGAGCACGGGATCAACTTCCAGCACGGCTGGGAAATCTGGGAGCCGCTGATGCGCATCCCGCTCGTCGTCCGGGTGCCGGGCGTGCAGCCGCATCGCGTGCCGGTGAAGCGCAGCGCCATCGACATCGTGCCGACGATCCTCGACGTGATGCGCGTGCAGACCAAGCCCGGCGACCTCTCGGGGCAGAGCATGCTCGCCGACCTGCTCGCGAAGCCCGGCGATTCGTACGCCGAGCGCGACGTGTACCTCGACATGCCCGACGGACCCTACACGCACATGCGCCGGGGCATCATCCACGGCGCCACGCCCGGCAAGAAGCTCGTGCACTTCGGCGGGCGGCAGTACCAGCTGTACGATCTCGCGGCCGACCCCGGCGAGCACGAGGACCTCGCCGGCGACCCGGCGCAGCTGTCGCCCATGGTGGAGGCGCTCCAGGCCAAGCGCGCGACGCTGAAGGAGATCGACGTCAAGGCCGACGTACCGGCGGGGCAGTGAGGAGCGCGCCGTGTTGAGAGGCTGGCTCTCCCGCCCCCTGCTCGCCATCAGCGGCGCCGTGCTCGTCGCGTGGCTCGTCGCGGTGTTCGAGGCGCTGCACGCGGCGAACGAGTGGCAGATCCCTATCCGGCAGATCGTGCTCGGCGACGAGGCCGTCCTCGTGCCCATCGCGACCCTCGTCGGCATCGGCGTGGGTGCCGCCGGGCTGCTGATGGATCCGCGCCGGCGCTGGGGGTTCTGGGCGGTGCGCGCGCGCGTCCGCGTCCTCGAGGGCGAGCGGCGCGCGAGGTGGGCCGCGGTGTTCCTCCTGGCGCCGACCGCGACGCTCGTGTGGATCGTCGCGACCGCGCACGCGGCGCGCGCGGTCCTGGCGCACGGTGCGGCGCCGGCGGCGGCGGGCGCGGCGATGGCGGCGACGTCGGCGGTCGCCCTGCTGCTCTCGTGCTGCGCGATGTTCGCGACCGTCCCGGTGGCGGCGCGCACGGTGACGGCGCAGGTGGGGCCGATCGTCTCCGGCGTGTGCGGCACGTCCTTCGCCCTCGCGTGCCTCGCGGCCGGCACGCGCATCGGAGACGAGAGCGGCAACGGGCACACGCCGCTGGCGATCCTGGGCGTGCTCGCGCGCCACGAGCTCGACCTGCGCCCGCTCTTCGGCCTCGCGGTGCTCTCCATCGGCGCCGCGGTGGGGGAGCGCATGTCGCGTCAGGGACGCTGGGGGCGCGTCGCCGCCTCGGCGCTCATCGTCGCGGGCAGCTGGGGCCTGGTCGTCCACCAGGCGCACGCGCTCGAGGTGGACCCCGAGGCCGCGCGCGTCATCGAGCTCGGCGCCCCGCTCGGTCGCATCGGCCTCGCGCTGGCGCGCCGCGCGACGGATCACGACAAGGACGGAGCGTCACGCTTCTTCGGCGGTGGCGACTGCGACGACTGGGACCCGACGCGCTCGCCGCAAGCCAACGACATCCCGGGAAACGGCATCGACGAGGACTGTTCGGGGTCGGACCTGCCCAAGCCGCGCCCGCAGCGCCCGCCGACCGCGCCGACGGCTCCCGCCTACGTCGCCACGGGACCGAAGGACCTGAACCTGGTCCTCATCACGGTCGACACGCTCCGCACGGACCTCGGCTTCATGGGCTACGACCGCCCCGTCTCGCCGTACCTCGACGCGCTCGCCGCGCGCTCCACCGTGTTCGACCACGAGTACGCGCTCGCGTCGTACACGGGCAAGAGCGTCGGGCCGACGATGATCGGCAAGTACCCGAGCGAGACGTACCGCGACGGCGCGCACTTCGACACGTACTTCCCCGAGAACAAGTTCCTCGCCGAGCGCCTGCAGGACGCGGGCTTCCACACGATGGGCGTCGTGTCGCACTGGTACTTCAAGCCGAAGTACGGGCTCGCGCAGGGCATGGACATCTGGGACATGTCGGCGATGCCGGACAACTCGTCGGGCGACGTCGACTCGTCGTCGACGTCCGACGAGATCAGCGACGCCGTCATCCGCCTGCTCTCGGACCCGGTGAACGTCTCGCACCGCTTCTTCCTCTGGGCGCACTACTTCGATCCGCACGCGCTCTACGTCCCGCATCCCGGCGCGCCCGACTTCCGCAAGAACGCGACCTACTGGTCCAAGCCGATGTACGACGGCGAGGTCTGGTTCACGGACAACAACCTGGGGCGCGTCTTCGAGTTCATCGACGCGCAGCCGTGGGGCAAGAAGACCGCGATCATCGTGACCGCCGACCACGGGGAGGCGTTCGACGAGCACGGGATGAACTGGCACGGCGTGGACCTCTGGGACGTGCTCGTCCACGTGCCGCTCGTCGTCTACGTGCCGGGCGTCAAGCCGCACCACGTGAACGTCAAGCGCAGCGCCATCGATCTCGCGCCGACGGTGCTCGACCTGCTGGGCATCCCGCAGCCGCCCGAGGGGCAGTTCTCTGGCGAGAGCACGGCGTCGGCCATCCTGTCGTCCGACGCGCAGGCGATGGACGAGCGCGACGTCTACTGCGACATGCCGGCGGGGCCCAACGTGGGGCAGCACCGCGCGATCATCCACGGCACGACACCGGGGATGAAGCTGATGCACGAGGGCGGGCCCGTGTGGCACCTCTACGATCTGGCGCGAGACCCGCAGGAGCTGTCGGACCTCTCGCGGCGCGACCGCCAGGGCTTCGACGAGACGCGCGAGGCGTTCGACGACAAGCTGGCCTCACTCCACATGATCCACGTGGACCCGGCCCCGTACGAGGCGCGCTGACTGCTCCAGAGGCCCGCGTCCAGGTGAGCAAGGAGGCACGCCGCGTCGAGGGCCGAAGGAAGCCCGGCCCACCGGGCGAGCTGCTCGGGGGGAGAGCGGCTCCAAGCGCGCTTCAGCGACTCGACGGCGCGGCGCTGGGCGGACCGGACCGCGCTTCGCGCGGCGACGTCGAGCCTCGGCTCGAGCCATGCCGCGATCGACCACGCGAGCGCCGCGTGCCGGGCCTCGTCCGCGGCGACGCACTGCATCGTCCGTGCGAAAGCGCGGTCCCGGGCGTGGTCCGCCTGCCACGCCGCGAGCAAGGCCCCGAACGTCTCGCGCACGCAGCCCTCGACGGCGTTCTCCCGCGCCAGGCTGGCCGCCGAGCACGCGCGGGTCCTCCCGATCCGGACCGCGGGCGGCTCCGTCCCGTGGCTCCGCGCCAGATCCGTCATCCTCCGTGCGTGACGGGCCTCGTCGCGCGCGCTTCGGCGTGCGGCGCGGACGAGCTCCCCCGGAGCGTCCAGACCCGCCAGCTCGACGGCGAGCTGCTCGAACGCCGGGACGCTCGCCGCCTCGAGATGCGCGAGTCGCGCGAGGTATCGCGCCACCACGTCGCGCCCGCGCACGTCGGCTCGCTTCAGCGCAGCGGGGCGACGACCGGCGACCGTGCACTTGTCGCACTCGACGACCACCGGGGCCCCGTCCGCGCCGACGAAGGTGCTCGCTTCCACGTCGCAGCCGAAGCCGTTGGCGACCTCGCACGAGAGAAATGGGCTCGCGATCCCCGTGCAGAGCTGCAAGCACGACTCCAGCGGGAGCACGCAGCCGACCGGGTCGATGCTCGTCACGAACGGCGGGAGGCCGCACGGCAGGCGCGTGCGGAACGCGCAGCCCGGTGCGTCGGCAGCCGCGTCGTAGACGACCGGCGGTGAGGGTCCGCAACCCGGAGGCCATGCGTAGCCGTCGCCGGCATCTGCTGCATCGGCGACGGGGCCGTCGCGCGACGAAGCCATCGCGTCGAGCCCGCCCGCGTCCGTCGCGCCGGCGTCCTGTTCGCCCCCGGCTGCGCTCGAGCAGCTCTCGGCGCAGGCAGCGCCGCCCGCGGCTGCGAGGAGGAGCGCGCGCTGGAAGACGCTCCGGAGGACGGCTCGCTCTCGCCTCATCACGGCTGCAGCCGCGTTCAGCCGCCGCAGGTCGGTGCGTACGACTGCCCGCACTGCGAGAGGATCGGCGCCGGAACGGTCGTGTGCGCCGAGATGTCCGGCGGCGTCTGGAACGCGGGGTGCTGGAAGTCGAACATGTCCATCGGCGGGGTGGCGTTGGCGTCGCGCGCGGTGAGCGCCGGCAGGCCGAATCGCGCCTCGATGAACCGGGTGATCGCAGTGTGGTCGTACACGACGTGCGAGACGAAGTGAGCCTTGGCGTACGGGGAGACGACGATCAAGGGGACACGGAAGCCCGTCTGATCGAAGCGGCCGGGAGTCAGCGGTTTGCCGTTGCCGTCGTGCGGCGCGTAGCCGTCCGGCGGACACGCCGGCGCAGGTTGCACGTGGTCCGCCAGGCCGCCGTTCTCGTCGTACGTGATGAAGAGCGCAGTGTTCTTCCAGCTGGGCGACGAGAAGAGGGCGCGCACGATCCGCTCGACCAGCTGTCCCCCGATGCCCGGAAGGTCCGACGGCCCCTCGTCGCTGCTCTCGTCGACCTCGTCGCCCATCATGAAGGAAACGTCCGGCAGCGTGCCGTGCTCGATGTCGGAGAAGAGATCGCAGCGCGCGTTCCCGTAGTGCGCGATCGTCGACTTCTGGAAGCCGAAGGACGGGAAGAACTGCACCATGTGCGGTCCGTCCGTGTAGTCCTTCCACGTGTGGCCGCCCTCGTCGAGCAGCGAGAAGATCTGGGGCACCGGGTGGGCGGCGGTGTCGAGCGTGCAGAAGGAGTTGTCGCCGATGCCGAAGGACGTCGCAGCCATGAGGAAGTAGCGATTCGGCCACGTCGAGCTGAGCACCGAACAGTGGTACTGGTCGCCGACGGCAAAGGTGCTGGCGAGCGCGTAGTAGAACGGGATGACCGTGTCGTCCTCGTAGAAGAAGGTCCGCTGGCCGTCGGGATCGTTCTGCGTGACGAAGTG
>DATJYG010000471.1:0-4269 GCA_035499695.1 Polyangiaceae bacterium
GAGGGCGGTCCAGCCGGTCTGCGCACGCGCGCCGAGGCCCTCGCCGGTGTCGCCGTGGAAGTACTCGTAGAAGGTGACGTGGTCGCCGAGCGACCGGGGGCCGTTCGCCGGGCGCAGGCCCTTCGTGTCGAGCGTGAAGAGCGAGATGAGGCGGCGCGACAGCTCCGCCGAGACCTCCCAGATGGGCAGCATGCGCCCCGAGCCGGACGGGCACTCGATCTTCAGCGATTCACCGTGGTAGTGCGCGAGCCGCTGCAGCGCCTCGATGACCAGGTAGTTCACCGGGAACCAGATGGGGCCGCGCCAGTTGGAGTTGCCCCCGAAGAGTCCCGTCCTGCTCTCGGCGGGCTCGTAGTCGACGCGGAACGACTGCCCGTCGATGTGCAGCTCGTAGGGCTGGTCGGCGTGCGCGCGTGACAGCGAGCGAAGCCCGTGCGGCGAGAGGAACTCCTTCTCGTCGAGCATGCGCGCGAGGATGCGCACCAGCTTGTCCTGCGAGACGAGCGACAGCAGGCGCCGCTCCCTGCGGCCCGGGACCTCCATCAGCGGACAGTGCTCGCCGAGCTCCGGCCGGTTCTCGAGGAACCAGTGCGCGCGCTTCCAGAACGCCGGGAAGCGCTCGACCGTGTCCGGCTCCAGCGTCGACGTCGCGAAGAGCGGCGTGAGACCCACCATCGAGCGCACGCGCACCGGGATCGTCTCGCCCGACGCTCGCCGGATCACGTCGTAGTAGAACCCGTCCTGCTCGTCCCAGAGCGAGCGGTCCTCGCCGGCGATGTGGTTCATCGCGTGGGCGATGAGCAGGAAGTGCTCGAAGAACTTGTTCGCGACGTCCTGGTAGCTCGGCGACTCGCGCGCCAGCTCCAGCGCGATGTCGAGCATGTTCAGGCAGTACATGCCCATCCACGCCGTCGCGTCGGCCTGCTCGAGCACCCCTCCCCCGGGCAGCGGCTTGCTCCGGTCGAAGAGCCCGATGTTGTCGAGCCCCAGGAATCCGCCCTCGAACACGTTGCGCCCCGCCGTGTCCTTGCGGTTCACCCACCAGGTGAAGTTGAGCATCAGCTTGAGGAAGATGCCCTCGAGGAAGGCGCGGTCGCCGTGGCCGAAGACGCGCCGCTCGATCTGGTAGACGCGCATCGCCGCCCACGCGTGCACCGGCGGGTTCACGTCGCCGAGCTGCCACTCGTACGCCGGGATCTGCCCGTTCGGGTGCATGTACCACTCGCGCGTGAGCAGCGTGAGCTGCTGCTTGGCGAACTCCGGATCGACGAGCGAGAGCGGGATGCAGTGGAACGCGAGGTCCCACGCGGCGTACCAGGGGTACTCCCACTTGTCGGGCATCGAGAGCACCTCCGAGTTGTAGAGGTGCCTCCACTCGTGGTTCCTCCCGCGCCAGCGCTCCGCGGGCGGCGGCGGCGTCGTCGGGTCGCCGCGCAGCCAGCGCTCCACCTCGTACGCGTAGTACTGCTTGCTCCAGTGCAGGCCCGCGATCGAGGTGCGGAAGACGCGCTTCTCGTCGGGCGAGAGATTGCGCGGCGCGACCGAGTCGAAGAACTCGTCGGCCTCGTGGATGCGCTTCTCGAAGATCCCGTCGAAGTCCGAGAAGGGCTGCATGCGCGCCTTGTCCGTGTACCGCAGGCGCATCGACACGCTCTCGCCCGGGGCGAGGAACAGCGAGTAGCGCGCACCGACCTTGGTGCCGCGCGGCTCGGGCGCGAGCGCGTCGCGGCGCCTCCGCACGATGGCCTCGTGGAACGCGTCCTTCACGTGCGGCGAGCGGTTCGGCGACTTCCAGAGCCGCGCCGCGTTGCTCTCGTTCTCGGTGAACATGAGCTCCTGCGCGCCGTCGACGTAGAGCCAGAAGTGCCCGAGGTGCTCGTGCACCGTCTCGACGACGTGCACGTCGCCGAACGGCTCGAGCGCGAAGAGCTCAGGGCGCTTCCCGTCCGTCGCCCAGCTCCAGGTGTTCCGGAACCATAGCTGCGGCACCACCACGAGCGGCGCCGGCTCGCGCCCGCGGTTGGTCGCCGTGATGCGCACGAGCACGTCGTTCGGGTCTTCCTTCGCGTACTCGACGCGCACGTCGAAGTACCGGTCGCCGTCGAAGATGCCCGAGTCGAGGATCTCCGGCTCCCGATCGTGCTTGTGCGCGGCGCGCGCGCCGCTGCGGAGCTCCTCGTAGGGAAACGCGCGCTGCGGGTACTTGTAGAGCGCCCGTGCGTACGAGGTCGTCGGCGTCGCGTCCTCGTACCAGTAGAGCTCCTTCACGTCCTCGCCGTGGTTGCCCTCTTTCCCCGAGAGGCCGAAGAGCCGCTCCTTGAGGATCGAGTCCGCGCCGTTCCAGAGCGCCGTGCCGAAGCAGACGAGCCCGCGGTTGTCGCACATCCCGAGCAGGCCATCCTCGCCCCAGCGGTACGCGCGCAGGTGCGCGTGGTCGAACGGGAAGTAGTC
The DNA here is from genome assembly GCA_035499695.1 of Polyangiaceae bacterium. GTDB lineage: Bacteria > Myxococcota_A > Polyangia > Polyangiales > Polyangiaceae > Palsa-1150. The sequence continues at coordinate 2,452 of DATJYG010000471.1, forward strand.
CCAGGCTTCGCCGTCGGCCGAGTAGTCCTCGCGCACCGTGCCCCACTGCCGCTCGGGCAGGTACGGCCCCCAGCGCCTCCACTTGCACGCCGGATCACGCGCTTCCTCGATGCGGCGATGCTCGGCGGTGGCTCGGAGCGACATGGGACGGCCAGGATACCCGACCCCGCCGGATGCTAATGTCCTCGTCGTGCCCGGCACGTTGCCGCCCACCCGCGCAGTGACCGGCGCCATGTCCGTCCGCTACCCGGCCGTCGGAACCGTCCTGCGCTCGCTCCGCGGCGAGTACCGGGTGCGCGAGGTCATCGGCTCGGGGGAGTTCGGCGCGGTCTACGCGTGCATCGGACCGTTCGACCAGACCTACGCGGTCAAGATGTTCCGCCCGGCCAACCGCCCCTACCAGCAGGTCCAGGCCGAGTGGGCGCACGAGGTCCAGCGCCTGCTCACCTTGCGCCACCCGAACGTCGTCTACATCTTCGACGCCTTCGAGCAGGACTCGCTCTTCTATCTCGCGCTCGAGCGCTGCGACCACGCGCTGACCGAGATGCTCGGCGTCCCCATGCAGGAGGGGCTCGTCATCGAGCTCGCCCGGCAGCTCCTCGCCGCAGTTCAGTTTCTGCACGACAACGACGTCCTCCACGACGACCTGCACCCCGGCAACGTCCTCATCGTCGACGGCCGCGATCGCCCCGACGTGAAGATCAGCGACTTCGGCCTGAGCACCGAGATGCGCGGCCTCCCCGCCATCCGCCCGAACGTCGTGCACCACGCCATCATGGCGCCCGAGATCATCGCCACCGGGTACACCGGCAAGCAGTCGGACATCTACCAGGTCGGGCTCCTCCTCTACTGGATGCTCACCGGCGAGAGCGCCATCCCGACCGGCGTGCCGTACCCCGAGCTCGTGCGCTGCGTCGCCGAGGGCGTCCCGCGCCACCGCGCCGAGCAGATCGGCACGCCGCTCGGCGCGCTCGTCGCCAAGATGCTTCGTCGTCGCGAGCAGTTCCGCTATGCCTCGGCTCGCGAGGTATGGGCCGAGCTGCGCGAGCTGCCCGCCTGGCAGGGGCGTGCCCTTTTCCCCCCGCGCTGAGCTGCTACGATGCGCCTGGCCGTGGGGGAGATGGTCCAGAAAGCGCAGGCTATCCGCGCAGCGCTCGGCGCGTTCTTCGAGCACGGGCGCGTTCCGGTCATCGTCGTCGACGGCGAAGGGCGGTTCGTGTCCGCCAACGCCGCGGCCCTGGCGCAGTACGGGTGGTCGCTCGACGAGCTGCTCGGGATGCGCATCCACGACTTCATGGCCGCCCCGCGCCGCGAGCTCGTGGACGACCTCGGGCGCGCGATGCGCGGCGACGCGACGACGCTGGATCGACGCGCCCATCGCCGCAAGGACGGAAGCATCGTGTGGGTCGTGCCGCGCGCGGGGCCCGTCGAGATCCTCGGCGAGCGCTTCATCGTGTCGGCGCTGCAGGACGTGACGGACCTCGTCGAGGCCGAGCAGCGCGCCCATGTCGAGCACGAGCAGGTCGAGCTCGTGTGGCAGGGGGCCGTCGAGCACTTCGAGCAGAGCTTCGCCATGCTCGACGCCGATCGGCGCGTCGTGCGGGTCAACCGCACGATGGCCAAGTGGCTGCGGCTCGACGAGAGCCAGATCATCGGCAAGCGCTGCAACGAGCTGTTCCTCAAGCGCTGCGCGCGACAGCCGTGCCCTCACGTGACCGCGGTGGCCGAGCACCGCACGCTCGTCGAGGAGTTCGTGTCCTCGCGCGGGAGGCCGATCCGGCTCGAGGTGTACCCGGCCCCGTCGAACGATCTGGGCGT
>DATJYG010000472.1:0-3203 GCA_035499695.1 Polyangiaceae bacterium
ACGGACCGCACAGGAGAGCTTCGATCCCCCCGCCTTCATGGTCCGACGTTCGATGCCGTGGGGAGGCGCGGAGGAGAGCGGCCTCTACTTCGTGGCGTACGGGGAGTCGCTCGATCGCTTCGAGCGCGTGCTCCGCCGCATGTCGGGCGTCGAGGACGGGATCGTCGACGGGCTTCTCTCCTTCTCGCGCGCCGTGAGCGGTGGCTACTATTGGTGCCCGCCGCTCGACGCGCGCGGGCGGCTCGATCTGTCGGCGCTGAAGGTGTGAGCGGCCGTCAGTTTGCGTCGATGCGGGCGCAGTCGGTGTTGATGCGCACGTGCTTCATGCGCCTGGTCACGTGGACCGAGGCCAGGCCGTTGCCCTTCTCGTCGACGACCCACACGACGACCGAGCCGTCCGGGTTGCGCGGGACCGCCAGGTTGGCCCCCTGGCTGACCGTCACGTTGGTGCCCTTGCCGTCGTTCGGCTGGTCTCCGTAGTAGAGGCGCAGGTCGTGCGGGCAGAAGCTCACGAGATCCAGTGGGCGCTGCTGCTCGCGGGTGGGCCCATCGGAGGCGGGGGCCGCGGATGCCGCAGGCGCCTCGGGTGCGCTGGCCGTCGGAGCAGACGGCGCGGCGGGCGCCGGCGGGGCAGGGGACTCGCACGCCGCGAGGGCGACGCAGGCAAGGCAAGCGAGAGACGCAGTTCGCGGAAGCATCGCGCGCAGTCTAACGCGTTGTAAGGTGGCGCGCGTGATCGAGCATCGGCGGCCGGACCGGGTCTTCGCCGCGGTCGTCCTGTGCGCGTATCTGCCGGTGGCTCTGTTCGCCATCTGGCACCACGAGATGTGGCGCGACGAGCTTCACTGCTGGCTCGTCGCCCGCGACGCGGCGACGCCGTGGGCCGTCGTCCAGGGGCGCGCGTACGACGGGCAGCCGCCGCTCTGGTACCTGCTGCTCTGGCTGCTGCAGCGGGTGACGATGGACCCGCGTGCGATGCAGGTGGTGCACGTTGCGCTGGCGTGCGGCGTGGTCTGGGTCTTCGCGGCGCTGGCGCCGCTGCCGCGCTGGATGCGCGCGCTCTTCCCGTTCGGCTACTTCCTCGCCTACGAGTACGTCGCCCTGAGCCGCTGCTACGGGCTGGCGCTGCTTCTCGCGCTTCTCATCTGCTTGCGTCACCCGTGGCGATTCGAGCGGCCCCTCGCGACGTCACTGCTCCTGGCAGCCCTCGCGCTGACCACCACCGTGGGGACCATGGTCGTCGCCGCGTACGCCGCGGCGCTCGGCATCGAGTGGATCGGGATGGTTCGACGGGGCGACCCGCTCGCACGCCGCGCGTCGATCCCCATCGCGTCGGCGCTCGCCGCGGGCCTCTTCGCCGCGGCGTGCACGTGGCCGCCGGCCGATTCGACCGTCGCTCACGTGGGCTGGCCGAAGGAGCTGCCCGACGACACGGCCCCGACGCGGCTGCTCGTGGGGCTCTTCCCGGTGCCGCACGACGACTTCTTCTTCTGGAACTCGAACGCCCTCATGTGGTGGGACCCGTTCCGGCGCATCGCCCTCTGGGTCTCGATCGCCGTGGCGGCGTGGATCCTCTTCCTCCTCTGGCGCGAGCGGACGGCGGCGATCCTCTTCGGTCTCGGGTCGCTTCTGCTCGTCGCGCTCTTCGCGCTCGTCTACGGCGGCGACGTGCGCCACCACGGCTTCTTCTACGTGCTCTTCCTGATGGCCACGTGGATCTCTCGCGCGCGCGGAAAGGCGCTGCGAGCCACGCTCGCCGTCGTGCTCCTCGCGCAGGTGGCCGGCACGCCCATCGCGTTGTACTGGGACGCCAAGTACGTCTTCTCGTCCGGCAAGCGCGCCGCCGACGCCCTGCGCGCCGATGGTCTGGCCGACGCGCTCCTCGTCGCCGAGATGGACTACCCGGCCATCGCGGTCCTCGGGCAACTCGGCCCGCACGCCGTCGCGTACTCCCCTCGCACCGGACGCACCTTCTCGTACGTGAAGTGGACGCGCGATCGAAAGTGGGAGCCCACCGACGTGCAGACGCTCGACTACACCGAGCGACTCGGTCGCGAACGAGGGCAAGACCCCGTGCTCATCATGAACCGCCCGCTTCTCCCGGAGCTCGTGGACGGCCGCCGCGTCGTCCGCCTCGCCGAGCTCTACGACTCGATGATCGAGGAGGAGAACTTCTACCTATACCGGGTGCGCAGCGCGGCGGACCCTTCCGTGGTAAGAGAGACGCCGTGAGGGGTATCTGGATCGCCGTGCCCATCGCGTTGGGCGCGTTCGTGGCCTGCAGCAGTTCCTCCGGATCGGGGGGCTCGTCGTGCCCGTCGACCAGCTCTCTCTGCACCGGCAAGGGCAAGTGCATGGTCGTGTGCCCGTCGACGAGCGAGACGGACATCTCGGCCGACTTCGCCAGCGTCGGCACCGGCGACACCATCGTCTTCGAGGCGGGCACCTACGAGTTCAACATGCAGCTCGCGCTCGGCATGGCGAACGACGTGACCGTCGTCGGCGCCGGCATGGGCAAGACGATCCTCGACTTCCACGGCCAGACGCAGGCAGACGACGCCATCTTCGCGCAAGGCCCGATGAACAACCTCACGATCGAGTCGCTCACGGTCAAGGACTCGGTCAACAACGCGTTCAAGACGCTCTCCGTCACCGGCATGACCTTCAAGTCCCTCGAGGTCACCTGGACCGCGATGAACCACACCGACGGCGCCTACGGCGTCTACCCGGTGCAAGACAAGAACGTGCTGATCGAGGACTGCAAGATCAGCGGCGCTGCGGACTCGGGCATCTACATCGGCCAGTCGCAGAACATCGTCGTGCGCAACAACGAGGCGTTCCAGAACGTCGCGGGCATCGAGATCGAGAACTCGTTCGACGCCGACGTGTACGGCAACAACGCGCACGACAACACCGGCGGCATCCTGGTGTTCGACCTGCCCAACCTTCAACAAGAAGGCGGTCACGCCGTACGCGTGTTCAACAACAAGATTCAGAACAACAACACCGAGAACTTCGCGATGACGGGGGACATCGTCAGCATCGTTCCGGCGGGCACCGGAAGCTTCGTCATGGCCAACCATGACGTGGAGGTCTTCGGCAACACGATCACCGGCAACAAGACCGCAGGCTTCGGGATCATCAGCTACGAGGTGTCGCAGCAGAAGTTCACCGACCCGAACTACTACGAGTGGCCGAGGCGC
>DATJYG010000473.1:0-3804 GCA_035499695.1 Polyangiaceae bacterium
CGGCAACGAGCTGTGGAGGCTCGACATGGCGCTGCGATTCAGTGGCAAGCACGACCGCCTCGATCGGTCGCTCTTCAAAGGTCTGGGGGATCCAAGGGCCGTGCTCGAAAAGCGGCCCCTGCACGAGTCGCGCTACTCGCCGCCCGTGCCGCACGACAAGCTGCCGGACAGCGAGGACTTCCCCCTGGTCCTCCGGCGAATCGTGGAGGGTGTCGTCGTGAGGTACGTCGAGGAGTCGTTCGACGTCTCGATCGTCGTGGAGGGAACCCTGCCGCGGGAGATCGTCGACACCATCGTCGACGACGCGTGCCGGAAGCTGGGTGCACTCGAAGGCATTCGCTACGCGAAGCAGCGGGTGACCTGAACTATCGCGATCGATCCCGCTTGGGCTTCCTTCCCACGTGGTCTGCCGCGAATGCAGACGGGCAGACATCGTTGACGAAGCACTTCTCGCACTCTGGCTTCCTCGCGAAGCACACACGCCTCCCGTGGAAGATCAGGACATGGCTCGCGTGGTCCCACTCCTTGCGCGGGAGGACTTCGCATAGATCCTTCTCGATCTTCTCGGGCTCCTTGTTCTTCGACCATCCCAGGCGCTGGGAGAGCCGCATGACGTGGGTATCGACCACGACCCCTTCGGGCTTGTTCCACAACACCCCGAGGACCACGTTCGCAGTCTTCCGCCCCACACCGGGGAGCTTCACGAGCTCCTCCATGGTCTGAGGCACCTCGCCTCCGTGCCTCTCGACGAGGGCTCGCGACAGACCCGAGAGGGATTTGGACTTCATGCGGAAGAAACCGAGGGAGGAGACGAGGGGCTCCAGATCCTTCGGCTCCGCCTTGGCCATGGCCTTCGCGTCGGGATACTTGGCGAAGAGGGCGGGAGTCGCCTTGTTCACGTTCACATCCGTGGTCTGGGCGCTCAGGACCACGGACACGATGAGCTCGAACGGGGAACGATGGTCGAGCTCACAGTGAGCCGTCGGGTGTTGCTTCGCGAGCTTCGCCAGGGTCTTCGGAGCGATCGAGGGCGCCTTCTTCAGGCGATCGCGTCGCTCCTTGGCCGTGAGCTTCGGAGGATTCAATTGAGCTCGTCGGAGGGAGGCGGCGGGATGCTCCCACCGCCGCCACCATCGCCGTCACCATTCGGGGGCGGGGGCATGCTCTCGCCGCCCGTGCCCTCGAAGCCCGACCCGCTCTCGGCCAGGCGCTCGAGGGCGACGATGCGCTCGCCCTCGCCGGTCGTCATGATCTTCACGCCCTGCGCGTTGCGGCCCGTCTCGCGGATCTCGTCGACGCGGGTGCGGAGCGTCTGCCCCTTGTCGGTGATGAGCATGACCTCGTCGCCGTCCTTCACGAGCTTGATGCCCACGACGGGGCCGTTCCGCTCGCTCGCGTCGATGAGGATGATGCCCTTGCCGCCGCGGTTCTGCTGGCGGAACTCGTCGATGTGCGTCCGCTTGCCGTAGCCGTTGGCGCACACCGCGAGCACGTGCGGCCGCTGCGGATCGCTCACCTCGAGCCCCACGACCTCGTCGCCCTCGCCGATCTCGATGCCCTTCACGCCGTACGCCGCTCGGCCCATGGCGCGCACCTGGTCCTCGGAGAACCGGATGCTCTGCCCGAGCTTCGTCGCGATGAGGAGCTCGCGCGTCCCGTCGGTCAGCGACGCGTTGAGGAGCTGGTCCCCGTCGTCGACCTTGACGCCGATGATGCCCTTCTCGCGGAAGTTCTCGTACGCGTCGAGCTCGGTCTTCTTGATCTGCCCGTTCTTCGTCAGGGTGACGACGAACTTGCCCTTCTCGATCGTCGGCACCTCGACGATCGCCGCGATCTTCTCGCCCGCCTCGATGCCGATGAAGTTCACGATCGCCCGGCCCTTGCTCGTGCGCGCGGCCTGCGGGATCTCGTAGACCTTCTTGACGTACACCTTGCCCTTGTCGCTGAAGAAGAAGACGTAGGCGTGCGTCGACGCGACGAAGAGCTGGGTGACCCAGTCCTCCTCTCGCGCCTCCATGCCGATGCGACCCTTGCCGCCGCGCTTCTGCGCCCGGTAGTCCTTGGGCGTCGTGCGCTTGATGTACCCGGCGTGCGAGATCGTGACGACCATGTCCTCCTGCTGGATCAGGTCTTCGTCCTGGATCTCGCCGTCGTTCTCGACGATCTCGGTGCGCCGCTTGTCGGCGTACTTGCTCCGGATCTCCTCGAGCTCCATCACGATGACGTCGTCGAGGAGCTTGGGGCTCGCGAGGATCGCCCTGTAGCGCGCGATCGCTTCGCACAGCTCGGCGTACTCCTTGGCGAGCTTCTCCTGCTCGAGCCCCGTGAGGCGCGAGAGGCGCATCTCGAGGATCGCCTTCGCCTGCCGCTCGCTCAGGTGGTACGGCTTGCGCTTCTTGGCCTCGTCGATCTCGCTCTGCGGGCGGCCGGCTCGCTTGACGAACGCCTCGAGCCCCTCGAGCGGCAGCTCCATGAGGGCCTTCTTGGCGACGTCGGGATCGGCGCTCTGGCGGATCGTCTTCACGACGAGGTCCACGTCGGTGATGGCGACCCCGAGGCCCTCGACGATCTCGCGCTGCGCCTCGGCCTGCCGCAGCTCGTAACGCGTGCGTCGGGTGACGACGTCGCGCCGGTGGCCGATGAAGGCCTCGAGCGTCTCCTTGAGGTTGAGGACCGCGGGCCGGCCCTGGGCGATTGCGAGATTGATGACCCCGAACGACGTCTGCAGGTCCGTCTGGCGATAGAGCTGGTTGATGACGATCTGCGGGATCACGTCCTTCTTCAGCTCGATGACGAGCCGGATCCCGTCGCGATCGCTCTCGTCGCGCACCTCGCCGATGCCTTCGAGCTTCTTGTCGCGAACGAGCTCCGCGATGTGCGCCGCCGTCTTGGCCTTGTTCACCTGATACGGGAACTCGGTGACGACGATCTGCTCCTTCTCGCCGCGTCCTGGGGACTTCTCGACGTCGAGGCGAGCGCGCATCACGATGGTGCCGCGGCCGGTGCGATACGCCGCCTCGATTCCCGAACGGCCGAAGATGAGCCCCGCGGTGGGGAAGTCCGGGCCCGGAATGATCCGGATCAGGTCGTCGATCGACGCATCCGGTTGCCGCATCAGGTGGATCGTCGCGTCGATCGTCTCGCCGAGGTTGTGCGGCGGGATGTTCGTGGCCATGCCGACGGCGATGCCGCCGCTGCCGTTGACCAGGAGGTTCGGCACGCGAGAGGGAAGGACGGTGGGCTCCTGCAGCCGGTCGTCGAAGTTCCCGACGAAGTCGACGCACTCCTTCTCGATGTCCGTGAGGAGCTCGGCGCCGACCTTGGCGAGGCGAGCCTCGGTGTAGCGGTAGGCGGCGGCGGCGTCGCCGTCGATCGAGCCGTAGTTGCCCTGGCCGTCGATGAGCGTGTACCGCATCGAGAAGCCCTGGGCGAGGCGGACCATCGCGTCGTAGACCGAGAGGTCCCCGTGCGGGTGGTACTTGCCGAGCACGTCGCCGACGATGGTGGCGCTCTTGCGGTAGCTCGAGGTGGGCAGCAGCCCCTGCTCGTACGCGCTGTAGAGGATGCGCCGGTGGACGGGCTTGAGGCCGTCGCGGACGTCCGGGATGGCGCGCCCGATGATGACGCTCATCGCGTAGTCCAGGTAGGAGGTGCGCATCTCCTCCTGGATGGAGATGGGGACCTTCTGGTTGGACCCCGGGGCGGACGGACCGGGCGGCGTGGGAGGGGTCGGCGGCTGTTCGGCCATGCGTGAGGGAGATGGGTTTAGTCGGTCCGGCGGGGGTGGTCGAGTGGGCTCGAACA
>DATJYG010000474.1:0-2725 GCA_035499695.1 Polyangiaceae bacterium
TCCTCGAACATCGCGAGCTCACCGAAGATGTCGCCAGGGCCAAAGCTCGCGAGCGTGATCGTGCGGCCGTCGCCGTGGGTGCGGATCGCGCGTGCGTGGCCATCGCGCACCACGTAGCAGGTGTCGCTCGCGTCGCCCTCGCGGAAGACGGCCTGACCGGACTCGAACGTCCGGGGCACGGCGACCTGAGCGATGCGCTCGAGGTCCTGCCGCTCGAGGGTCGAGAACGCGGGCACTCGCCCGAGTAGCTCGACGACGTCCCCTGAGCCTGAGTCCACGCCGCAGGAATACCACAACGGCCTCCGCAACCAAGGGGGCGCGACTGGGTTCGGATGTATGGTCAGACGATGTTCGCCGGCAACCGCACAAGACTGCTCGTGACCGTCCTCGTGGGGCTGATGCTGCTGCCCGCGGGCGCCGTCGGCGCGCCCGCGCCCGCGCCGCACTCGACAGGCGAATCGGCCTTGATGAAGGCGCTGCTGCGATCACGCGAACTCTGGGCGACGATCGACGTGTGCAGCCCCGCCGATCAGCCGAACACGGTCGGCGTCCGCGGTTCGATGCCGGGCGACAAGCACGCCCACGACAAGATGTACATGCGCTTCCGCCTGCAGTACATGAACACCGCCACGAAGAAGTGGGTCGACCTGTCGAGCGCCCGCTCTGGTGGCTTCGTGTTCGTCGGCCCCGGCAGCGACGTCCGCCAGGGCGGGCGAAGCTTCCAGCTCGTCCCACGCCCCGGCAAGCCGGCCGCCGATCTTCGGGGCGTCGTCGAATATCAGTGGCGGCGCGGCAAGTCGGTGATGCAGTCGATCAGCCGTCCCACGAGCGCCGGTCACAAGAGCCTCGCCGGCGCCGACCCTGCGGGTTACAGCGCAGCGACCTGTTCAATCGGCTGAGGCGTCCACGAAGAGCCGCGGGTCGTTGGTGATGATCCCGTCGACTCCCATTGCGGTCAGCTGCTCGATCCTGCGGGCGTCGTCGACGGTCCACACGTAGAGCTCGCCCCCGCCCTCGCGCACCGCCTTCAGCAGCGCCGGCGTGACCACCCGCCAATGAGCCATGATCGCGTCGTAGCGGCCGTCGAGCAGCGCTGCACGGGCTTTCCTGGGCAGCATCGCGCGATAGCCGGTGAGGATCGCGAGCGCCGGGATCGCCGTGAGCATGTCGGTCGTGTAGTCGCGTCGCACGCGAGGGACCGACCAGCCGAGGCGCAGTGCGGGCTCGGCCGCTCTGATCTGCGAAAGGCCCTGGGTGAACATGCCGCTGATCAGCGTGCGCTCGATCAGCTGGTGCTCTCGCAGCGCCTCGACGACGCGCATCTCGTATCCGGGGAGCTTGACGTCGACGTCGAGTTCGATGCCCTCGAACTCGGGGCCGGCGAGGTGCGCGAGCGCCTCCTCGAAGGTGATCGGATCGCGGTCGCGCGCGTCCTCGTAGTCGTGCGCGACGACCAGGCGGCCACCGCCTCCCTCCCGCTCGCTCAGCACATCGAGCTCGATCATGTCCACGCCGTGCACCCGGGCTGCGTCGAAGCTCGCGAGGGTGTTCCCGGGCTCGATGTGCGCGGCGCCCTTGTGGCCGACGCGCCGCAGGCGTCGTCGCTCCGTTTCGCTGCTCACGGCTGCACCTTCGCAGAGCGGGCGGACCGGCGCGGGGGTCAGGCGGCGGATGCCCGGCGCTGCGTTTCGGCGAGCGCCTCGAGTGCCCGCCGCGCGCCGACGTAGGGAGCGAGCAAGGTGAAGGAGAGGTGGTCGACGAGCGCGGGCAGCCGCGAGAGTCGGTTGTTCGACACGAACGTCGAGATCACGCCCCAGAGCGCTCCGGTGACCGCCTCCTGAGCGATCCGCGGCCCCCGCGCGGGGCTGGGCGCGCCCTCCGTCAGCATCGCCGTGAAGTCGGCGACCGAGCGGGTCATCCGCCCGATCATGGCGGGCCCGACTTCGAAGAGGTCGATGAACGCGAGGCGCAGGAGCGCCTCGTGCGCCACGAGGTGGGCGACGAACGCGTCGGTCGCCCGACACGCGGCCTCCTCCCAGCTCGCCGCGTCGTCGAGCGCCGGGCGCACAGCCGCCAGCGTTTCGGCGACGAATTCGTCGAGAACCGCGAGGAAGCATTCCTCCTTGTTGCGGAAGTAACGGTGGAAGGCCTCGGTGGAGACGCCAGCGAACTGTGCGATCTGCGGATCGGTCAGGGACGCGTAGCCTTCGTCGAGCGTGAGGTGGACGACCGAGCCGAGCACTCGCGCGCGCTTGTCCTCCGTGGTCAGGAAGGCGGCGGGCGCGGGCGGCAGGTGCGGCGTGCGGGTGAGAGTGAGCATGCGCAGGCGCATGCCGGACGGCATCCGGTAGGCCTCCACCCAGTCGAGGATTTCGTCGGAGAGCTCGGGGAGCTCGCGGTGGCGGCGCTCGAGAAGCCTGTTGAAGACGATGTTCCGCACACCAGTGACGACGACCCTCGGGGTGAGGCGGGGATAGGCCACCTGCTCGGGCGCCAGCGAGAACGCCGTCGCGACGCTCCGCTCGAAGACCTGGCCGGCGAGCTGCATCCGCTCGCGCGCCGGCGGGCCGATCCCGAGAGACTCCACGAGGACGAGCCGCGGTCCCTTCGGCGCTCGTGCGACGCCGCTGAGCAGGCCGTGGCAGGCGGCGTGCATGCGGTTCTCCCAGCCCCGCTCGGAGAGCCAGGCGTCAAGCAGCCGTCGCCGGGCGTGGGCGACCATCAC
>DATJYG010000475.1:0-12885 GCA_035499695.1 Polyangiaceae bacterium
GCTCGTCGCGAAGAGCGCGGGCGACATCGGGGCGAGCGACTGCGCGTCCCACTTGAGCGTCGGTGCGGGCGCCGACTCGATGCCGTCGCGCAGCGTGTAGAGCTGCTTGGCCATGTCGTTCGTCGTGTACGGCGCGATCGCCACCACCTGCGCGCCGTCCTTGGCGAGCGCGCTCCCGATGGCCGCCATGACCTTCGTGTACGCCGCCGTGTAGACGGCCGGTGCGTGACCGCCCCCGCTGCGCACGCTCTCGAAGTCGGCGCTCGCCTGCACGGCGCGACCGTCGGCCGACTTCACGCGGCTGGTGAGCACCGCCGCGTACTGATGCGCGGGCTGCAGCACGAGACCGCGCCCGGGACCGACGGCCACGTGCGTCCTCGACTCGGGTGCGCGGACGTCCTGGTGATAGAGGGCGCGGCACGGGACGCGCGCCTTCGCCGGATCCGTTGCGGCGAGGTCGACGAGGAACACCGAGCTCGTGTCGGCGAGGCACGCGCTCTCGCTGTCCGGGAGCGTCTTCGGGTCGAGCTTCGCGAACGCCGGCAGCCCGTCGGGCGTCGGGGGCGCGCTCGTGTCGTCCACGTAGAACATCGCGAGGGCGATGCGCGAGAAGCCGTCCATCTTCGAGATCTCGTGCGTGATGAAGTTCGAGTTCTGCTTCACCACCGCGCTCATCTGCGGGATCTCGACGACCTTGCCGCCCTGCAGATAGACGTCGCTCGGGAACGGCACCGCCATGAAAGCCGGCACGGGGGCCGTCGTGACGTCGAACCGCGCGATGACCCCCTGGGGCGCCGAGTTCGACGGGCCCGACGAGGACGAACCGCAGGCGGCGGAAAAGCACAGCGCGAATGGAAGGATGCGAAGTGTACGGCTGAAGCGCATGGCGGCTATGTAGCAGGCCACCGACCGAACGGTTGCGCTACCGGGTGAGCCGCGCGTATCTTGCTGCCCCGCTTCAGGAGGGTCCTCCCATGCGTGCAATGCGTATCTTTCTCGGCTTCGCGGCCACAACGGCGATCGGCGGCGCAATCGCCGCGGGATGCGGAAGCTCCTCGTCTCCGTCGACACCGGTCGACTCGGGGATGACTGCCGACGTGACGATGGAGGCGATGCCTCAGCCCGAGGCGGCGGCCGAGACGGGCCCCGAAGCGGCGGTCGAGGCAGGCCCCGACGTGTGCGTGCCGGATGCGACCCTCGCGTCGATCCCGGTTCCGGATGCAGCGCTCAACGAAGCCGGCACCGCCACGGCGGCCGGATGCGTCGCGTGCCTCAACACGGCGTGCCCAATGCTCGTCGCCGAGTGCAACCAGAACTGCGCGTGCATCGCGGCGTTCGAGGCGTTCTCGACCTGCATCGCGGGGGGAGGCGGCTTCCAGACGTGCGCCGTCTCGGACCTCCTGAACATCAACACGACCGGCGTCGACGCGAGCGTCACGTGCGCGCTCGGGTGTGCGATTTCCTGCGGCTACACCCTGCCGACGGGCGACGGCGGTCACGAGGGCGGCGGCGAGGGCGGATCCGAGGCGGGCGGCGACTAGGCTCGCTTCGTCCGGAAAAGGTCGGCGTTCGTCGATCGGCACTCCTGTCTCGTCTGGAAAAGGCGCTTTCCCCGGTCTCCACGGGCGAAGCTGTAGCAACCACGCGAAACGACAGGGCATCCGAGGACACGCGGTTTGCCCCCTGCAGCCGCGTTTCCTAAGGTTCCCGAGCGATGTGGATCGTCCGTCTCGCCCTCCGACGACCGTACACGTTCGTCGTGATGGCGATGCTCATCGTGCTCCTCGGGGTCGTCGCGATCCTGCGGATGCCGACGGACATCTTCCCGAGCATCGACATCCCGGTCCTGTCCTGCGTCTTCAACTACCCGGGGCTTCCGCCCGAGGAGATGGAGAAGCGCATCGTCAGCAACGCCGAGCGCGGGCTGACGACGACGGTCAACGACATCGAGCACGTCGAGAGCCTGAGTCTCAACGGCATGGGGCTCATCAAGCTCTATCTCCAGCAGGGGGCGAGCGTAGACGGCGCCATCGCGCAGATGACGGCGATGTCGCAGACGATGATCCGCCAGATGCCGCCGGGCACGACGCCCCCGCTCATTTTGCGTTACAGCGCCACCAGCGTCCCCATCATCCAGCTCGCGCTCGAGAGCGACTCCCTCAGCGAGCAGCAGATCTTCGACTACGGGGTCAACTTCGTCCGCAACGACATCGTGACCGTGAAGGGCGCCCAGCTGCCCTGGCCCTACGGCGGCAAGCAGCGCGAGATCATGGTCGACATCGACCCGACGCGCCTCTACGGCTGGGGCCTCTCGCCGCGCGACGTGAACGACGCGATCGGCCAGCAGAACGTCATCCTGCCCTCCGGGACGGCGAAGATAGGGACCGACGAGTATCCGGTGCTGGTCAACGCGTCGCCCGAGGCGCTCGACGAGCTCGCCGCCATCCCGGTGAAGACGGTGCGCGGCACCCCCGTCTACGTGCGCGACGTGGCGCACGTGCGCGACGGCTACGCCCCGCAGACGAGCCTCGTGCACGTCGAGGGGCGCAAGTCGGTGCTCATGTCGGTCCTCAAGCAGGGCACGGCGAGCACGCTCGACGTCGTGTCGCACATCAAGTCGATCCTGCCGCAGTCGCTCTCGCGCCTGCCGAAGGAGCTGAAGATCGCGACGCTCTTCGACCAGTCGATCTTCGTGCGCGCGGCGGTCGAGGGGGTCGTCAAGGAGGGCGCCATCGCCGCCGGGCTCACGGCGCTCATGCTGCTCGTGTTCCTGGGGAGCTGGCGCAGCACGTTCATCGTGCTCGTGTCGATCCCGCTGTCGATCCTCGTCTCGATCATCGTCCTCTACTTCATGGGGCAGACGCTCAACGTGATGACCCTCGGAGGGATGGCGCTCGCCGTCGGCATCCTGGTGGACGACGCGACGGTCGAGATCGAGAACGTGCACCGGCACCTGGCCAAGCGGAAGCCCATCGTGAGGGCCATCCTCGACGGGGCGGCCGAGATCGCGGTGCCCGCGTTCGTGTCCACGCTCTGCATCTGCATCGTCTTCGTCCCGGTGGCGTTCATCACCGGGGCGGCGCGGTCGCTCTTCATCCCGCTCGCGCTGTCGGTCGTCATCGCGATGCTGACGTCGTACTTCCTCTCGCGCACGCTCGTGCCGACCATGATGCGCTTCCTCATGGAGAAGGAGGCCGAGCGGCACATGCACGAGCACGGCCCGCCGCCGGCGCCGCGGTCGCTGGCCGGGCGCTTCATCGCGGCCTTCGAGCACGGCTTCGAGCGCATGCGGCGCGTCTACGGGAGCTACCTGGCCTGGGCGCTCGAGCACCGGCACACCGTCGTCCTCGGCTTTCTCGCGTTCGTGGGCGCGTCGCTCGCCCTCTTCCCGCTCGTCGGCACCGACTTCTTCCCGAGCGTCGACGCGGGCCTCGTGAAGCTGCACGTGCGCGGACCGCCGGGCACGCGCATCGAGGAGAGCGAGAACCGCTTCGCGAAGATCGAGGAGTCGATCAAGCAGGTGATCCCGCCGGCGAGCATCGACACGATGCTCGACAACATCGGCATCCCCTACAGCAGCATCAACCTGTCGCTCAGCGAGGGCGTGCTGGTCTCGCCGGCGGACGGCGACATCCTCATCTCGCTCAAGCACGGTCACGCGCCGACGGCGCCCTACGTCCGCGAGCTGCGCCGCAAGCTCAACGCCCAGTACCCGGACAGCACGTTCTTCTTCCTGGCGCCGGACATCTCGACGCAGGTCTTGAACTTCGGGCTCCCCGCCCCCATCGACGTGCAGGTCGTGGGGCCCATCGGCGCCGAGAAGGCGACCCTCGACGTGGCGCGGCAGATCGCGTCGCGCGTCGAGACCATCCCGGGCGCCGTCGACGTGCACCTCGCGCAGGTGCCGGCGCAACCCGAGCTGAAGATCAACGTGAACCGGACGATGGCCGGGCAGCTCGGCGTCACCGAGCGCGACGTGGCGAGCGACGTGCTCGTCTCCCTCTCGTCGAGCTCGATGGTGTCGCCCAGCTACTGGGTCGACCCGCGCGGCGTCCAGTACCTCGTCGCCGTGCAGACGCCGCAGCACGTGATCGACTCGATGGACGCGCTGAGGACGACGCCGGTGTCGACCGGCGCGCAGCCCCAGCTGCTGTCGAACATCGCCTCGCTCGAGCGGATCACCGGCGCAGTGAACATCACGCACTACAACGTGGCGCGCACCTTCGACGTGCAGGCGAACGTCGACGGAACGGACCTCGGCTCCGTCGCCTCCCGCGTGCGCGGCGTCGTGGCCGACATGGAGCGCAGCGGGAAGATGCCGCGCGGGACCACGGCGCGCGTGAAGGGCCAGGTGGACAGCATGGACTCGTCCTTCCGCGGCCTCGAGTACGGGATCGTGTTCGCCATCGTGCTCGTGTACTTCCTGATGGTCGTCAACTTCCAGTCGTGGCTCGACCCGTTCGTCATCCTGATGGCGCTGCCGGGCGCGCTCGCGGGCATCGCCTGGATGCTCTTCATGACGCACACGACCATCAGCGTCCCGGCGCTCATGGGTGCAATCATGTGCGTGGGCGTTGCGACGGCGAACAGCATCCTGGTGGTGACCTTCGCCAACGAGCAGCGGTTGCACGCGGGCCTCGACGCGAAGAAGGCCGCGCTGGCGGCGGGGATGACGCGACTGCGGCCGGTCATCATGACGGCGCTCGCGATGATCCTCGGCATGCTTCCCATGTCCCTGGGCCTGGGCGAAGGCGGCGAGCAGAACGCCCCGCTCGGGCGCGCCGTCATCGGCGGGCTTCTGGTCGCCACAGGCACTACGCTGTTCTTCGTGCCGGTCGTCTACAGCCTCCTGAGGAGCGCCCCGCCGCGCGTCGACACGGCGCTCGAGGAGGCGAGTCACGCATGAACGACCCGGGATTCGACCTGCCCCCGCCCGCGCGCTTGCCGCCCTCGCGCATCGCCGCCTTCGCCGTGGTGGTCGTGGTGGTGTTCGCGATCGCCTTCTTCGTGGGGTGGCTGCCGCGACGGCAGGCGCGCGCCTCGCTCGAGAGCGCGCAGGCGGAGCTCGTGGGCGGTCCGCACGTCGAGGTGGTGACGCCCAAGCTGGGTTCGAGCGACCGGGCGCTGACGCTGCCGGGAAGCGTGCAACCGCTGCAGGAGACGGTGGTCTACGCGCGCGCCAACGGGTACGTGCGCAAGTGGCACGTCGACATCGGCGACAAGGTGCAGGACGGGCAGCTCATCGCGGAGCTCGACACGCCGGATCTCGACCAGCAGATCGACCAGGCCCGCGCGCAGCTCGCGCAGGCGCAAGCCGGCATCCTGCAGGCGAAGGCGAACCGCGAGTTCTCGTCGTTGACGTACGACCGCTACAAGACGCTGACGAGCCAGGGGCTATCCGCGCCGGCGGACCTCGACCAGCGCAAGGCGCAGGCCCAGGTCGACGAGGCGAACCTCGCCGTCGCCCAGGCGAGCGCCAACGCAGCGGACGCGAACCTGCGGCACCTCGTGCAGCTCAAGGCGTTCGCGCGCGTCACCTCGCCGTTCGCCGGCACGGTCACGGCGCGCATGATCGAGATCGGGACGCTCGTGACGTCGGGCAACGCGACGCCGCTCTTCAAGATCGCGACCATGGACCCGGCGCGCGTCTTCGTCCAGGTGCCGCAGGACGTCGCGCCCGGCGTGCACGCGGGGCAGCCGGCGCGCGTCGGGGTGCGCGAGTACCCGGGGCGCGAGTTCACCGGCAGCGTCACGCGCGCGGCAGACGAGCTCGACCCGTCGACGCGCACGATGAACACCGAGGTGCGGATACCCAACGGCGACGGCGCGCTCATCGCGGGGATGTACGCGGAGGTGGCGATGACCATGCCGCTCTCGCATCGGGTCGTGGAGATCCCGGCGACGGCGGTGGTGAACGACTCCAAGGGCATGCGCGTGTTGACGGTGGACGCGGACGACCACGTGCACGTCGCGCCCGTCGTCGTCGAGCAGGACAACGGAGCGACGATCGACGTCGCGAGCGGCCTGACCGGCACCGAGCGCATCGTGAAGCTCGGGACGGCCGAGCTGATCGAGGGCACTCGGGTCACCGTCGCGCACTGACGGTCGCCCGGCGCTACGCACTACACGCTACGCACGCAACCTCGCGCGCTGCGCGGAGACCCACGGCGACAGGCGCGATCCGCTCTCGCCGAGGCTCGCCTCACGGGCGCCCGTGGCTCGCTCCATGCGCGCCGCGGCGACGGCGACGGCGACCGCGACAGGGTCGCGCCGGTCGTCCTTCACCAGCGGGTAGCCGAGCAGCTCCTCCTTGTGCCGGTCGATGAACCCCGTGTCGTACCGGCCCGCGGCGAACTCGGGGTGCGCGAAGAGCTTCTCGTGGAAGGCGAGGTTCGTGCGGATGCCCGTCACGACGTACTCGGAGAGGGCGCGACGCATGCGCGCCACGGCCCGCTCGCGCGTGGGCGCCCACACGCTGAGCTTGGAGATGAGCGGGTCGTAGAAGCTCGAGATTGAGCAGCCGGGATAGGCCCCTCCGTCGTCGCGCACGCCGGGACCGGACGGGACGACGAGGCTCTCGATGACGCCGGGAGACGGGAGGAACCCGTTGGCCGGATCCTCGGCGTAGATGCGGCACTCGATGGCGGCGCCGCGCGCGGCGAGATCGTTCTGCGCGAAGGTCAGCTTCTCGCCCTGAGCGACGAGGACCATCTCGCGCACGAGGTCGAGCCCCGTGACGAGCTCGGTCACGGGGTGCTCCACCTGCAGGCGCGTGTTCATCTCGAGGAAGTAGAAGCTGCCGTCCTCGGCGAGCAGGAACTCGAAGGTGCCTGCGCTGAAGTAGCCGACGGCCTTGGCGCCCTGCACGGCGATGGCGCCCATGCGCGCGACGAGCTCGCGCGACGCGGCGGGGCTCGGCGTCTCCTCGACCACCTTCTGGTTGCGGCGCTGGATGGAGCAGTCGCGCTCGAAGACGTGCACGATGTTCCCCTCGCGGTCGCCGAGCACCTGGATCTCGACGTGACGCGGCCGGATGATCGCCTTCTCGAGGTAGACCGTGTCGTCGCCGAAGAACTTCTTGGCCTCGCTGCGGGCGCGCTCCCAGGCGCTCGCCATCTCGTCGGCCGAGGCGACGAGGCGCATCCCCTTGCCTCCCCCTCCGCTCGCCGCCTTGAGCATCACCGGGTAGCCGATCTTCCCCGCGGCGGCCTTCGCCTCCTCGGTCGTCTCGCAGCGCGCGCCCGGCACGATGGGGACGCCCGCGGCGGACATCTTGTCGCGCGCCGCCGTCTTGCTGCCCATCGCGCGCATGGCGCTCGCGGGCGGGCCGATGAAGACGATGCCGCCGCGCTCGCACGCCTCGGGGAGCGCTGGGTTCTCGCTCAGGAAGCCGTAGCCGGGGTGGATGGCATCGCAGCCCGCCTGTTTGGCGACGGCGACGATCTTCTCGACGCGCAGGTAGCTCTCGTTCGCGGGCGCGGGACCGACGGGATACGCCTCGTCGGCGACGCGGACGTGGAGCGACGCGCGGTCGGCCTCCGAGTAGACGGCGACGGCGCCGATGCCCATTTCCCGCAGGGTCCGGGTGACCCGGACTGCGATCTCCCCGCGGTTGGCGACGAGCACCTTCTTGAATCGGCGGCTCATGGCCCTCCCTTATGTCACAAAGCGGCGGGCTCGCGCGATGGTCCATGTGAGGGCCCCATGCGAAGCCTCCTCCTCCTTTCTCTCACCTCCCTTTCCCTGGGTCTGGCGCCGCGGGTCGCGCAAGCGGCGCCGCCCGAAGACCCGATGTCGACGATTCACGAGGAGCTCGGCGTGGCCACGCCGGTGGTACGCGAGGGGCCCTTCGTGCTGGCCGGGCCGGGCTGGACGGCGGGATCGTTGCAATCGGTAGCGACGCTCGTTCGCCAGGCTCTCGACGCGCTCTACGCCGACCGGTTCACGACGACGCCGGCGCGCCCGATCGCCGTCTACCTCTTTCCGTCGGCGCAGCCGTACGAGCACTTCTGCCGCACGCGCCTGGGCGACCCCTGCATGTCGCCCTTCGGTTTCTACCGGCCCGACTTCCGCACCATCGTCATGAACGCCGGGCCGGGGCTCGGGACGCTGACGCACGAGATGGTCCATCCGCTGATGGAGGCGGACTTCCCTTCTGCGCCGACCTGGATCGACGAGGGCATCGCGTCGCTCTTCGAGGCGCCGGTCATCCCTCGCCCCGGGGAGATCCACGGCGCGAAGAACTGGAGGCTCCCGCGGCTACAGTCGGCGCTGCGGTCGTCGAGGGAGGCCGCGACCACGCGTCTCGATGCCCTCTTCGCGATGAGCGACGCCACGTTCCGCGACGGCGACGAGTCGCTGCACTACGCGATGGCGCGGTACGTCTGCCAGTGGCTCGACGCCCAGGGCAGACTCTGGCCCTTCTACCGCGCCTGGAGAGACGACGTGGCGAACGACCCGACGGGGGAGAAGGCGTTCGCCCGCGTGATGGGCGAGGCTCCGCGCGACGCAAGTGAAGCGTGGGTCGCGTGGGTGCGCCGCCTGTAACGCGATCGGGGTCGCAGTCGCGCTAGCCGCGCCGACGCTGCACTGCCGTCAATTGTATTACAATAGCGTTCGTGCGGTTCACTTGGGATCCGCGGAAGGCAGCGGCCAACCTGCGCAAGCACGGCGTCTCCTTCGAGGAGGCGTCGACCGCATTCGAGGACGACCTCGGCGGTTACTACCCCGATTCTCTCCACCCCACGAGGTTCATCCTCATCGGTTATTCGAGGCAGTCCCGCCTGCTCTACGTCGTGCATGCCGAGGTGGCGGCCGACGTCATCCGCATCATCAGCGCGCGAAAGGCGACCAAGAATGAGAAGAAGCACTACGAGAAGGACTGACGTGCTCGACCGGGAGGTCGACTTCCAGCGCTTCGGACCGGTGCGTCGCAACGCATTCGCGGGGGCTGGTGAGCGGGGCGGCCCCTCGCTCCTCGCGCTTTGGGAGATGCCCGAGATTCCGCCCGACGCGGTCCTGCTGCGTCGCGGGCACCCGGGCAAAGGCAAGAGGCGAAAGACGACGGTGCGCTCCATCCGCCTGCCCGAGTCGGTGTGGAAAGAGGTCGAGGCAAAGGCGCGCGCCAAGCACCTCAACCTGCACCAAGCGATGCGGGCCGCGCTCCTGGGCTGGCTTCGCCGCGCAGGTTGAGCGATTCATCCGCGTGTGCCCCGAGCTTCCGCCGGCGATCGAGGAGCGCCGGCTCTGACGCTGGATCGGGGTCGAGGTCGGGGTCGAGGTCGGGGTCCGGGTCGCGGTCGCGATCCGCTGCGTCGACGAGGTCACCTCAGGGCACGAGTCGTCGTCTCCGAGCACGGCGAGACACCTCCGACTCCCTGTAGCTGATCGAAGCACGGCATCGACGACGAGCCCGATCGCGACGACGCGGGCTGCGCGGGAAACAGGTCCTCCCACGTCATCGGCATCGGCAGAGGCTCCGGAGCGGGCGGATCCTCCAGCACCGCCGTCACCGTGCTCGACGGCGCCGGTCGCGCGGGACGGCGCACGACCGGAAGAGGAGGCGGCGCGGGACGCGGCGTCTCCGCGACCGGCACGATGACCGGCATCTTCGCCGCGGGGCGCGACGACGCGACGGCGTGCCGTGCGTCACGCGCCGCCGCGAGATCCGGCGCGCGACGCGGAGATGCCGCCGCGGCGACGCCCGCGGCGAGGATGACGACCGATGCTCCCAGGACCCACCCGCGACGAACGTTGCTCATGCGAGAGTCGCATCAGCAATCGGCGTTCCACTCGCTTTCGCGCTAGATCGGAGGACGTGCCCGACGACGCGAACCTGACGTTCGACTTCACGCCGCGCAAGCCGCCCCCTCCGGAGGAACCGCGCGCGCTCACCGTCGCCGAGCTGGATCGCGCCATCCGCGGCACGCTCGAGGACGCGTTCGAGCAAGCCGTGTGGGTCGAAGGCGAGGTCGCCGACGCGCGCCCCGCGAGCAGCGGGCACCTGTATTTCTGCCTCAAGGACGAGAAGGAGGAGGCGGCGATCGACGTCGTCATCTACCGCTCGAACGTGACGCCGCGGATGCGCACGCTGCTCGTCGACGGCGATCGCGTCCGCCTGCGCGGAAGGCCGACGTTCTGGGCGCCTCGCGGGCGGCTCCAGCTCGTCGCGGATCGGGCGCAGGCGGCGGGGCGAGGCGCCCTGCTCGAGGCGCTCGAGAAGCTCAAGGCGAAGCTCGCCGCCGAGGGGCTCTTCGCCCCGGAGCGAAAGCGTCCCCTGCCCGCCGAGCCCCGCATCGTCGGCGTCGTGACGAGCGCGAAGGGCGCCGTCATCCACGACGTGTGCCGCGTCGCGTTCAGGCGCGGCGGCGCGAGGATCCTCCTCGCCCCGGCGCTGGTGCAGGGACCGGGCGCCGCCGAGTCGATCTGTCGCGCGCTCGCGCAGCTCTCGCGCGTGGCGCAGGTGGACGTCATCGTCGTGGGGCGCGGCGGCGGCTCGGCCGACGACCTCGCCACTTTCAACGAGGAGCCCGTGGTGCGCGCCGTCGCGGCGTGTCGTGTCCCCGTGGTGAGCGCCGTCGGGCACGACGTGGACTTCACGCTGGTCGACTTCGCCGCCGACGCCCGCGCGGCGACGCCGTCGCAGGCCGCCGAGATGATCGTGCCGGACCGCACAGCGCGGCGCGAGCTGCTGCGCCGCACGCACATGCACATGATGCGGGCCGTCCGGGCGCGCCTGTCGGAGGATCACGTCGCGCTCGGACGCGTGGCCAAGCGCCTCGGCGACCCGCGGCTCGTCATCGCGGCGCACCAGCAGTCGCTCGACGACCGCGAGATGCGGCTCGCGCGGTGGGCGCGCGGGACGCTCGGCAAGCGTCGCGATGCGCTGTCCGGGCTGCAGCGACGCCTCGCGTACCTGCACCCGCGCGCGGTCCTCACGCGCGAGCGGGCCGAGCTAGCGCGGGCCAGCGAACGCCTGACGCGCATCTGGGGTCGTGCCCACGCGTCGCGGTCGGCCGACGTGCAGCGAGCCGGTGCGCGCCTCGACGCGCTGAGTCCCCTGAAGGTGCTCGCGCGCGGGTATGCGATCGCCACGCGCGACGGCGGCGCAGCCGTGCGCTCGGCCGCCGACGTGCGGAAAGGAGACGCCATCCACGTGCGCGTGCGCGACGCCCGCATCGAGGCGACGGTCGATGCCGTGGAGCCGGTCGACGACGCCGGCGCCGCGGCGGGGAGCGGCGATTGAAGCCTCTGCGCTTCGCCGTCGTGGGCGATCCGGTCGCTCACTCGAGGAGCCCCGCGATGCACGCCGCGGCCTTCCGGGCGCTCGGCCTACCGCACACCTACGAGGCGCTCCGCGTGCCCGCAGAAGAGCGTCTCCACGGCGCCGAAGGATTGCGCAACGTCGTCCGGGATCTTCGCGATGGGAAGTGGGCCGGACTCAACGTGACGGTGCCGTACAAGGCGTGGGCCGCCTCCCTCGCCGATGAAAACGATGCCAGCGTCTATGGGGACGACGGTCGAGTCGCCGTGGCTGCGAACACCCTGGTTCGGACCGCAGACGGACGCGTCAAGGCCTACAACACCGACGTGCCCGCGCTCGCGGAGGAGCTGCGCATTCTCGCCGGAACGCTCGCTCCCTGGAGCGCCATGCGTTCGCTCGTGCTCGGCGCCGGCGGAGCGGCGTGGGCCGCGACGATGGCCCTTCGCTCGCTGGGAGCAAAGGACGTCGCCGTGCGTGCTCGCGCGGCGGGGGACCCGCTCGAGGCCATGAAGAAGGGCCGGATCCCCCTGCCCGTCACGCAGTCCTGGCAACCATCGCGCGGCAGCGAGGAAGGCACGATCGCGGTCGTGCAGGCCACGAGCGCCGGCATGGCCGGCGCCGATCCGGGCGAGGCCGTTGCCAGCGTGGTCGCCTGGGATGCCCTGCCGAAGGACGCGGTGGCGTTCGACGTCGTCTACGCTCCGCCCGAGACGCCGTTCCTGCGCGCCGCCGCCGCGAGGGGGCTGCGCCGTGCCAACGGGCTCGGAATGCTGGCGCGGCAGGGCGCACTCGCGCTCGAGCTGTGGCTCGGCGTGCCCGCGCCGCTCGACGCCATGCTGGCCGCGCTCGAGCGGGCGTCCTAGGTTCGAACCGTGGCCGGCAGCAATCGCCAGCGCATCGGCTTCACGCGCATCGTCCAGCTCCTCGTCTACCTCGTCATCGTGCCGACGGTGCTGCTGCTGCTCGTGGGCATCGTCCTGCTGTTCGTCGGCACGGTCTTCAACGTGCTCTTCGGCGTGCTCACGGTGAGCTTCGTCCTCGTCGCCGTCACGGGAATCGTGCTCGTGCTCGTCTTCCTGCGCCGCGAGGCCAACCTCGCCGAGCTGCAGGCCGACTTCGTGTCGAAGGTCAGCCACGAGCTACGCACCCCCCTCACGAGCGTGCGCCTCTTCGTCGAGACGATGGAGCGCTCGCGCAACGACCCCGCGACCATCGACAAGTGCCTCGAGGCGCTCAGCCGCGAGGCCGAGCGTCTCAACCACCGCATCGAGCGCCTGCTCGACTGGGGGCGCATGGAGGCGGGCCGAAAGCTGTACGAGCTGAAGCGCGAGCCCGTGAGCGTCATCGTCGACGACGCCGTCAAGGCGTTCGAGCCGATGCGCCACCGTCACCCGGAGGTCGACTTCGCCACGGAGATCGACCCCGACTTGCCCGACGTCCACGTGGACCGCGCGGCGATGCTCGACGCGGTCATCAACCTGCTCTCGAATGCCGTGAAGTACGGCGGCACTCCTCCCGCCGTCAGGCTCCGCGCGCGCGCGGTGCAGCACGGCGTCGCCTTCGAAGTGGTCGACAACGGCGACGGCATCCCGCGCACCGAGCACCGCCGCATCTTCGAGAAG
>DATJYG010000476.1:0-4430 GCA_035499695.1 Polyangiaceae bacterium
ATCCAAGCGCGGGTCGGCAACTCGCCCCCCCAGTGCGTGTGGTCCCAGTCCCCGCCCAGGACCCAGACGCCGCGCGCCAGCGTGCGCGCGTATGCCGCGACGCGCGCCGCGAACTCTTCGCGCGACCGCACATCGCGCAGCTGGACCTCCGTGAGTGTCGCGCCCGAGCTCACGAAGTGCAGGTGCGCGTCGACGAAGCCCGGAGCGACCGTCCCGCCGCGCGCGTCCAGGACGCGTGTCCTCGCTCCCGCCAGGGCGCTCACCTCGTCGTCGGTGCCGACGGCGAGAATGCGGTCCTCGCGCCATGCGATCGCCTGCGCCTCGGGGTGCGCGGGATCGCCGGTCCACACGTGCGCGTGCAGGATGACGCCGGTCGCCGGGCCTCCCGTCGCGTCGCGTGCAGCCGGAGCCGGGGCGCAGGCGAGCACGAACGCCAATCCTGGTGCGAGTGCGGCGCGCATGACGCGCGCAGCATACGACGGGCGTGGGGGATCGCGTCAGCGCACGCCGGGAGGCGCCGCGCCCTGGACAACGTCGGGCCGCGCCGGCCCTGCCTGCTGCGGTTCCTTCTGGGGCTCCTTCTGCTGCTGTTGCTGCTGCTGCGATCGCCCTGCGGTCGAGCGCGCCTGAGCCCTGAACGGCCTGTTGCGCGACACGATGGCGTGCGCGTTCGCAATCGCGCCGAGCGTGCCCAGCGCGAAGCCCGCGACGCTGCCGCGTATCAATGCAGCGATGCCGAAGGCGCCCGAGGCGCCCCCGAGCACGAGGTGCGCCGCGGGCGGCAGCCGGCGCGGCCGGTGATGCACGTGCTCCCCCTGGAGAGAGGGGACGCCCGAGGCGTCGGCGTGCGCCTCGAGGTGGTTCTCGATCTCCTCGACGCCGCGCATGCGCGCCACGCGCTGCACGATCTCCTCCGCCTCGGTCGCGAGCACCGGCCCCTCGAGCCGGATGCGGTGTCCCTCGGCGTGCACGTGAATCGTTCGCGTGTGCGAGCAGATGCGCCCGAGCTCCGAGCGCACGCGCTCCTCGAGCTTGCCGTCCGCCGGGGTCGGGCGACGCCTCGCGTCGAACTCGGCCCGCACACCCTCGACGCGATGGACGAAGTCGTGGCTGCCGACGCGCGCGGCCTGCTCGAGCTCGTGCGCGACGTGCTTCATCTTGTCGCGCACGATGGACCGCCGCTGCCCGCCGCGTCGTGGATCGAGGAACCACAGGAGCCCCGCGCCCAGAGCCAGACCGGAGAGGAATGATTGAGCCATGTGCGGCCTCCGCATCGCGGATGGAGCAAGCAATCGTCGTGCGGGGCGCCGTCAGAGCCAGGCGTACGCCTGCTGGAAGAGGTGATGCGACTGCGCGTCCAGCGGCGCGCCGTGCGAGAGCACCGTCCGGTCGAAGTCCCACGCGAGGATGCGGTCCGCCTGACGGCGCGCCAGGCGCCGGTCGCGGACCATGAGCGGCTCCATCCAGCCGACGCCGGGCGCGCTGTTCCTCATGAGGCGCGCGACGAACCGGGTCGACGCCAGGTCGTGCGTCGAGAGGTTCAGCAGTGCGTCGGCGCACACCAGGGTGCGCGTGCGCGCGTGGAAGAAGACCACCTCGTTCTCGCGACGGGCCGAGAAGTACACCTGCTCCAGCTCGCCGCGCCACAGCGGGTGTGGCTCGTCGGCGGTGACGAAGGTGAACGGGAGGTCCGGCCGCTTCCAGTCGAGCCCCGGGCACGCGCCGAACAGGGCGCGCGGATACGCCTGCATCCACGCGCCCACGTGCAGGTGGTGGAAGAGGCTCGGCGACACGACGGCCGCGACCTCCCCGAGCGCGTCCACCTCGCGACGGAGCGTGTCGTCGAGCCCAACAGGCGAGTGGACGAACAGCGCCCCGCTCGACAGGCGCACGACGGTCATGCGCGATCCGGTCTCGACGCCGAAGAAGCGCGCCCTTCGCGTCTCGATCCAGATGTCCTCGGCGAAGCGCTGCATGGCGTGAGTGCATGCTAGGGGCGGCCGCAAGCTGCGGACAGAGGTCGAGGTCGGGGCCTTGGCGCGCTGAAGCGGGCCCCGGAGGCGCTGCGACTTGCAGCGCCCCCGGGTTCTTTCCGCCCGGCGTCCAGCGTCAGCCCTTGGTCGGGGTCGTCGCGGGAGCCGTTGCCGCAGCAGGCGCAGGCGTCGTCGCAGGGACGGTCTCCACTACGAACGTCACCGCATGACTCCCCGATGCGACCTCACCTCGATCTCCCGACCGCGACCTCGACCTCGACGTCGCTCCCGACCCCGAACGCCGACACTAGCGCCCGCTCTCCCGCCGTCGTAAGGAGGTCTCCTCGACGAAGGAGTGACGACGCCATGGCCGAAGGGTTGAACCGCGTGCTCTTGTTCGGAAACCTCGGGGCCGATCCCGAGCTGCGCGTGACCCCGGGGGGTCAGGCCGTGCTCAAGCTGCGCATGGCCACGACCGAGACGTACCTCGACAAGAACAACGTTCGCCAGGAGCGCACCGAGTGGCACCGCGTGACCCTCTGGGGCAAGCGCGGCGAGGCGCTCGGCAAGTTCCTCACGAAGGGCGACCGCATCTTCGTCGAGGGGCGCCTGCAGACCTCGAGCTACGAGAAGAACGGCGAGAAGCGGTACTCGACCGAGGTCGTCGCGACCAACATCATCCTGGGCGGCGGCCGCGGACGCGGTGAGGGCGCCCCCATGCGCGAGGGCGGCGGCGGTGGCGCCATGGCCCGCGGTGGCGGAGGAGGCGGAGGCGGCGGCGGCGGCGGAAGCGAGCCCCCCTTCGACGACTTCGACCAGGCCGATGGCGGCGGCGGCGGCGGGGGTGGGGGTGGGGGTGGGGGCGGCGCCGGCGGCGGGGACGACGACATCCCCTTCTGAGCCCTCCTGGAGCTGAGCCGGCCGGCACGGCCTTGCGGGCCGGCCTTTGAGCCACTATGTTGCCCGGCCCGCCATGAAGGAAGGCATCCACCCCGAGTACGCGCCGGCTCGCGTCACGTGCGCCTGCGGCAACAGTTTCACCACCCGCTCCACGCACGGGGACATGGCCATCGACGTCTGCTCCGCCTGCCACCCGTTCTACACGGGTACGCAGAAGCTCATCGATACGGCTGGCCGCGTCGACCGCTTCCGCAAGCGCTACGAGAAGAAGGCCGCGCCCGCCCCCAAGGCGAAGGTCGCGGCTGCCCCCGTCGCCGCTGCGCCCAAGGCCGCACCGGAGCCGGAGCCCGCGCCGGCGCCTGAGGCACCTGCTGGCGAGCCGCCGGCAGACCAGTCCTAGGCCCGCTAGACTCACTTCGTGAGCAAGCGTCCCTACATCGGGGGCCAGGCCGTCCTCGAGGGCGTCATGATGCGCGCCCCCAGATCGTTCGCCGTCGTCGTGCGGCGGCGCGACGGGTCGCTGCTCGTGCGCGAGCGCGGCATGACCGAGGGACCGCACGGCATGCTCCGGTGGCCGCTGCTGCGCGGCGTCGCCTCGCTCGTCGAGTCGCTCAAGCTCGGCAGTGAGGCGCTGCGGTTCAGCGCCGAGCAGATGGAGAAGGATCTCGCGTCGTCGGCCGGGGCCGGCGTCGGCGCGCTGCTGAAGGCGGTAGGGCTGTCGCTCTTCGCGATGGCCACCTCGGACGACGGTCAGCCGGTGCAGTCGCCTGGCGCCTCGGGCGGAGGCGGCGCGCGGCGGCTGGGGAGCTGGCTCATGCTCGCGGTGGCGATCACGTTCTTCGTCGCGCTGCCTCAGGGCGCGGCGGCGAGCGTCAATCGCTTCCTGCACCTCGGGCTCGAGGTCCAGAGCCCGCAGTTCCAGGCCATCACCGGCGCCTTCAAGCTCACGATCGTCGTGGGCTACCTGCTCGCGATCCGGCGCATCCCCGACATCCGGCGCGTCTTCCAGTATCACGGCGCCGAGCACAAGGCGATCAGCACGTACGAGGCGGGCGAGGCGCTGACGGTCGCGAACGCCCGCGCCAAGACGACGCTGCACCCGCGCTGCGGCACGACGTTCCTCGTGATGGTGGCGCTCGTGTCGATCCTCGTCTTCACCGCGATCGGTGCTGCGCTTCCGCGCATCCACACCGGCAGCGTCCTCGCGGACAACCTGGTGTTCTTCGTCGAGAAGCTGCCGTTCCTGCCGGTGATCGTGGCGGTCACCTTCGAGATCCAGCGCCTCTTCGCGCGCTACTTCACCACTGGGCCGCTGCGCGCGTTCCTCTGGCCCGGTTTCCTCGTGCAGAAGATCACGACGGCCGAGCCGGAGGACGGTCAGCTCGAAGTCGCCCTCGCCAGCCTGCGCGCGACGCTCTTCCGCCAGGACCGCGGCGACCGGGCCGACGTGAACGACGACGTGCGCTTCGGCAGCTACGACGCGCTGCTCGCGGCCCAGAGGCTGCGCTGACGCCGCCATGCTGCCGATCGACAAGCTCGAGCAGCTCGTCAAGCACT
>DATJYG010000477.1:0-2946 GCA_035499695.1 Polyangiaceae bacterium
GGGCCTGCGGGGGCAATGTCTTCGTCTCCCCCAGCGATGGAGGCACCGATGGCAGCAGCAGCTCGTCGAGCTCCGGCGCCGGGTCCAGCGGCGGATCGAGCAGCGGCGGTTCCACCTCCTCTAGTGGAGGGGCCTCCAACAGCAGCGGTGGCGGGTCCTCGAGCAGCTCGGGTGGCGGCGGTCGCGTGCCCGTCAACCATCGTCCGAACGACGTGCAGTGCTCCACGACGCCTCCGCCCGGCTCGTGCAACGTCGGCGGTAGCAGCAGCGGTGGTCCTGGCCCCGGGGTCTGCAGTAGCGACGCACAGTGCGCCGATGCGGGAGCCAACGGCCGCTGCGTCCCGTTCGGCGGGGGCCCCGCCGGCTGCTTCTGCACCTACGACGCGTGTTTCCACGACAATGACTGCACCGGCGACACCTGCGCCTGCCATGGGGCACCTTACATGGGCGGCGACGGCAACAGGTGCGTGCCCGGCAACTGCCACGTCGACGCCGACTGCGGTCCGGGTGGGTACTGCTCGCCCACGTACGGGACCGAGAACTGCGGCGGTCTCTCCGGCTACTACTGCCACACGCCGACTGACCAGTGCGTGAACGACTCCGACTGCGCCGGCAGCGGCTACTCGGTGTGCGCGTACTCGACGACCGACAGCCGCTGGGAGTGTCAGCCCGAAGTGCTCTGCGAGTAGCTACCAGTGCTCGTCGGTGCCGAAGCGGACGCCGATGATCGTCCCATCGGTCAGCCCCGTGCCACGGCCCTCCACCCCGTGCACCAGGTCGGCCCACGTGCCCATCGGTCCATCGAGCGCAATCTGTAGATCGCCCAGGTCGAACACCATCGACAGCGGTGTCGCCATCCCGGCCACGAACCCTCGCTCGCCCGTGCTGGCCGCCACCACGCCGATCGGCTGGACCTCGAACGCCACGAATCCTCCGGGCACCGGCGACAGACGCATCACCGGGAAGCCGCGCCCGGAGAAGTACGCCGTGCCGTTCACGTCCATGCCTCCGAGCAGGGCGTGCACCCCCGCCGCCCCCCACGGCGCGAATCGCCACACGATCTCTTGCCCCAGCAGCCCCGCCTGGCCTCCCGCCGCGCTGAACCCGATCTCGGTGGCGTACACGTACCAATAGCGCACCCTCTCGCTCACGGGCCGGTACGTCGTAGGCACGATCCAGTCGTCGGTCTCGGGCGACGGCTCCTCCATCACGAGCGACGCAGCCGGCTGCTTGCGCCGCCCACGGTGCAGGTGGGCGTGCACCGCCGTCGTCTCGCTGCCGGCTGCGTACCCGAGCATCACGCTGGGTGCGAAGTCGGTGACGCCACTCGCGAACGAGTACTGACCCGCCGAGACGCCCACGAAGTACCCATCGACGGGGAAGAGCTGAAGCCCCACGAGGTTCGTCACGACGTCGAGTTTCGGCCCCTCGCGCACCTGCAGCTGCAGCGACGGCATCTCGAGGGACACCCCACGCCCCAGGGGAAGCGTGAACCCCAGGATCGGCGAACGGACCACCCAGCCCGAGTCGGCGCCGTGCGCGCCGCCCGCGTCGACGCGCAGGCTGGGCACCAGGGGCGCGAAGAGAGGAAAGCCCTGAAGCACCCAGTCGAGGCGCGCGAGCGCTTCGCTGCGCCGCACCGTCGTGTATGTGCCCAGCGACGCCGCCACAGTCAGTCCCGGCGTCCACACCGATTCGCTGGGGTAGGGGGAGGCCCGCTCCACCTTCGTGGGCGCATCGCCAGCGCCGCCACCCACGAGTCGCCCGAGGACCGACAGCCACGCGGCCGCATGGTGCGTGCGCGCGCCGGCGCTCGTCATGACGTACAGAGCGACGAGCGTGTCGTGCGCCACCGCCGCGGCCTCCCTGGCGCGCTCGGTGAGGCAGCTCTCCGGCACCGAGTAAACGCCGTTCTCGTCGGGGGCGACGCACGCCGGAGAGTCGACCTTCCACGCGTCGTCCGCGACGTCGCTGAAGTCGTGGTGATACTCGAGCGACCAGAAACGCCAGCCGGCGGGGTGAGCGCAGTAGTCGACGGCCCCGATCAGCCGCCATGGCTTGAGGTACTCCAGCTTCCACGCGTTGGCCTGGTCGCGCATCGCGTGGGCGCCCGAGTACGAGTCGACGACCGAGTGGAGGAGCACGTACGCGTCGTCGGCGTGATGGTCTTTGCCGAGGATCGAGTCGACCATGCCGTTGACGAACCGCATACAGCGGGCTGGTGCGAGCTCGACCATGCGATCGGGCACGCCGCTCGCCGTGACGTGGGCTGACTCGTAGACGTCCGACGTCGGCGCCATGAAGTGGAAGCACTGCTCGGTGCCGTCGAACTGCCGTGCGAGCCAGAGATCCTCACGCCCCGAGCGCACCTCGGGCAGCCATTCCCCGGGTAGATCGCTCGCCGGCGGTTTGCAGCCGTTCTTGCCCGAGCCATCCTCCGGAAAGCAGCTCGGCCGCGCCAGCACCCCACGTCGAATGAGCGACGCGAGCACCTCCTTGCCGCTCACGCCGAGCCCAGGCACCTGCTGCTCCGCGAGCAGCCGCTTGTATGCCGTCGCCTCGATCACATCGTGCCCCAGCGGCTTGAACGCATGAGCCGCATTCGAGATCAGGACGACGGCCGCGCAGGCCACTGCGCCAGACACGAGCCGCCAAACTTGGAGCACGCACCGATGCTAATCGATAGTGAAGGCAGCTAGGTTCCCGCCTCGATGCCCAACATGACGCCCGAACTCACGTCCCTCATGCCCTTCGCCGCGCGAGGTGATCGGCAACGGCACCGACGGCATCGACGTCGTCGGCGGGGCCACGCTGACCATGACGGGATGCACGGTGCTCGGAAACGGGGGCAACGGCGTGCTCGTCGCGGACAACTCGCGGGTGAACCTGGGCGACGGATCACGGCGAGCTCGATTGCAGGACGGCGATGAAGAACGGCGGGGCCGG
>DATJYG010000478.1:0-9832 GCA_035499695.1 Polyangiaceae bacterium
CGTGGCGCCGCTGCTGCTCACGGCGCTCGCGCTGCGGGGCGGCTTGCTGCTCTGGCCGTGGGCGCTGCTGACGGGGAGCGGCATCGCGTGGCTCGTGTACGACGCTTCGAGCGGGGTCGTGGAAGCGCTCAGCGTGACGAGCACCGGTGCGGTCGTGCTCACCGAGTCGCTGCGGGCGCTCGCATGTGCGCTCACGCTGTCGGCGGGCCTGGCGCAGCGCATGGCCGTACGATTCTCGGACCGGCCCGATGTCCGCACGGCGTGAGGCTCTCCTCGCCGGCATCGTCGTTCTCGCGCTCTACGCGCTGACGATCCATCCCGACGTGCCGGGCGGCGACAGCGGGGAGCTCGTTGCCGCGGTGGCGAGCGGCGGCGTCATCCACCCGCCGGGCTATCCGCTGTACGCGCTGCTGGGCCGCCTCTTCGTGCACCTGCCGCACGGCACCATCGCATGGCGTCTGAACCTCCTGTCGGCCGTGTGCGACGCCACGGCGGCCGGTGTCCTCCACGCCGCCGTGCGACGCGCGACCGGATCGAGAGCCGGCGCAGTCGCGGCAGCTGCGCTCTTCGCGTCGGCCCCCGGCGTGTGGCGCTACGCGATCTGCGCGGAGGTCTTCGCGCTGAACAACCTGCTGGTCTGCGCGCTGCTGCTCGTGGCGGTGCTGTACGCGCAGACGCGGGAGCGCCGCTACGCCATGGCCGGCGCGTTCGTGCTGGGGCTCGGCCTGTCCAACCACCACACGATCGTCTTCACGGGCCTCCCGCTCGTCGCATGGGCGGCGTGGATCGGTCGCAAGGACCTGCTTCGCGCGAAGACCGCGGCGCTGCTCGTTCTCGCGCTCGCGGCGGGGCTCACACCGTATCTCTCGCTCCCGCTGGCCGACTGCCGCCATGCCGCCGTGTCGTGGGGCGCGGCCGACACGTGGCACGGCTTCTGGACGCACGTGCTGCGGCGCGAGTACGGCACCTTCCAGCTCGCCGCGAGCGGCATCGCGGCACCGGGTGATCCGATGGCGACCGTCGGCGCCTTCGCCGAGGACCTCGCGCAGTCGATGGGCTGGTGGGGACTTCCGGGCCTCGCTCTGGCCGTCGCGGGCGGCGTGGCGTGCTGGCGCTCGTCGACTGCGTGGGCGGGGCTCGGGCGCGTGCTCGTCGTGCCGCCGCTCCTCGCGATCGCAGTCATGGCGCTGCTCGGGAACCTCCCGGTGAGCGATCCGCTGCACCGCGGGATCGTCGCGCGGTTCTGGCAACAACCGGACGTCTTCTTCTTCGCGTGGTGCGGCGCCGGCGTC
Organism: Polyangiaceae bacterium; assembly: GCA_035499695.1. Classification (GTDB taxonomy): domain Bacteria; phylum Myxococcota_A; class Polyangia; order Polyangiales; family Polyangiaceae; genus Palsa-1150. Next base: position 1,293 of record DATJYG010000478.1, read on the forward strand.
GCGCTCCTCGATCGCCACGCCCGTGTGCCGCGATGGGTCGGCCCGGCCCTGGCGACGGCGCTGGCGGTGGTGCCGGTCGCGCTCCGCTTCGCCTCGATGGATCACCACCGCGATCGCCTCGCCGCGAGCTACGGCACCGAGATCCTGCGCGCCGCGCCGCCGGGGGCGGTCCTCTTCACGAAGGGCGACCTCATCACCAACTCGGTGCGCTACGCGCAGGTCGCCGGCGGCTTGCGGCCGGACGTGAAGGTGCTCGATCTGGAGCTGCTCGGCTTCCCGTGGGAGGTGCAGCGCGTGCGCGCAAGGCACCCGGACGTGGTCATCCCCGGCGACCGCTACATGCCCGGCGCGCCCGATGGCTTCGTCATGAAGCAGCTGCTCGACGCCAACGTCGGCGGAGACCGACCGCCTGTCCTCCTCTGCGGCGGTGTGAAGCCGGGGGACCTCACCGCCGACGCGAGCTACGGCCGCTGGCCCTTCGGCTTCTGCGAGCTGGTGCACTCGGGCAGCGAGCCGGTGAACCTCGACACGTGGATCGCCGAGAGCGCCGAGGCGCTGCCGCGCATCGACTTCGACGCCCTGCCGCGCCCGCCCGGATCGTGGGAGGCCATCGTCTGGAGCGACTACTGGGAGGTGCGCAACGCGCGCGCGGCGCACCTGCTGCTCGTCGCGGGCGCCGACCCGGCGCGCCGCAAGTACGTGGGGGCAGCGGCAGACATGCTCGAGGACCTGGTCGCCGCAAACCCCGACGAGCCGGCCCACGTCTGGCGCAACCTCGCGATGGCGCTCGGGCGCAGCGGTCTGGATACGCCGGAGAAGCGCGCGCAGGCCGCCGACGCATGGCGCCACTGGCTGGCCCTCGGGCCGAAGGACGACCCGCAGCGCCCTGCCATCGAGCGTGAAGTGGAGCGCCTGACCCACCCCTAGGCTGGGTCCGCTCGCTTGCTTAAGTGCTGAAAAGCGGCACGATTCTCTCCGGCCAGCGACGGAACTCCCGGGTCGCGGCCATGTCTTCGAGGGACCTGCAGGTGGACGCCGAGCCTCCGCGCATCGTGTTCGAGAGCCCCGCCCCCTGCCGCGACGCGGACCGGGCGGAGAAGCTGCTACACGACGCCCTGTCCAGCTCGCGTGCGCCGGGCGCGGGGTGGCTGGTCACGATGCGCGTCGAGCGCGATGCCCAGAAGCACCTCAAGGCGACCGCGCGGATCGACGACGGCAGCGGTGCGTCGGTGGCCGACCGGTCGCTCGACGGTGAAGGCCCCGAGTGCGCGGGCCTCGCGAAGGCCGTGGGCGTGTGGGCCGGCCTGGTGCTCGATTCGCGCGTGCAGGCCGCGGCTTCGCTCGAGCAGCCGCCGCCGGCAGCGCCCGCAAGCCCGGTTCCCGCCGCGCCGGAGACGCAGGCGCCTCCCGCCACGGCGGTCGCGTCGACCACACCGGCGGAGGGTTGGCCGGCGCCGGCGCAGCCCGACCTGAAGACGCCGGAGCACGACTGGTACCTGCACCACGACGCAGGACAGGGGCGCACCTTCGAGCTCGGCGCCGGCACGTTCATCATGACGGGCACCGGCGGCGGCGCGCTCGCCGGACCCACGATTTTCGCGGTCATCGAGGCCGGGGGTGGCCTCTTCCTGCGACCCGCCCTGGCGTTCGGCGCCTCGCTCACGTCGCTGCCGCCGTCCGACGTGAAGTCCTCGATGTGGGGCGCGGCGAGGATGGACGCGTGCCTGCGGCTGCCGGGGTTGTACACTCGTCACAAGGGCATGCAGCTCGACCTGTGCGGGGGAACCGACGTCGGGGTCACGAGCCTGACCGTCGATTCGGGTACGACGACCCTGCCCTACTGGGACCTGGGCCCGAGCATCGATCTGCGCGGCGAGCTCGCCAGCAATTTCTCGGCGGTACTGCGCATGGTGGCCGGCATCGAGGTGCTGCGCGAGCAGTTTCAAGACTCCAACGGCTTCACCGAGACCGTCCCCCTCGTGGGCGGCCGCCTCGAGCTGGCCCTGTCGTGGGACGTCCGATGACGGACAGTGTGCTCCGCGGCCATCCGGAGGGTGTGACGCAAGGCGTCCTCGTAGCCCCCCATCCGACGGCGGCCGCCGCTTCGCGGCCGACCCTCGAGCCGCTCGAGGTCGTGACCGCCAAGGCGCGGGGCGACGCCCGGGCGCGCGCGTTCCGGATGCTCTACGAGCGTCAGGTCGACTTCGTGTGGCGCAACCTTCGCCGGCTCGGCGTGGACGAGGCGGACGCGGAGGACCGGACGCAAGAGGTGTTCGTCGTCGCCCACCGGCGCTTCGACGAGTTCGAGGACCGCGGGCACGGACCGCGCGCGTGGCTCTTCCAGATCGTCCTGCGCGTGGCGAGCGACGCGCGCCGTCACCGGCGCCGCCACCCCGAGGATCCGGACGGTGGGACCGCGATGGGTCGCGCGAGCGTCGCGGCGGCGCAGGCGGACGAGTTGCTCCGGCGCGAGGCTCTGTCGAAGCTGGACGCGGCGCTCGCGTCGATCGACGTGGGACGGCGCGCGGTGCTCGTGATGCACGAGATCGAGGAGATGACGGCGCCCGAGATCGCCCAGGCGCTCGGCATCCCGCTCAACACCGTGTACTCGCGACTGCGCGTGGCGCGCCAGGAGCTCGAGGAGGCGCTCGCGCGCCTGGAGGAGCTGGAGGTGGAGCCGTGAGCGACGTACGGCTCTCCGGCGCGACCAAGGCGCTGCTGAAGGCGGCGAAGGCCGACGCTCCGAGCGCGGCGACGCGCGCGAAGGTGTGGGCGGGCGTGTCGACCGCCATCGGCGGAGCCGCAGGCGCCGCTGGCTCGGCGGGCACCGCAGCGGGTGTCGGGACGGGCGCGACGGTCGGAGGCATGTCTGTCGCCAAGATGCTCGTCTTCGGCACGCTGCTCGGTGGCGCCGTCACCGTGGGCCTCGCGGCGGTGGCCCTGCGCATCGGGCCTTCGCCGAGCGAAGTGCGGCCCGCTGCAGCGGTCGCGATGCAGGCGCAGACGGCGTCGCGGAACCCGATGCCGGCCGCGATCGCGACTGCGATCGCGACCCCGACCGCGATCACGACCGCGATCACGACCGCGACCGCGACCCCGACCCCGACCCCGACCGCGACCCCGACCGCGACCCCGACCGCGACCGCGAAGCCGATCGCCCAGCGTGTGCACGCGAGCCCCGGCGATGCCCTCGCGCGCGAAGCCTCTCTCGTCTCGGACGCTCGCAAGGCTCTCTCGCGAGGCGACGCGCGCGCGGCACTTGCTCTCGTGCGGCAGGCGCGCGCCCTCCCGTCTCCGCAGCTCGTTCCCGAGGAGCTCGCCGTCGAGTCGCAGGCGCTGCGCGCGCTCGGTCAGGCCGACGAGGCGACCGGCGTCGACTTCACCCTGAAGACGCAGTACCCGGATTCCGCTCTCGCGCGCTAGTTGGCGCCCGCGCGGAAAACGCCGCGTCAGGAAACGCACGCCCCTGCGATGGGGCATGCACGATCGCTCCAGGCTCCCCACAAACGAACCGCCCGTGTGCGCGAAACGGCGGGCGTGTCGCTTGCTCATGCGCCGCGCCCGAAACCGTGAGAGGGAGCGTGGGGCCATGAGAGCGAATCTTTCGATTTTCGTCGTGGGGGCAATTCTGACGGCAGCGTGCGGCGGAGGGACGAACACCTCGCCGAGCGGCGAGAGCACCCCGCAGAACGACGGCGGCACCGCCACCGAGACCGGCGCCCCGCAAAAGGACGCGGGCGCCCCGAGCGAGGCCGGCGCAGTCGACGCGCAGCCCGATACGGGCAACCACGGGCAGCCGAGCAGCAACTACCCCGCGTTCACGCCCGACTTCCCGACACTGCAGAACAACGGCGGACCCATCATGAAGAACCCGGTGGTCGTCGCGATCACCTGGAACTCCGACCCCTCGGAGGCGAACTTCCAGTCCTTCGCCGACAACCTGGGCGCCACGAACTACTGGAAGGCGGCCGTCGGCGAGTACGGCGTCGGCCCCGTCGTCAGCGGCGCGATGAACCACGTGTCGATCACCACGGCGGCGCCGGCATCGTTGCAGGACAGCGACCTGCAGAGCATGGTGACGACCAACGCCGGCGTGACCGCGGGCTGGCCCGCGCCCACCGAAGACACCATCTACGCCTTCTTCCTCCCCCCGGGCACGCTGCTCTACATGCAAGGCGGTGGCACCGGTGCCGGGAACGACGCGTGCTCGCAGGGCATCGGCGGATACCACAGCGAGATCGCCGTGGGCTCGGGCAGCGCGGAATACGCGGTCGTCCCGAGCTGCACGTTCGGTTCGGGCAACACCGCGGCGCAGCAGTCGACCATGTCGATGAGCCACGAGATCGCCGAGTCGGCGACCGACCCGCTGACGAACTCGAACCCCGGCTACATCGGCTTCGACCAGGATCACTTTGCCTTCGACTGGTTCCTCGAGTTCTCGGACGAGAACGGCGACGCGTGCGAGGCGTACAGGGACTCATTCTTCGAGGACAAGGAGACGAACCCGCCGTTCGACTTCTGGGTGCAGCGCACGTGGTCGAACAAGCAGGGCCCGCTCGGGCACGACCCCTGCCAGCCGGGCGACGAGCCGTACTTCAACGTGGCGATCCTCAACATGCAGGAAGTCACCATCACGCTTCCGGCGCAGCTCACCGGGTCGACGACGCAGAACATCCAGGTCAAGGGCGTGCACATCCCGGTGGGGCAGTCGGCCACCGTCGAGGTGGGCTTCTACAGCGACGGTCCGACGAGCGGCCCGTGGACGCTGACGTGGGGCCAGGGCAGCCCGTTCCTGCAGACGCCGCCGACCTATCTCGACGCCAAGATCGACTACACGACGGGGCAGAACGGCCAGATCGCGCACGTCACGGTGACGCCCAACGCGATGGGCACGCTGAAGGCCGAGCTGCTCTGGTTCAAGTCGACGCTCAACGGCGTGTCGCACATCATGCCGCTCGCCGTGAGCAGCTACGAGAGCGACTAATCGTCGAACGGAGTGCCGCGGCCGGCGCCCTCGGCGATTGAGCGCAGATCGCCGCAGGCGTCGGCGCCGAGGTCGTGATCCTCGTCGGGATCGTCGGCCACGTCGAAGCAGTGCCATGCGTGCTCGCCCTCGCCTGCGAAGAGCTTGCGGGTGCCGCGCATGGCACCCCAGTTGGGGCTGGAGCAGGAGAAGATCTCGGAGCAGTTGGTCATCACGACGGCCCGCTCGGCCGGCGGCGCGCCGCGAAGCATGCTCACGCCGGCCATGCGTGAACGCCACCGGGCGAGCCCCGCATCGTTCCAGACGCCGAGCAGATCGAGGACGGTCGGCGCGAGATCGAGCATCGTGAGCGGTGTGTCCTGGAGCGCGCGAAGCTGACGGGCCTCGTCGTCCGTGAGAGTGCCCGCCGGCGCGTCGATCCACATCGGCACGTGGACCTCGACGTCCCACTCGCTCCAGGTGTGGCCGGTGCGGCGGTGCTCGCCGATCTGCTCGCCGTGATCCGACACGAAGAGCACCACCGTCCGCTCGCGCGGAAGCGCCTGCAGGAAGCGCGCGAGGATCTTGTCCTGCCGGTGCAGCGCATCGGCGTAGCGCACGGCCGTCCGGCCGAAGGCATCCATCTTGCGCCAGTCGCGGGTCGACGAGAACGGCAGGTCGTGCTCGTCGACCTTGTAGGGGAAGTGCGTGTTCGCGAGCTGCACGAGCGCGAAGTACGGCTCGCGCAGCGTCGGCAGATCGCTGGACACGCGCGCCAGCAGCTTCGCGTCGTCGGCGCCGTCGAGATAGTCGGCGTACGGCTCGAGCTCGGTGCCGCTCACGAAGACGCTCATGGGCGCGCCGTCGAGGAAGCGGCCGGCGTTGGCGTAGAGCAGGTTCTGCGAGGTCCAGAACCCGGCGTCGACGCCCGCGGCATGGGCGTACTCGAAGAGCGACGGCACCCCGAGCAGCGTCGCGCGCGGCTCGTCGGGCCCATGCCCCGTCAGGAGCGCCGCCATCGAGAGCGACGTCGTCGAGTCGAGTGACCGCATCTGCGTGAAACCGAGGCGGCCGGGCAGCGCGCGGCTGGTGAAGGGGGTCTTCTCGCACGCGTCATCGTCGTCGCCCTGCACCGGCACGCTGCACACGTCGCTCGCGCGCACCGACTCGTCGAGGAGCACGAGCACGTTACGCGGCCTCGCGGGCTCCGCGTGCAGGGCCGGCACCGCCTCGGGTGATCGCGCTCCGGGCAGGTGCTCGAGGGTGACCATCACGTCCTCCTGCGTCCGCATCGACTTCGCGAGCGCCCCGCCCGCGGCCAGCCAGAGCACGTCCGGCGTCGTGCCGCTGTCCCACCCCGCATCGGGCTTCCCGTAGATGGCGGCCCCCGCGAGCGCGAGGATCGCGACGGGCAGCGCCACGGGCGCGACCCACGGCCTCGGCGGCGCGAGCCGCGCCAGGAGCGCCGCGATGCCGAGCGCCACGACCACCGGAAGGAGGAGCAGCGCCAGCACGCGCAGCCGATCGCCCCAGAGCTGCTGCGCGAGGCATGGCCACAGCGAGTTGCCCATCAGCGCCGTGCGCCAGTTGAGATACGAGTGGTACCGCGCCCACGTCTCGAGCTGCGTGCCGACCGCGAGCAGCGCCAGCGCCGCCAGCACCGCGCGCGCCATCCACCGCGTCACGCCTCGCCGCGTCGCCGCCGCGAGCACGAGCGCGGCCCAGGCGACCATCCCGATCGCCTCGGCCCACTCGTACCCGTATCGCGCGTCGTGCGTGAACTCGCGCAGCAGGCTGCCGCGGAGCGCGAGGTCGAGCGCGACGACGAGCAGCGTGGGCGCGAGAACGAGCCCCCGCGCAAACGCTTGCTTCAACTCAGCGCGCCCGCCCCCGCGCCTTCCCGAGCGCGTCGTCGATCATCACCTGCTGCTCGCGCGGGTCGGCCCAGCGGCGCTGCTGGTGTGTCGACAGCTGGTGCAGCGGGTCGAAGTACATGAAGAGCTGCCCCGGCTTCACGCTCGGCGCCGCGTACACGCTGATGCCGGTGTCGCGGTCGTAGTACTCGTACGAGTGCGCGTCGCGCTTGCCGCCGCCGCCCGGCGCGTCGACGACGAACGTCGGCGTGTTGAAGCCCGCCGTGCTGCCGCGCACGTGCTTCTCGATGTGGATCGCCGTGTCCACGCTGGTGCGCAGATCCTCGACGCCCTTCACCATGTCGTGCACGTAGACGTAGTACGCGTGCACGTTGACGAACCCGAGGCGACGCACGAGCAGCGCCATGGTGTCGGGGCTGTCGTTGACGCCGCGAATGAGCACGCTCTGGTTGCGCACCATGATGCCGCGCTCGAAGAGGCGCCCCATCGCCGCCTCGGTGATGCCGGTGATCTCGTTCGGGTTGTTGAAGTGCGTGTGGAGCACCACGTCCTTGTGGGCCTTGCGACCCTTCTCGACGATGCGCGTCAGCGCGTCGAGCCACGCGTCGTCCGTCAGGATCTTCATCGGCATGACGGCGGGGCCCTTGGTCGCGAAGCGCATGCGCCGCACGTTGGGGATCGCGAGCAGCGCGTCGCCGATCTCCTCGATGTGCTGCGCGCGCAGCTGGTACGCGTCCCCACCGCTGACCACGATGTCCTCGAGCTCCGGGCGCGACGCGATGTACTGGTACGCGCGCTTCCAGCGGTCCTCGTTGGGGCGCATGTGGACCTTCTCCACCTCGTCGGTGTCGAGGCCGATCGCGTACGACCGCGTGCAGAACCGGCAGTAGACCGGGCACGTGTCGAGCGGCAGGAAGAGCGCCTTGTCGACGTAGCGGTGCGTCAGCCCGGGGGTCGGCGCGTCGGCTTGCTCGTGGAGCGAGTCGAGGCCGAGCTTGGGGTGGTCGGCGAGCAGGCGCGAGGCGACCGGGAAGAACTGGGTGCGGAGGGGGTCCTCGTAGGGGTGCTCCCAGTCGATGAGCGAGACGAGGTACGGGCTCACGCGCACGCTCATCGGCGCGCGCTTCATCCCCGCCTCCATGTCCTCGACGAAGCCGGCGGGCGCGAGCTCCTGGATGGTCTCGACGAGCTTGGAGACCTTGGTGATGCTGTTCTTGGCCTGCCACGCGTGGTCGAGGAACGTCTTCTCGTCCACGGCCCGGTACGCCGGGATCTTCTGCCAGAAGGGGCCGCGGCGCAGATCCTTGTGCGCGAGGCTCGCCGGGTCGACCGGCGGCTTCTTGGGGACGATGGGGACGACCTCGTTCGCGACGATCGGCAGGGGCTGGGAGGACATGAGAAACCGCCTTGTCCCACGAGGTAGCGCACCTTGCAACCCGGTGCCCGGACGACACGCGCGGCGGGCCCGCCGGCTCGGCCCCGGGCCTCAGGACTCGTAGCGCAGTGCGGCGCGACGCAGCTCGGCCGCAATGTCCTGCGCGAGCTCGGGAGGCTCGACGACGCGCACCGCCGCGCCGAAGCCGAGGAGCCACGTCCGGAGCTGCGCCATCACCTCGGGCGCCGCGGCCACGCGCATCGACGCCCTCACCCGCCCGTCGCGCGACACGCCCACCTTCTGCGTGGGGTGCACTCTTCGCGCGCGG
>DATJYG010000479.1:0-5801 GCA_035499695.1 Polyangiaceae bacterium
CGCGTCGTTCGCCCAGTTCGTCTCGTAGGGCTCTAGCGCCGAAGGCGCGACGGAGTCGCTCGCGCACCTGCCGCCGATGCACGTCTGGGGCGCGGTGCACGTCGGCGCGCCGGGCGGACCTCCGGGGAGCCCCAGCAGACACTGCCCCTGCAGCAGCACGCGCAGCAGCTTCGTCTCGTTCGGGACGAAGCTCGTCTCCGCCGTTCGCACCAGCGCGGGCATCCCGCCGACCTGGGGGGTCCACCCTGCCATCGTGTACCCGTCGATCTGCACGTCGATGGGCGCCGAGGTGTTCCCTCCCGGCGGAAGCACCTTGACTTCGTGCGGCAGCGCCGAAGGGGCGATCGTCTCGTCGCTGTTGGTCTTGCCGGCGACCTTCGTCACGACGTGCAGCGATCCGACCGCGCCGTTGAGCGGCTCGCTCTGGATGCCGACGATGACCTCGGTGGTCGGCGTGGTCGGCGTCGTCGTGGACGAGGAGCAGGCCGCGGCGACGACGAACAGCGCCGCGCTACTGCACCGTCGCCAGTGCGCTCGCGAAGCAGTCGGCGCTGACGAACTCGGTGAAGCGGCGCTGCTCCTGACCGTTGCTGTCGAGGAAGACGACGACCGGGAGCCCCTCGGTCGCGTGGTACTTCTCTCGGACCTTTGCGATCGCGGGGTCGTCGTCATTGGTGGCATCCACGTGCAAAGCGACGAAGCGCGACCCCTCTTTCTGCACCTTGGGGTCGGGGAACGTCTTCTCGTCCAGCTCTTTGCACGCCCCGCACCAGCTTGCCCCGAAGTCGACGATCATCGGCCGGTGCTCCACGGAGGCCTTGTGCACCGCGACCGGCTCGTTCGTCTCCCAATGTAGCTCCGGGGGCAGCTCATACCACGTGATCACCATGAAAAGACCGGCGATCGCGGGGACGATCGAGGCGAGCTTCGTCGGCTTGGACAGGTGCGCGATGGGCGACTTGCGGCGCTCCGCGGCGATGTGCGTGCCACCGAGGACGAGACCCGCGAGCAGGACGACCGCGGCAACGATGCCATACGCAGCCGTCGGGAATGCCAGCTTGTGCACGAAGTCCTTGGGCAGCGCGTCGCGAACGTAGCCGAGCGCCATGTAGGCGAGGCACACCCCGCCGATCCACTTGATGCCCATCATCCACGCCCCGGCCTTCGGCAGGCTCACCGCGAAGGTGCCGACGATGAAGAAGAGGGTGCCGAGGCCCAGCCCGTAGAAGGCCATCGCCGCCGAGCCGAGCGCCACGTTCTTGGTCGTCGCGATCCAGCCGAGCAGACCGAAGAGGAACGGGCCGACGCAGGGTGCCGCGACGAGGCCGCACACGAGGCCCAGCAGGAACGCGCCGCGGTAGCCGGTGCCGCCGACGCTCGACAGCCGCTGGTTCAAGCTCGCGGGGAGCGCGATCTCGAAGGCGCCGAAGAGCGACGCCGCGAGCGCGGTGAAGACGATGGCGATCACCGCGACGACCCACGGGTTGCCGAGCGCCGAGCCGAAGCCCTTGCCGGTCATCGCCGAGACGACGCCCATCGGCGTGAAGAGCGCCACGATGCCGAGCACGAACGTGAGCGACAGGAGCGCGCCCTGCGCCCGGCTCTTGGCCTCCTTCGCACCGAAGACCGACACGGTGATGGCGATCATCGGGTACACACACGGCGTCAGACTGGTCGCGAGCCCGAAGACGTAGCTCGCCCCCAGGGTGACGAAGGCGCCCTGGGCCAGGTAGCGCTGGAAGGCGCCGGTGTCGGATGCGCAGGAATCGTCGCCGGCGAAGGCCATCATGGGCCAGAGCAGCAGGACCAGGACGGCCAGCGACGCCAGAGCCAACTTCGTTCGCGTTTTCACGAGACTCCTCCGACGTGCATTCTCCGCGCCCAGCGGGACCGTTCGTTCCGCGCGGGCTGAAACGCAATATATCCGGGGCTCAGTTCGCAGCCATCTTGGCCAAGGTGGATCGCGACATCTCCACCTCGGGACGGAGGGCGATCGCGAGCGGACCACGCGAGGACGCGGTCCGGGCGACGAAACCCTCGAGGTACCGGCGGGCGGCGGTCCACTCGCCGGCAGCGTAGGCGAGGTGCCCGAGGACGAAGCGCCCGTACCCTTGACCACATGGCGCCGAGGCGAGCTCGTCGATCACGTCCTGCAGCCCCGCGACGCGCTCGCCGGCCGCGATGCGTGCGAGCGCGAGGTGGGCGCGATAGAGCGGCTTGTCGCGCGTTCCCCAGCGCACCGCCCGCTCGAGCGCCGCGATGGCCTCGGCGTAGCGATGCCCGAGAAAGAGGGCACTCCCGAGCGTCCACCAGTGAAACGGGCGCCGCGAAGCCGGGCCGCGGCGCGCGGCGACGCGCAGGTGCATGACGGCGGCGTCCAGATCGCCCGCGCCGATGGCGGCGCGCGCCGCGTCCTGTTGCAGCACGTCGACCATGACGCCGAGCTCTATCGCCTGCAGCGCGATTTCACGGGCGCGCTGGAATCGCCGCGCCTCGAACGCCGAGAGATAAAGCTGGCGCAGCAGCATCGCCTGCGTCGTCTTGTCGAGCGGGGCGCGTGTCGCGAGGCCCTGACGCGCCCAGCGCGCGCGAGCGGCTGCGGATCGGGCCGCCATCGCCTTGTGCAGCAGCTCCTCGGCGGACGACGCGCGCTGCTCCGCTCCTGCTGGGCCGCGCCGTACTGCAGTCACCTCGTCCTCGCTCGGGTCCGCACTCTTCGAGCCTGCGGCACCCTGGGAGCGTACCATCCGCTCTGCGGTCCGGCCAAAACGTGCTACGTCCGCGGGCGCGTGAAAACGCTCCCCCTCGTGCTCGCCCTCGCCTCTTGCATCGCGGGGTGCGGGCGTCGCGCGACGGAAGCCGATTGCCAGCTCATCGTGAACAAGAGCGTCGAGCTGCAGATGAAGGAAATGAGCGAGACCGACGCAGCGACGATCGCCGAGCGCGAGGCCCACATCAGGTCGGAGCTCGACGAGCAGATCCAGTCGTGCCAGTCGCGGCGCGTGACCGACCGGACCATCGCGTGCGTCAAGGCCGCCACGGCGACGCAGGAGCTCGACCGATGCCTGCGCTGATGCGAGCGGCGCTTCTCGCGGTCGGCGTCGCCGCGGCGGTGGCGACGCTGCCGGCGTGCAAGCCGAAGATCACGCCGGCGCAGTGCGACGCGCTCGTCGACCGCTACGCGCAGCTCGTCGTGACCGAGAAGATGCCCGACGCCGGTGCGGAGACGATCAAGACCGAGCAGGAGCGCGAGCGCGGCGAGGCCCGCGGGGACGACGCGTTCAAGAACTGCACGTCGGAGGTCAGCCGCGCCGAGTTCGACTGCGCGATGCACGCGGCCACGGCGGACGCGATCGAGAAGTGCCTCGAGTGACCCAGGTCACTTGGAGTGCGCGGCGCGGCCGTGCATCCGCTGGCGCGTGCCGCCGGTGCCGGGGTCCGGCTCGGGCGCGGGGCCGTCGACCTGCCAGAGCGTGTCGCCCCCGAGGAGGCACACCTGATCCTCGAGCTCGCGCAGGCACGTCTCGCGCGAGTCGTCCTCGGCGCACGACGCTGTCACCGGTCCGATGTTCTCGGTGCCTCCGGGCGGCGCGTCGGGGTAGACGCGCACGTCGCATCCGCGCTGCCCCGACGCCGGCGCCGCGTGCTTCGTGTGCGCCGCGTGCGCGACGAGCACGGTCGCGGTGAGCGCGTTCTCGGCCATGCCCCACACGACGTCGCCGCCGCGCGCGCACACGGCGTCCAGGAGCTTGCGCTCGCAGCTCCCGCCCCCCTGCCCGCACTCGACGCGCACGCCTCCGAGATCATCGACGGGCACGACGGGATTGCCGGGATAGGCCTTGACGGGGCAGCCGGACTCGCGCGCCGGGTAGCGCGCGTCGGGCGCGCTGCCGCCGCAGGCGACGAGCAACGCGAAGGGAGCGACGAGGAGCGCGACTCGCGATCGGCGGCGCATGGGGGCCGTCACTCCGCCGCCGCGCGCGTCTTGAGCATCGGGAAGCCGAGCGCCTCGCGCTGCGCGAGCCACGCCTCGGCGACGCCCTTGGCCATCGCTCGCACGCGACCGATGAAGCGCGCGCGCTCGGTGACGCCGATGGCCCCGCGCGCGTCGAGCACGTTGAACGCGTGAGCGCCCTTCACCACGAAGTCGTACGCCGGCAGCACCAGCTTCTTCAGCGGGTCGTCGCCGCCGATCGTGAGGAGGCGCTTGCACTCGCGCTCCGCCTGATCGAACGCGGCGAAGTGCGCCTGCGTGTCGGCCTGCTCGAAGTTGTAGGTCGACCACTCCCACTCGCCGCGCTTGACCACGTCGGCGTAGGACACGCCCGGGCCCCACTGCATCTCCCAGAACGACTCGACGTTCTGCAGGTACATGCAGATGCGCTCGAGGCCGTAGGTGAGCTCCCCGCTCACCGGCTTGCAGTCGATGCCGCCCACCTGCTGGAAGTACGTGAACTGCGAGATCTCGAGCCCGTCGAGCCACACCTGCCACCCGAGGCCCCAGGCTCCGAGCGTCGGCGACTCCCAGTCGTCCTCGACGAAGCGCACGTCGTGCTCCTCCGGCTTGGTTCCGAGCGCGAGCAGCGACTCGAGGTACAGGTCCTGGATGTCGAGGGGCGACGGCTTGAGGATCACCTGGAACTGGTGGAACTGCTGCGTGCGGTTCGGGTTGTCGCCGTAGCGCCCGTCGGTCGGCCGGCGCGAGGGCTCGACGTACGCGACGTTCCACGGCTCCGGCCCGAGCGAGCGCAGGAACGTGGCCGGGTTGAACGTCCCGGCGCCGACCTCCGAGTTGTACGGCTGGACGATGAGGCAGCCGCGCTTCGCCCAGAACTCCTGCAGCGCGAGGATCACTTCCTGGAAGTACATGTCAGGCCCCGAGGAGTAGCACGGTCAGCGCAGGCCGGCGGTGCGCAGCCACGCGTCGAGGCGCGACACGTGCGCGTAGACCTCGACCTCGTAGATCCAGCCGGCCGCGGGCGGATCGGCCCACTCGTCGGAGCCGAAGCTCTTGCAGGGGGTCATCGCGACGCGCACCCGGCGCGCGTCGCGCGTCGGGAAGGAGAAGGTGCTCGGCGCGGAGAAACCTTGCGCCCCTCCCGCGTCGTAGACCGCGTTGCCGCGCGACCAGACGTTCTGGGCGGTGCGGAAGACCTCGGTCCACGAGCCGTCGTCGAGGCCGACCAGCACGCGCACCTGGCGCGGGGTCTCCTCGGCCCCGTGGAACCAGAGCCTCGCGGCGAAGACGCGCTCGACGCGCGGCAGCTCCACGTCGACCCATCGCTCCGAGCAGCGAGGCTCGCCCGGGTCGAGCTGTCCCTCGCCGCCGTCGCGCAGCGTGCAGTGCGCGGCCGACGGATCGCGCGGCCCGCACTGGCCGAGCAGCTCGAGGTTGACGCACATCGGGGTGGCGCGCGGGAAGGCGAAGCCGTGCTCCCAGTTGTTGTACTGGGTGACGCCGTCCTGGAGCTCCGGCAGGTGGCGCGCGCAGCCGGCTGGCGCCTTGGACGCGGTCAGCGCCGGAAGCGCGGCGCCGCTCGTGTTGCGCGCGACGTTCCACGCGTCGCGCGGCACGTCGTCCTCGCTCCAGAGGTCCGTGCGCCATGCGGGGCGCGGCGGCAGGGGCGCCGGCACGAGGATCAGGGCGAGCCCGAGGAGCACGAAGAGCCCCGCGACGACCGCCGCGGCGCGTGTCGCCGTCGAGCTGCGGCGCGGCTCGAGGTGGCGAAGCATCGATCGCACGTCGGGGTAGCGCTCCGCGGGATCCGCCGCGGTCGCTCGCTCGACGATGCGCCGCACGC
>DATJYG010000480.1:0-24225 GCA_035499695.1 Polyangiaceae bacterium
GCCTCCGGCGCAGATGCCGTGACGGAAAGCTCGCTCCCCGACGTCGGCAGCGCCGCCGTCGACCGACGATCGCCCGAGGACGCGCCCCCGACGGAAGACGGCCCCTCCGCCGACTCCGGCGCCGTCACTGACTCCGCCTCCGACACCGACGCTGGCGCCCTCTCGGACGCCGCCGCCGACGCCGGCGATGGATCCTGCGGCACCGTGTATCTGTCCGAGAACTTCGGCGGTACCGCCCCCGGCTGGACATTCGACGCCACATGGGCCGTCGCGACCACATGCGCGACCCCGCCGGCCCCTCAGAAGGGCCACCCCGACCCCACCGTCGATCACACGACGGGTGCCGCCGGAGGCGTCGCCGGTGCTTACGTCTGCGGCAACAACCCCACCGGCACCACGAGCCCCTTCGCCTACGCCACGAGCCCCGCCGTCGACGTGTCGGCCGCCCCCGCGGTGATCCTCACCTTCTACCGCTGGCTCAACACCGACTCCGCCGGCTGGATGACGTCGACGGTCGACGTCTTCGACGGCTCCACCTGGGTGAACGTGTATTCGAACCCGAACGGGAGCGCAGGCATCGTGACCGACTCGGCGTGGACCCGGGTCACCTTCGATGTGACGGCGCACAAGAACGCCGCCTTCCGCGTCCGCTTCGGTTACTCGATCCTCGACGGGGGCGTCTACGCGATGAGCTGCTGGAACGTCGACGACGTGATGCTCTCGTCCGTTGCCTGCATGTGACGAAAAGGTCGCTCCTTTGTCGGTGGACGCCGCCGCCGCGCGCGAGCAGCATCCCGCCCGCGCCGGCCCTCGCGCGAGCCACGTGCGGTGTTCCCCTTCCCCGTTTCGCCGCACGGGCGGACCTCGCGCGAGGCGCCGAGCGCGCCAATCAGGTATGTAGCTCGTACCTCGTGCCGCACCGGGAGCAGACCGAAGGCTGCGTGTGCCTCACGCAGCACACCAATCCGCACCGGAGGCACCGCCACGCCGCGAGCTCCGTGGTGAGCAGAGCGAACGTCGCGCTCTGGGGCTGGTCCGCCGAGCGGTCCGGCGAGGGCGCACGGGGCGTCATGGTCGGCTCTCCTTTCCCCCGGCCGTCATGTCTTACGTCGCGCCGGTCGGCAGGACCACGCCGCGGCTCGCAAATTCGCGTGAATGTCACTCGCAATGCAGAGGCGCCGGCGAGTTCGCGAGACCGTAACCGGCTGCATGCGAACATCCGAGGCGAGCCGCGATGAGTGCCGACGACCCGATCGCCGTGCTGCTGGCGCTCACCGAGCGACTCTCGGAAGAGTCGACGCTCGAGGAGAGCCTCGCGGCCGTGAGCGATGCGACCCTCGTGCTGCTCCCCGCGGATCACGCGTCCATCCGCGTCGTCGACGCGTCGGGTGACGAGCTGCTGGCCTGCGCGAGGTCCGGCCAGGGCGTGGGCCACCACTCGGTCCCTCTGAGGAAGGGCGAGGGCATCGCCGGATGGGTCCTCGCCAACGCACGCCCGGCCCTCGTCGAAGATGCGCGCCAGGATCCGCGCTTCCTCCCCGCAAGCGAGCAAGGCTTCGCCATCGGGTCGATCGTGGCCGCGCCACTGCTTCATGCGGGGCGCGCCATCGGCGTGCTCTCGGCATCGTCGTCGGTCCCGGGGGCGTTCGACGGGTCCCACGAGCGGCTCGCTCGTCTGCTCGCCTCGTGCTCGGTCCCCGCGCTCGAGCGCGCCCGCCTCGAGCGCCTCGCGGTGACCGACGACCTGACGCTGGCCTTCAACGGGCGCTACCTGCTTCCGCGCCTGCACGACGAGCTGCGCCGCTCACGCGGCGAGACGAAGACCATCAGCGTCGCGATGCTCGACCTGGACCACTTCAAGCGCGTCAACGACACCTACGGTCACGCGCGTGGAGACTCCGTGCTGCGCGCCTTCTGCGACCGCGTTCGCGACAAGACCCGACGCAGCGACCTGCTCGTGCGCCGCGGCGGCGAGGAGTTCGTGCTCGTCCTGCCGGCGACGGACAACGAGCGGGCCCTGGCCCTCGCGGAGCGAATCCGCCGCGGCGTCGCGGAGCCCGCGTTCGACGACGACACCGGCCCCCCCATCCGGCAGACCGTCTCGATCGGCGTGGCGACGTGGGACGGCCACGAGAGCGCCGAGGACCTCCTGCACCGCGCCGACATGGCGCTCTACGCCGCCAAGAGCGCAGGCCGCGATCGCGTCTGGTCGGTCCCCGCGCACCCCGCCTAGAGGGCATCCGACGACCGGACGGCATGGATGGGTCGGAAGACGGCCTGGTCGAGCAGGGAATGACGCTGGTTGGGTGATGAATTGCGCTTTGTCCGAGAGGAAACTCGACGTGCGAGTGGTCGGACCGCCTTTACGGGCTGTGAATCGCGCTGGGATCTCGAGCATCGTCGCTTCTTCGGAGGTGACTTCGCCATTTTCGGTGGCCGCCGTCGACCGAACGCCTTGCACTGTCGCGGGGACGCCTGTCGGAGACGCGCTGCCAACTCGGAATGTGTCTTTTCGTCCTCGCAATGCGCGACTACCTGCGAGAAAAGCGCGTCTTCGGGCGATTCAGTCGACGCCGGCGCCTCGCACTGCGCGTTTACCGACGTTCATGTCGAGTCTCACGGTGAACAAAGCGCGTCTACCCACCTTCCTTTCGCGTTTCACTGCGAACAAAGCGCGTCCACCGACCTTCCCGTCGCGTTTCACCGAGAACAAAGCGCGTCTACCGACCATCCCAGGCGCTCTCCCAGGGCGAAGAGCCGGTCCGATCTCGCCCGGTCGTCGTCGCACGGGCTCCGAGCGCCTCTCCCATCGATCAAAGCGCGTCTACCCTGGCGCAAAGCGCGTCGTCCCCCATCAGCACGCACGCGATGCTCGACGGCCGCCCACCGGAAACCCGGAAGGCCCCATGAGGGGGTTGTCGGATGCCTCCTAGGGACTGCCGAGTGCGCGAGGGAGTTGCGGATCGCGCCCCTCGAGCAGCTGGACGACGAGCGATTCGATCTTGCGGGCGAGACGCTCCCGGCGGCGGGGCCGCCGCCACGCACGCCTCGACACCAGCTGGCCGACGATCTGCTGCATCCTGAGGTCGGTAACCTAGCAGAGCCGTTGTGGCGTGGCAGAGCCGTTACGAAACCCAATGTAGGTACGGCGACACTGCAGCTTTTCGGTGACGTTATGGTGAATTTGCACACAAAAGTGACCTGCAAACCTGCCCGCGGCGCCGTTCCCGCGCGATGCTCCCCCCATGAACGCCCGACTGATTCGCAGGCGCAACCGCAAGTCCGACGAACGCAGCTCCGGCACCTTCGAGATCCCGGCGTCGTCCCGCGTCGCCCGGCGCGGCTCGACGCGCGTCGAAGCGCGCGAGGAGCAGGTGTCCGACGCTCCGCGATCCCGTGGCAGCTCCGCGCGCGATGCGTGAGCGGCGCGACCAGTTGTGTCAAGATTGGCGCCCCATGCGGCGCGCTTCTTCCGTCCTTCTCTCACTCCTCCCTCTGTTCGCGCTCGCTTGCAACGGCCAGTCCTCGGCGGCGCCGCCGGACGACGACGGTGGGACGGGTGACGGCGGCCCCACGACCTTCCTCTACACCCCCAAGGGCTGCAGTTACTCGTTCGAGCCGCAGGCGAGCCTCGGCTTCAAGAACCTGGCACTCGACGACACGGGCGCGGTGAGCGCGACGAACGGCGTCCCCCAGCGCGTGCGCCTGGGGCTCGGAGGCGGCGTCGCGAAGGGCAAGCCCGGCTACGCCGACCCGACCACGACGGCAGCCTTCACCTGGGAGACGGCCGAGGCGAACCACGCCGCCAAGGTCCGCTTCGGCACGTCCGCCAGCGCGATGACCTCGACCCAGAGCGGCTACGCGTGGACGGTGCCGGCGTCCATCGGCCCCGCCACGAACCTGCACGAGGTCCACGTCTGCGGCCTGACCCCAGGCACGACGTACTACTACCAGGTCGGCGGCGGTCCCTCGGGCTCCGAGGTGTGGAGCGCCACGCAGTCTTTCACGACGCTGCCGACGAGCGGCACCATCAAGATCGGCATCTTCGGCGATGCCCGCGACAACGACACCGTCTGGCAGATCGTCCACCAGCGCATGAAGGAGCTCGCCGTGGACATCATGCTCGTCCCGGGCGACGTCGTGGACCTGGGGGCCGACGAGGGCCAGTACCAGAACTGGCTCGACTCCATCTGGAAAGACCCGAAGAACCCCGGCCAGTTCCTCACCCTCGGGCAGCAGCTGATCGTGCCGATCGACGGCAATCACGAGAACGACTCGGTGCAGTCCTTCGCCAACTGGGCGATCCCCTCCGACTCTCAGCATCCGCACCCCGAGACGTACGCGTCGCTCGACGTCGGCAGCGTGCACTTCGTGCTGATCGACGACCTGTACGTGTCGCAGATCGTCGGGAAGAGCGTCCCCACGGAGGCGGCCGACCAGCTCACGTGGCTCAACGCCGACCTCACGGCGGCGGATGCCGACCGCACCGCCCACCCCTTCATCGTGGCCCTCAGCCACCGCGGGCTGTACTCGACATCCCTGCACTCGGCCGACGGCGACGTGATTGCCACGCGCGGGGCGCTGGCTCCGCTCTACGACAAGTACAAGGTGGACCTGGCCTTCAACGGGCACGACCACGAATACGAGCGCTCGTATCCCCTCCACGCCAACACGACGGACCCGACGAAGGCCCCGACGGTCGGCATGGGGATGCCCTGGACCCAGTACATCATCAACGCCGGCGCCGGCGCGGACCCCTACGGGCTCCAGGGCTCGGTGCAGCCGTACAGCGCCAAGCAGCAGTACTTCTGCGGCAAGGCGACGGCGTGCGCGCAGTATCCATACATCGGGCTCTACTCGGTGCTCACCGCGACGTCCTCGAGCCTCACGATGGACGCCTACGGCATCGTCCCCGGGGCGACGACGTACATGAGCGACACCAAGATCGACACGGTGACGGTCAACCCGCAGTGAAGTAAAAGGGGCGCCCACATGCGCCCCTCGCTCGCGACCTTCGCCCTCGTCGCCGTCACGTCGTCGCTACCCGTCTGCCGCGCGGCGTTCGCGCAGCAACCGGCGCCCCCCGCTCCGGCTCCTGCGCCTACCCCGACGCCGGCGCCCGTGCCGACGCCTCCACCCGCCGCCCCTCCTGCTGCGGCCACGCCTCCGGCGGCCCCGCCCACCGCCCCTGCGGGCGGCTCGCTCGACCTCACGACGCTGCGCGAGCTGCTCGACCGCGGGGTCATCAGCCAGATGGAGTACGACGCGGCCATGCGCGACATCGCGCCTTCGACCGGCGAGCAGCGCGCAGGCGAGGCGACCAGCCTCGCCTTCGGCAAGTGGGCGACGACCATCTACGGATTCATCGAGGGCGACTTCATCTACGACAACACCCAGAGCTTCAACGATCTGGCGGGCAACGCCCTCGTGGCGCGTCCCAACGGCCAGGCGCCGCCGCAGAACCCCAACCAGCCGAACATCCAGCAGACGTACGCGGGCAGCAACGGGCAGACGCAGTTCAGCATCCGGAACACGCGGTTCGGCTTCCGGCTCAAGCCGCCCGCCGTCGGAGAGATCCGGACGAGCGCGATGCTCGAGATGGACTTCCTGGGCACGCAGACGATCGGCTCGGGGACCGGGCAGGTCACCGAGAACGCGTTCTTCACGAGCCCGGTCGCGCGCATCCGGCACGCCATGTTCCGCATCGAGACGCCGGTGGTCGACTTCCTCATCGGCCAGTACTGGGACCTCTTCGGCTGGCAGAACCTCTATCACCCGAACACGGTCGAGATTCAGGGCCTGCCCGGGGAGCTCTACTCGCGAAATCCGCAGATTCGCATCTCGAAGACCATCCACGCGCACCCCATCACCCTCGAGCTGGCGATCGCCGCGAAGCGTCCGCCGTCTCGTGGCTCGGAAGCGCCCGAGGGCGAAGGCGGCGTACGTCTCGCGGTCGACGACTGGACCGGCATGCAGACCATGGGCGCCACCGCCACGTCGATCATGCCGGCGTCGATTGCCCTCACCGGCGACTACCGGCGCTTCGAGGTGCCGGCGGCCGACTCGCTCGTGCCGACGAAGACGGTGACGACGACCTCGACCTCGGTCGCAGCCGACGCCTTCCTGCCGGTGCTGCCGGCGAGCAAGGACAAGCGCGACAACGCTCTCTCGCTCACGGGCGAAATCGCGTACGGCGCCGGCATCTCGGACCTCTACACGGGTCTCACGGGCGGCGTGGTCTTCCCGGCCATCCCGAACAACACCGGCCTCGCCGCCGCGCCCGCATGGCCACAGAACATCGACAACGGCCTGGTGAACTACGACATCACCGGTTTCGCCCTCCACCCGATCCAGTGGACGACGTACATCGTCGGGCTCCAGTACTACCTGCCCGCGCTCGGGGGCAAGGTCTGGGTCTCGGCGAACTACTCGCACACGCAGTCACGCGACACATCGCTGCTCGGAAACTACTCGGCCACGTCGGACTTCGCTCGCGTCGGAACCGGGGTCCCCGGCGGCGCCGGCGTGAACGCGGCCATCGATCCGAACCGGTACTACTACCCGAACTCGACGGCCCAGGTGCGCGCCGGCGAGGACTGGTGGGACGTGAACCTCTTCTACGACCCGCTGCCGAGCGTGCGACTCGGGGCCGAGTTCGCGGAGTTCCTCGACCACTACGTCGACGGCTTCACCGCGACGAACCTGCGCGGGCAGGTCTCGGGGTACTTCCTCTTCTGACCGCGGCTCAGGCGACGAGGCCGGCCGCTTCCAGCAGGCCGCCACGCACGTCGTAGAGGCGCACGCGCGGGCCCTCGCGGTCGTCGACGACCGCGGTGGCACCGAACACCCGGGCCGCCCCGCACGAGAGCACGCGGTTGACCGCCGAGTGCAGGTGGCCGTGCAGGACGAACAGGTGCCGGAAGGCCTCGAGGATCCCCATCAGGCGCACGGCGCCGACCAACCCGTCGAGCCAGTGAAGCGCCTGCGTCTTCCGGACGAAGGGCGGGTGGTGCTGTACGACGAGCAGCGGCCGGTCGGCCAGCCCGCGGTCCCCTGCCCGATGCTCGATGGCGTCGAGCGTCAGGTCGTCGATCCACCCCGCCGAGCGTGTGACGGGCTGGTAACGAGCGACGTCCACCGGCATGATCCGCACGGCCCCGCACTCGATGATGCGCCCCGGCTCCTGGGCGCTCGTCTCGCGGAAGGCCGCGAGCGGTCCCTCGAGCGCCTTCTGCCAGGCGTCGGGGGCCGTGTAGAGGTCATGGTTGCCCGGGACCAGCGTGATGCGGTCCGGAGCGAACCCCGACTCGTGCAGCCCCTCGGCGAGTGTCTCGAACTCCCCCGGCGTCCCGATCTCAGTGAGGTCCCCCGAGACGACCACGTGGCTCGCCCCGACCCGCCGCGCCGCCGAGAGCGCGTGTGCGAGCTTCCGCCTCCGGCCGACCGCGTCGAGCGGGCGTCCGAAGCTCAGGAACCTGTGCCCCATCGAATAGCTCGACCGAGCGCTGCTCGGTCGGGCGTCGAGCATGTGCACATCCGACAGATGTGCGATGCGCGTCGCATGTTGGTTCGCATTCATGGCCCCTATCTCCTGCACCGGAGCGCCACCTGTGCGCTCCTTGTCCGGGAGAATCGCAGAGGAAAGAGGCCAAACGCGTAAGCTGTGGAAACTTTTGTGGGGCAAATGACGGCGCTCGGCCGTCACAATTGCCCTACATCCGGGAGCTGACTTTGGGCGGGGGATGAGTCCGGATGTGGCGGACGTCCTCGCCCCGCACCATGAAGATGACTTCCTCGGCGATGTTGGTCGCGTGGTCTGCGACGCGCTCGAGGTACTTGGCCACGCTGATGACGCGGATGGCCTCGGCAACCTGGCTCGGGTGGTTGCTCATGAAGGTGGTCATCGTGCGGATGATCTTCCCGTAGAGATCGTCCACCGAGTCGTCGCGGATGAGCACCTGCTCGGCGCGCGTCGCCTCGCCCTGGACGAAGGCGTCGAGCGCGTCGCGCAGCATCTCCTGCGCCTGCTCGCCCATCAGCTTGAGCTCCCCGCGCACGTCGTCCTTGGCGGTGCCGTGCTCCTCCTTCGCCCGCTCGGCGATGTTCACGGCTTCGTCGCCGACGCGCTCGAGATCCGTCACGAGGCGAAGGGCCGCCGCCAGGAAGCGCAGGTCGTAAGCCACCGGCTGGCGGAGGGCCAGGATGCGCAGGACGAGGGCGTCGATGTCCATCTCGTCACGGTCGATGTGGCGGTCGATCTCCTCGACCTCCGCGGCCAGATGCAACGAGCCCTCCCAGAAGGCCTTGAGGGCGAGCTGCAGGCTGCGCTCGCACCGGGCCCCCATGGCGAGGGCGTGGGCGCGAAGCTCCCGGAGCTCCGATTCGAAGTCGCGACTCGTGTGGGCCTGGGGCACGGCTGTCTCCGCTGTCTCCGGCGATTATGGGCTCAGTGGCCACCGCGCGCACGCTTTCTGCTGCGCGATCGGATCGAAATGGCCACCAGGTTCAGCAGGAAGGTCAGCGTCAGGAGGACGAGGGCCGTCCCGTAGAGCTGAGGCTTGGTCTTGTCGACGTCCGGCGACTGCGTGGCGAGGACGTACACGTGGTAGCCGAGGCTCATGAACTGGTCGTTCAGGTTCGTCGGCAGGTGCGGCAGGTAGTAGGCGACGCCCGTGAAAAGGATGGGGGCGACCTCGCCTGCCCCACGGCTGACCGCGAGGATGGTGCCGGTCAGGATCCCACCCAGGGCCTGAGGCAGGACCACGCGAAGGATGGTCTGGATGCGGGTGGCCCCGAGGGCCAGGCTCGCCTCGCGCAGCTCACGCGGCACGGCGCGGATCGCCTCCTCGGTGGCCACCACGACCACCGGCATTGTGAGGATGGCCAGGGTGAGGGAGGACCAGATGAGACAGGGGCGCCCGTAGACGGAGTGCCCGCCGTAGGCGACCGCGTCGATCGCCTTGCCGACCGTCGCAATGAAGAACCCCAGGCCGAACAGGCCGAAGACGATGGATGGCACCCCCGCGAGGTTCGCGACGCACACCCGGACGAGCCGAGCGAGGCGCGACTGCGTCGACGCGAATTCCGCCAGATAGATGGCCGTCGCCACTCCGGCCGGCACCGCCGCCAGCGTCATCAGTAGCGTGAGGGCGACCGTGCCGAAGATCGCCGGGAAGACGCCACCCGCGGTCATCCCGTTCCGGGGCGGCTCGCTCACGAACTCCCACGAGAGCGTACCGGCACCCCCGCGCACGACGTCCACGATGATGATCGCGAGCATCGCCAGGATGACGACCACCGCCGCTCCCGACATCATCGCGAGCGCCCGGTCGCCGTGGCGGATGCGACCGACGAGCCGGCGCGGGGCGGGTCCGGGGACGGGTGCTGCCGCTGCCGTCACGACACGGTCCCCAGCTTGCGGCGCATGCCGTGCACGATGCGCTCCCCCACGAAGTTCACGACGAAGGTGGCGATGAAGAGCATCGCTCCCAGCGCGAACAGCACGCTGTAGTGCGCGCTTCCGATGACGACCTCGCCGAGCTCCTGCGCGATGGTCGCCGTGATGGTGCGCGTGGAGTGACCGAAGCTCCAGTCCAGGAGAGCCGCGTTGCCCGTCGCGATGAGCACGATCATCGTCTCGCCGATGGCCCTGCCGAAACCCAGGACGATCGACGCCGCGATGCCCGGTCCAGCCGCCGGGAGCACCACACGCAGGACCGTCTGAGCGCGGGTCGACCCCATGGCGAGCGCCGCCTCACGGTACGAGTGCGGGACGGCACGCAGCGCGTCTTCCGAGACCGAGAAGACGATCGGACATATGGCGAAGGACAGTGCGAGGCCTGCCACAATCGAGTTGAGGCGGTGCTCCGTTCCGAAGAGCTGCTGCACCCAGGTCGCGAGCACGACGAGGGCGAAGAACCCCACGACGACCGACGGGATCCCGGCGAGCAGCTCGATGGTCGGCTTGACGATCTCGCGCGTCCTCGCGCCAGCGAACTCCGAGACGTACAGCGCTGCGCCCACGCTGAGAGGCACCGCGAAGACGAGGGACACGAGCGTCACCTTCAGCGACCCCACGATGAGGGGCCACACGTTGTACTTGGGCACCTCGCTGACGGGCTGCCACATGTAGAGCGACTGGCCGTCCTGGTGGACGGGTGCGAACAGGCCACCCAGCGAGACTTCCTTGTGCACATCAGAGCTCGTGAGGAGCGGCAGCGCCTCCTTGCCCACGAAGAGCAAGATGAGGAGGATCGCCGCGATCGAGACGAGCGCCACGACCTGGATCGCAATCTCGAGCGATCGCTCGAGCAATCCACCGCGCCTGCGGATCGATCGCCCGGGCTTGCTCGGCGCGACGTCCGCTGCGGTCATGGTCGACTGGCTCGCCACTCCCGCCTCTCAGGTCTTCGGCAGCGGGTAGTACCCGACCTGCTCGATGACGGCCTGCCCCGCCGGGCTGACCACCCAGTCGGTGAACTTCTTCGCGAGGCCCGTGGGCTGCCCTGCCGTGTAGAAGTAGAGGAAACGCGCGATGGGATACGACCCGTTCTGCGCGGTCTCGAGCGACGGCGCGACCGACGGCGACGCGTCGTCCTTCTTCACCTTGAGCGCCCGGATGCCCTCGAGATACGCGATGCCGCCGTACCCGATGCCCCATTGATCGCCCTTGACGGCGGCGACGACGGCGGACGTGCCGGCCAGCGTCTGCACGGCCGCCGCGAAGTCCTTGTTCTCGAGGACGTGCTCCTTGAAGTACCCGTACGTGCCCGAGTTGTTCTCGCGGCCGTAGAGGATGATCGCGTGGTCGGGTCCGCCGACGTCCTTCCAGTTCTTCGTGTCCCCCGCATAGATCTTGTGCAGCGCGGGGATCGAGATCTCCTGGATGGGGTTCTTCCCGTTGACGTAGACGGCGAGCGCGTCGAGGGCGACCTTCGTCTCGACGGCCGCCGCACCGCGCTTGTCCTGCGTGTCCTGCTTCTCCTTGTCCTTCATCGGGCGGCTCGACTCGCAGATGTCGGTCGTGCCGTTGATGAGCGCGGCGATGCCGGTGCCCGAGCCGCCGCCGGTGACCTGCACGGTCACGCCGGGGTTGGCCTTCATGTACGTCTCGGCCCAGCGCTGGCCCAGGATGACCATCGTGTCGGAGCCCTTCACGCTGAGCGTCGACTTGTCCGCACTGGTGGCCGCGCCACCCTCGCCCGACTCCGTCGACGCCGGCTCGTGCCGCGTGCACGCGACGAGGGAGAGCCCCGCCAACACGAATGCCAAGAGACGATCCATTCCCAGAGCCTCCTCTTCGCCTTCAGCCGAAACGGCCGGTGATGTAGTCCTCGGTCTCGCGCTCCGAGGGACGCGTGAAGATCTTCGTCGTGTCGCCGACCTCGACGAGGCGGCCCATGTAGAAGAACCCGGTACGCTGCGAGACGCGCGCGGCCTGTTGCATGTTGTGGGTGACGATGACGATGGTGAAGTCCCCGCGCAGCTCGGCGATGAGGTCCTCGACCTTCGCCGTCGCGATGGGGTCGAGCGCGCTCGCCGGCTCGTCCATCAGCAGCACCTCCGGCTCGACGGCGAGGGCGCGCGCGATGCAGAGTCGCTGCTGCTGGCCGCCCGAGAGTCCCAGCCCCGACTCGTGCAGGCGATCCTTCACCTCTTCCCAGAGCGCCGCGTGGCGAAGCGCTCGCTCGACGCGCTCGGCGATGACCCCGCGCTCCCGAATGCCGGCGATGCGCAGACCGTACGCGACGTTCTCGAAAATCGACTTCGGAAAAGGGTTCGACCGCTGGAAGACCATGCCGACGCGACGCCGGACGAGCACCGGATCGACCTCGGGGCCGTAGACACGCTCGCCGTCGAGCTCCACCTGTCCGGTGACCGAGATGCCGGGGATCGTGTCGTTCATCCGGTTGAGTGACCGGAGGAAGGTGCTCTTGCCGCAACCGCTGGGCCCGATGAGTGCGAGCACCTGGTTGGTGTGGACGTCGATGTTGACGTCCTTGATGGCCACCTTCTCGCCGTAGCGGACCGTCAGCCCGGCGGCGCGCATCTTCACTTCGACTTCGTGCGCTGCGGACAGTGCGGCGGCGGCGACCACGTCGCGGATTCTGCTCGTGCCGCGCGCGGTCTCCGCGTCGTTATTGTGACGATCCTGTGACGGCGATCCGCCCTCGGTCATGCGGCGAGCCTAGCGCGGCTCGCGGTCTGGTCAGCAGCAGAAGCGACTGGGACGATCACGGTGCCGCGCTTCATCGTGAACGCATTGCCGCGCCACTCGATCCGGCGGCTGATGCACGCGCGCGCCCAGCAGAGGAGCATCACGTAGGAGCGGACGACCTCCAGGGGCAGGTACCGCCAGTGCAGCCAGCTTCCGCGGACGGCGCGGACCGCGACCTGGGCCGCGGTGGTCTGGAGCAGGAAGGTGCCTCCGAGGATGGCGGCCGTGACCTTGCCCGGCGCGATGGCGAGCCCCACGGACGCGATGACGATCGGCGTCATGATGGGCTCGCAGGCGAAGGCCACCGGGAACAGGGCTCGGCGCATCTTGGACCATCGCGTGTGGCGCTCGAGGGTGCGCTCGACGCTGCAGTCGACGTTGCGGTTCTCGACGGCGGCGAGCGAGGTGCGCGCCACGAGCCCCGCGTCGAGGATGCGGCGCCCGAGGGCGTGGTCCTCGGCCAGCACGTCACCGACCGGGCGGAAGCCGCCGAGCCGAACGATGTCGCGCCGCCGGATGGCCATCGACTTGCCGACCGTGAGCGGCCGGTCCGTCACGGCATCCATCGCGACGAGGCCCGGCGTCGCGTGGGTGCAGATCTCGAGGTTCTCGAGCGCGGCGCCCAGCGAGCGCTCGCCGGTGCCGATGAAGATGCTGCACGCCATCCCCACGCGCTCGTCGGACAGCTCGGCGACGAGCGACCAGAGATACGTGGGCGGGACGCGCACGTTCGAGTCCGAGATCACGTAGACGTCTCCGGTGGCGACCCGCTCGAGGCCCACGAGCTGCGCGACCTTGGGGTTCACCGTCGCGTCACGGTCGGTGAGGACGACACGTGCATCGAGCCTCGGGTGACGCGCGAGGAAGCGGCGCGCCGCGCCGTAGGCCGGGTCGTCCGCCGAGGCGACGCCGATGAGGATCTCGAACGACGGGTAGTCGATGCGCGCGAACGAATCGAGGTTCGCGTCGAGGTCGTCGTCCCAGCCGGCGAGCGGCTTGAAGATGGTGACGCGGGGTGCGCGGTCGACCGGCGGGCGCCCCTTTCCGCGGCGCCGCCACATCGCGCGAGCGAACAGGAACATCATCAGGGCGTAGAGCGCCAGGGACGCAGCCGTCAGCGCCACCGCGAGGTGCACGAGGCTCACACTGGAAGAATGCGCCCGGAATCGTGACGTTCGCCGGCCTCGCCGGTGAACTCTTCGTGACTTTCGTTCAGTCTCGTCAGTTCGTCGTCGCTTCGAAACTGCCGAGCGTCACGGTGAAGGTGGAGCCCCTCCCCACGGCGCTCTCGACGGACACCGAACCGCGCATCGCCTCGACCATGTGTTTCACGATCGACAGCCCCAGACCGGTACCGCCGAGCTCGCGCGAGCGTCCGGCATCGACTCGGTAGAAGCGCTCGAAGAGCCGCGGGAGGTGCTCCGCCGGGATACCCGGACCGTCGTCGGCGACCACCAGAGACACGCGATCGCCGGACCGATTGGCGCGGACCAACACGCGTGTGCCCATGGGGCAGTACTTCACCGCGTTGTCGACCAGGTTGGAGAGCACGTGCTCGAGCGCCCGGGCATCCCCCTGGATCGCCAGCGCGTCAGCGAGCTCGGCGACGAGGCGCACACCTTTCTTCTCTGCCCGCTCGCGGAAGAGCGCGAGCACGATGGGCACGACCTTCCCCAGCTCCACGCGGTCGCGTTTGAGCTTGAACTCCTGCGACTCGAGCTTCGACAGGTCGAGCATGTCCTCGACCAGGTTGTGCAGCCGCTGGGCGTTGCGGTCGATGATGTCGACGAACCGCGTGGCGGCTCCGATGTCTTCGAGCGCGCCCGACCGGAGAGTCTCGGTGGCCGAGCGGACGGCCGCGATGGGGGTGCGAAGCTCGTGCGACGCGTTGGCGACGAATTCGCGGCGGAGCGACTCCAGGCGGCGCAGCACGGTCACGTCGACGAACACGACGACGAAGCCCCCCTCGTCGCCGGACAGCGGCGAAGCGTGAACGAGTAGGCGGCGCGGCTTGAGGCCCGGGAGCTCGATCTCCACCTCTTGCTCCTCGTTCGTCTCACGGGCGAGCGCGAGGAGGTCTTCGAGCTCGGCGCGGCGCACGGTCTCGATGAGCAGCTTTCCCACCGATTCGGTGCCGATGAGGAGCATCGCCCTCACCGAGGGATTCAGCTGCACGATGCGACCCTCGTTGTCGACGAGGACGACGCCCTCGCGCATCGCGTCCAGGATGCGCCTCTGGAGGTCGCGCTCGGCGCGCAGCTCGTCGTTGGTCGCCTCCATGTTCCCCGCGAGGCGCTGGAGCTCCTTCTTGTGCTCCGACAGCTCCTCGCCGCGGCTCTTGGCGATCGAACTGGACACCACGTAGGCGAGCACGAGCGCGACCGCGACGCCGCCCCACATCACGCCGCTCGAGCCCATGGTCCCGAGGATCTGGGTGGCGACGATGGTGCCGGCGACGAGCGCCAGCATGCCGATGAACAGCTTCGCCCGGACGTTCGTTCTCACGGCCGTCTCGCCGTCGTCACTTCGTCGTCTTGATGAAGCTCGGAGGAATGGCCCACTTGGGGCTTCTTAGCAGCTCGCAAGCAAGCCCGAGGAAGACAGCACGGAGAATCTCTTCGGGGTCGGCGGTACCGGCGGCGCTCAGCTGCGCCGCGAGCTTGCTCAGCGTCGTCTTGCCCGTGACGGCGTCGATGACGGCGGCCTCGTGCTCCGTGAGGCGGAACATCTCGGGGCGCACCGGAGGCACCGCGACCCGTTCGAGGACCTCCTCGCGAACGGGGGCGAGCATGGCATCGAGCTCCTCGTACGTGTAGCCACTGCGGATACCGCGCCCGATGAGCTCGTAGGCGTCGACGCCCAGGGGGAACGTCTCCTCCTGCGAGCGCGCACCCCGCGCGTACGCGACCTCGCCCGTCTTCCACTTGAAGGTGTCGAGCAGGCGCTGCTGCGTCTGCTCGTGGATCGCGCGGAACAGTTCGATGGGGCGCAGGACGCCGATCCCTACGAGGGCATCGCCGACGCGCCCGCCGAAACGCGGGAGCATCGCGAGCGCCATCTCCACCTCCATGCGGAGGACCTGGCCACGACTGATGAGGAACTCGCCGAGGAGCTCGCGCTTCTCGGTGGAGGTGACGCACTCGGGCGAGCCTTCGACGAAGAAGATGCGCTTCTTGCGCGGCCCGTCCCGGAGCACCAGGGCACCCGTCTCGCGACGGACGGCGATCTGGAACAGCCGCGTCGGCAGCCGTGCCGGATCCAGGGCGCCCTTGTCGCCGGTCTCCGCCGGGAAGTCGACGTCCCACTTGAGGGCGGGGCTCGTCATGAAGCGAGAGAGCTCCGTGTACTCGACGGCCGGCTTGAACTTCCCGTGCTCGCGCGCGATCGAGCAGCTCGCGCCCACCTCGCCGGTCGCGAAGAGCTCCACGAGACGCGGGAAGCCCATCGGCCCGAGCACGGTGCCGTCCGGCGTCTGCACCTTGTAGATGTTCGGCGCGACGGGCTGCGCCTCGACCACGGGGCGAACCGTCGCCTCGTCCTCGCGGAGCACGCGCCGCGTGCTCGTGTCGCACTCGAGCGGCGCGGTGTCGATGGCGCCCATCTCGCCGGAGTCCACCTCCTCCTCGGCAGCCGCCACGAGCCCCAGCTTCTCGACGATCGCCGCGAGCCGCGAGGCGCCCACCTGCAAGCGCCGCCGGCGAACCACCTCCTCGAGCGCCTCGGCGAACGCCCCGGCCGTCGGCCAGCGGAGGTTCGGATCGCGCGCGAGCGCCTTGAAGAGGACCGCCCGCACGTCGTCCGGAACACGGGCGCCCGCGCGGTCGATCGCCGTCAGGTCGGCGTCGCGGATGCGCAGGAGCACGTCGAGCTCCTTGCCGCCGCTGAAGAGGGGCCGCAGGATCATCATCTCGGCGAAGACGATGCCGAGCGTGAAGATGTCGCTCCGCGCGTCGAGCTCGCGCCCCACCACCTGCTCGGGGGACATGTACCCGAGCTTGCCCTTGAGCTGCCCCGCGTCGGTCCGGCGCTCGATCTCGGCGGCGCGCGCGATGCCGAAGTCGGTGAGCTTCACGGCGCCCGTGCGGTCGATGAGCACGTTGCCGGGCGAGACGTCGCGGTGCACGAGCGAGAGCGGCTTGCCGTCGTCGTCGCGCGCACTGTGCGCGTACTCGAGCGCGTGGAGGATCGACAGCACGATGTGGATGCACGCGTCGAGCGGCACCTCCTCGGCCTGACCGGCGGCGGCGCGGATGAGGCGCGCGCCCGTCGTGCCGTCCACGTACTCCATGGCCATGTACAGCTCGCCGTCCTGCTCGCCGAAGTCGAACGTCTGGACGATGTTCGGGTGGCCGAGCCGGGCGCACACGCGCGCCTCGTCGACGAACATGGCGACGAAGTCCGGATCGCGCGCGAACTGCGGCAGGATCCGCTTGACCGCGACCGTCTTCTGGAACCCGTGCGGTCCGGCACGACGCGCGAGATACACCTCCGCCATCCCACCCGTAGCGAGCCTGCGGACAAGCTCGTACGGGCCCAGGCGCAGGGGCGCCGGGATCGAGGAGATCGTCATGCCTGCCGGAAGCTTAACATGGGTAGCCGTGAGGCCGGAGCGCGACTACGTTCGCGCCGCAAAGGTTACATGCCCAGGTCCAACGAGGCGGCCCAGCTAGCGCGCACCGATGGCCGGAACCGCGTCGTGGCGGTGACCGGCGCGGCGGGTTTCCTGGGCAGCAACCTGGTCGGGTCCCTCGAGGAGGACGACCGCATCGCACGCATCGTGGCCATCGACCCGAACCCGGTCACCACGGCGGGGCGAAAGACGCGCACTTACGCGGTCGACCTGACCGATCCCACGGCTGAGGCACGCCTGGCCGAGATCCTCGCCGCCGAGAGGGTCGACACGATCGCACACCTCGCCTTCCTGGCCTCTCCGACGCACGCCACGGCCTGGGCCCACGAGCTCGAGAGCGTCGGCACCATGCACGTGACGGTGGCCGCCCGGCACGCGCAGGTCCGAAAGCTCGTGATGTGGTCGCACACGTGGCTGTACGGCGCGCGCGCCTCGAACCCCAACTTCCTCACCGAGAAGCACCCGCTGCGCGCCCCGGCGGGCGAGCCGTACTTCGCCGACAAGCTCGAGGCCGAGGAGCAGGCGCGCAAGCTCGCGCAGCGGTCGCCGGGGGTGGTCGTCTCGATCCTGCGCACGGCGCCCATCCTGGGTCCGACGGTGCACAACGCCTTCACGCGCTACCTGGCGCGCAAGCTCGTACCCACGATGATGGGCTTCGACCCGCTCGTGCAGTTCCTTCACGAGGTCGACGCGATCGCCGCGATGCACCTCGCCGTGCTGCGCGACGCGCCGGGCACGTTCAACATCGTGGGCGACGGCGTGCTGCCGCTGTCCACGGTGATCAAGCTCGCCGGCCGCGTGTCCGTTCCCATCCCCCACCCCATCGCCGAGACCATCGCGGCGGTCGGCTGGGTCGCGCAGCTCGTGGAGGCGCCGCCGTCGTTCCTCCGTTACCTGCGCTTCCTCTGCATCGCCGACGGAGACAAGGCGCGACGC
This sequence comes from Polyangiaceae bacterium, assembly GCA_035499695.1. Classification (GTDB taxonomy): domain Bacteria; phylum Myxococcota_A; class Polyangia; order Polyangiales; family Polyangiaceae; genus Palsa-1150. The sequence continues at coordinate 17,784 of DATJYG010000480.1, forward strand.
GAGCTCGGCTTCACCCCGGCGTACACCTCGCGCGAGGCGCTGCTCGACTTCGTGAGCGCGCAGCGACTTCGCGACGTGAAGCTGCTGTCGGAGAACCCGGCATGACCGAGAGCAAGCGAAAGCCGGCGGCGCGCAAGACTGCGCGCCCGCGCAAGAAGGCGAAGCCGGCCGCGGCTCACCCGCAGGCCGCCCCTCCCCCGTCGGTGCCGTCGCTCGAGGTGTCCGAGGTCGAGCGCCCGAGCGACGCGGACGTGGCGGCGCGCATCCGCGAGCTCGAGAACAGGATGGACGAGATGATGGTCGAGCACGCTCGCGAGCGCGAGTCGCAGCACGACGTCGACGACGGGCCACGTCGCCGCCTGTCGACGGTGCCGCCAGCGCCGCGTCCGTCGGCGCCAGCCATGCCCGAGGGCATGCTCGACACGGCGCGGGAGCTGCTATCGACGGACTTCTACCTGCGCAAGTGGGGACGGCTCGGGCTGCGCAACCGGTCCGAGGAGGTGGACGAGTTCGGGCACGACCCCGTCTACGAGGGCAAGGTCCGGCCTTTCTTCGACTTCCTCTACGACCGCTACTTCCGGGTCGAAGCGCACGGCGTCGACCGCGTGCCGGCGGAAGGGCGCTGCCTGCTCGTCGCCAATCACTCGGGCACCCTCCCCTTCGACGGCATGATGCTGCGCATGGCGGTGCACAAGGAGCACCCCCGTCAGCGCGACGTGCGTTGGCTCGCCGAGGATCTCATCTTCCACTTCCCGTTCCTCGGCAGCTTCACCAACCGGGTCGGCGCCGTCCGGGCGTGCCAGGAGAACGCCGAGCGGTTGCTCGAGTCGGGCGCGCTCGTCGCCGTGTTCCCAGAGGGCATGAAGGGTATCGGGAAGCTCTACAAGGACCGCTACCGGCTGCAGCGCTTCGGGCGCGGCGGGTTCGTGAAGCTGTGCCTGCGCACGCGAACGCCGATCGTGCCGGTCGCCATCCTGGGCGGCGAAGAGACGAATCCCATGCTCGCCCGCGTCGAGTACCTGACGCGCGCCTTCGGCATCCCGTACCTGCCGGTGACGCCGACGTTCCCGCTGCTCGGACCGGTCGGCCTGCTGCCGGCGCCCACCAAGTGGAAGCTCTTCTTCGGCCAGACGCTCGACCTCCAGGGCTACGGCGCCGAGGCGGCCGACGACGAGATACTCGTGGGGCGGCTGACCGAGGAGGTGCGCGCCGCGATCCAGGCGATGCTCGATCACGCCGTCGGCGAGCGCCGCTCCGTCTGGTTCGGTTGACCCATGCGCGCGACACCGAGCGGCGTCCTCGTCGTCGACAAGCCGCGCGGGCCGACGAGCCACGACGTGGTCGCGCGCGTGCGCCGCGCTCTCCACACGCGCGACGTGGGCCACGCCGGCACGCTCGACCCGATGGCCACCGGCGTCCTGGTGGTCGCGGTGGGCGAAGCGACGAAGCTCGTGCCCTGGCTCACGTCGCACTCGAAGACCTACGAGGCGACGATCGCGCTGGGCGTCGAGACGGACTCGCTCGACGCCGACGGGCGCGAGACGCGACGAGTGCCCCCGAGTGACGCGCTGCGCGCGGCGCTCGCGGAGTCGCGTGGTCCCCACCTCGCTCCCGCCGTTCGCGCCGCGCTCGAGGTCGAGCGCGCACGCAAGACGCAGGTGCCCCCGGCATTCTCGGCGATTCACACCGAGGGCGAGCGTGCGCACGAGCGGGCGCGTCGAGGCGAGGAAGTGGAGCTCGCGCCGCGCGTCGTCACCGTGCATCGGCTGGACCTCGTCGCCAGCAGCGAGGAGCCGCCGTTCGTCGCCGTCGCCCTCGACGTGAGCAAGGGCTACTACGTGCGATCGCTCGCGCGCGACCTGTCGGCGGCGCTGGGCACGGTGGGCCACCTCACCGCGCTCCGCCGGGTACGCTCCGGATGCTTCGTCTCCGAGGAAGCGCTGCCGCTCGATACGCCCGACGACGAGCTCGCGGCGCGCGTCGAACCGCTCGCGCGCGTGGCCGCCCGCGCGCTTCCGGTGGCCCGGCTCACCGTCACCGGCGCCCGCGACGCGAGGCATGGCCGGCGAATCAAGCCGGCCGACATCGACGCACCGACGCGCGAGCCCTGCGCATGGCTCGACGAGGCGGGCGCGCTCGTCGCGGTGGGCGAGCTCGATGCCGAGGGGACCGGACAGGTCCTCCGGGGATTCGGCGGCCGCGAGTAGCTACTTCTTCTTCGGCCCGGCGCCCTTGGCGGCGTCCTGCGCCATCTTGAGGCGGTCGGTCGCCTGCTTGGCCAGTGAGCCGTTGGGCGCGAGCTCGAGGTACTTCGCGTACTCGGTCGCTGCCTCCTTGTAGCGCTTCCCGCTCGCGAGCCGCCCGCCCAGGTAGTAGTGCGCCGGCGCGTAGGTCGACTCGGCGGCGATGGCGCCCTGCAGATCGTCGAGCGCGCCCTTCTCGTCCTTCATCCCCAGCTTGCAGAGGGCCCGCTCGGTGCGCACCTCGCCGCCGTCCTTCATCTTGATGGCGCGGTCGAACGTCTTCACGCACGAGTCGAACTCGCCGGCCATGCGGTACTCGAACCCGATGGACGCGATGAGCCCGTAGTCGTTCTGCACCATGCCGAGCGCGGCATCGAGGTGCGGCGCCGCGCCCCGCACGTGCCACGCGTTGAGCCAGTGCGCGAACGTCAGGTGCATCATCGGGTCCGCCGGCGCGAGCTTGATCGCCTGCTCGAACTCCTGCGTCGCCTGGTCCTGGTCGCCGTGCGCGGCCAGCGCGATGCCCATGCTCGCGTGGAGCGGCGCGCTCCCCGGGGACTTGGCGATGCCCGCCTTGCACACCGCGAACGCGTCGTCGATGTGTCCGTCCGCGACGTAGAGCGCTGCGAGCTCCGCGGCCGCCGCGTCGAGGTCCGGCTTGAGGGCGAGCGCCGACTTGTACGCCGACTCGGCCGATGCGCTGTCCCCGAGCTTCTCGCACGTCTGCCCGAGGTTCACGAACGCCATGTAGTCGTTCGGGTTCTTCTTGGTCGCCGACTCGAAATCGGTGCGGGCCTCGGCGAAGTTGCCCGCGTCGAACGCCTTCATCCCCGCGGCCACCTCGGCAGAAGGCGGTCCCGCCGGCGCCGGATTCGACGGAGCGCTCGTGCCGTCAGGCGTCGCGCTGCTGTCTCCCGGCGTGGCGCCTCCGGTCTGCGCCGGCGGCGTGGTCGAGCCACCGCATGCGGCGAGCACGAGCGCGGCGAGAACTGCGGCCTTGCGAGTCATGCACCCATCCTACTCCCATCGACGGCACGGACGAGCGCGTCATGGATGGCCGCATACCGCGCCCCGGGCAGTACCCGCGAACCGTCGAGCTCGTTCACGTAGAAGACGTCGGCCACCCGCGTCCCCTCGGTGTTGATCTTCGACAGCGCGATCGAGAGCCCGAGCTCGTGCAGCCCATGCGCGACCGTGTAGAGGAGGCCGGGCCGGTCCTTGGCGAAGACCTCGACCACCGTGTGCCTCGGCGAGGCCCGGCCGTCGACCTGCACCTCGGTGAGCACCGCGGGGCTCGGCCGCTCCCGCCACGGCGACGTGCCCCCCACGCGCGACGCGAGGAGCTCCTCGGGGCGGACGCGTCCGGCGCACACCTCCTCGAGGTCGCGCGCCAGCCGGGACATCGCCTGCTCCACCCCCGCGGTGCCGCCCTCGCGGTCGCGCACCCAGAAGAGGTCCACGGCCTCCGCGCCCCGCGCCGCCTCGCGCGAGTAGACCTGCGCGGCGAGGACCTCGAGCCGGTTGGCCGTGATGGCCGCCGCGATGCTCGCGAGGAGCCCGGGACGGTCAGCCGCCACGACGCACAGCTCGGCGGCCTCGGGATGGCGCGAGGGGACACGCTGCACCGTCGCACTGCGCTCGCCGCGCGCGGCGGCGACGCGCGCGTGCGTCGCGATCGACTCGGGAGCATTCGCGAGCAGGTACCGCTCGGGCATCGACGCGAGGAACGCGGTGAGCTCCTTCTCCCCCTCGGGCCACGCGCGAACCGCCAGGTCGCGCACGCGCTCCAGGCGTGCCTGGTCGGCGCGCGGCTGGTGCCCGGCCAGGTGCGCCTCGGCGGCGAAGTACAGCTCGTCGAGCATGCGCGCCTTCCACGACGTCATCGCCGTCGGCGAGGTGGTCGACAGGTCCGCCACCGTGAGCAGATAGAGGTCGCGCAAGCCCTCGCGGCCCTTCACGTTGCGGCAGAACTCCTCGATGGTCGCCGGGTCGTCCAGGTCCCGCCGCGTGGCCACGTGGTACATGAGGAGGTGGTCGAGGACGAGCTGGCGCGCCTCGTCGACCTCGTCCGGCGTCAGCCCGAGGCGCGGCAGGATGCGCTCGCAGAGGTCCGCCCCCGTCTTCGAGTGGTTCTTGCGCGAGCCGCTCGCGTCCGGCCACCCCTTGCCCACGTCGTGCAGCAGCGTCGCGAGGAAGAGGGGCCTGGGGCGCGCGATCTCGGCGGCCAGGCGCGAGGCGAGCGGGTACTCGTGCGCGAGCTCCCCGCGCGCGAGCTGCCGCAGGCGATCGACGGCGGCCACCGAGTGAACGTCCACCGTGTACACGTGGTAGACGTCGTGGTGCACGCGCCCCGTCACAGGGAGGAACTCGGGCACCATCGCGAGCAGCAGCCCCACGTCGTGCAGCTCGGCGACGATGGACCCGCGCCGCGTCTTGGTCTCCGGCACGTGGCAAACGAGCTCCACGAAGGCCGCCGCCGCCTCGGGAGACGCGCGCAGCCGCTCGCACCACGCCGGGTCGGCCGCCGCGCGAGCCACGGCATCGCGCGCGAACGGCAGCACGGGCGCCGCAAGCCGCACGCACGCCGAGAGGAGCCGCAGCGCGAGCGCCGGATCCCCGTGCAGCTCGCCGGTCCCAGCGATGGTCACTTGCCCGTCGAACACGTGCACCCCGCCCCCGAGGTCCGAGGCCACGGCCTTCCCTCGACGGCGCGGGGGACGCAAGCGTTCGTAGAGACTCTCGCGGGCGCGCGTGATCGCACGCGCGTGCAGGTAGTAGTCCTGCATCAGGCGCTCGGCGGCGCGCGCCCGGTCGTCGCCGTAGCCCATCGCCAGCGCGAGGGCCTCCTGCTCCTCGAAGCCGAGGCGGTCGCTCTTTCTCCCGGCACGCGCGTGCAGGCGGTTGCGCACGCGCCAGAGGAACTCCTCTGCCGACGCGATCTCGTGCGCCTCGCGCGCGACGAGCACGCCCACGCGCACCAGATCTCCCCACGTGTCGTCGCCGACGCGATAGCGCGCCCGCGCCGCCCAGCGCACGCCATCGAGATCACGCAGACCGCCCGCGCCGCTCTTCACGTCGGGCTCGAGCAGGTAGACCGACCCGCCGAAGCGCTCGTGACGCCCGGCCGCCTCATCGACCAGCCGATCGATGAACGCGCCGAGCTCGCGCTCGGCGAAGAGGCCCGCTCCCGCCTGGGCGACCAGGTCCTCGGGCAGCGCGCGCTCGCCGGCGAGCGGCCGCAGGTCGAGCAGGGCCGTCGCCGTCGGAAGGTCCTTCTGCGCGAGGGCGATCGCCTCCGCGGTGCTCATCACCTGGTGTCCGACCGAGAGCGTCGCGTCCCACAGGGGATAGAGGAGGGCCTCGTTGAACGCCGTCGCCTGCTTCGTCGACACCTCGCGAGGGTCGACCACGAGCGCCACGTCCGCGTCGCTCCGCATCGCCACGGCGCCCCGCCCGAAGCTCCCGACCGCCCCCAGAGCCAGGCCCTTCGTACTGCTGAGGCGCGCCGACCGCGTGGCGCTCTCGAAGGCCTCCGTGAAGCACTCCTCCAGGAAGCGCGCGTTGGCCCGTCCGAGGAGCAGTCCGTCCTCCCCCGCCCCGAGCTTCTGGGCCATGGCCGCCCGGTGGGCCTCCACCGCCTCGCGCAGCGTTCCGGACTTCACAACCGCCTGGCTTTTCATCTACTCTTCGCCGCGGCTGATAATAGTTTCAAGGCCGAGAGCGCGCCCCTTGGGGATTGATGAGAACGCGCCGCTCGTCCGTCCAAGAACGCAGGGAGGCATTTTCATGAGGATATCCAAGGTTGTTCTGCCGCTGCTCACCATCACCGCGATGTGCCTGGGAGGCGCCGGCCTGACCGCCTGCCATGCGGACGCAGAGGCGCAAGTCGGTGGCGCTACGCCGCCCCCGCCCCCGCCCCCGCCGCCGCCTCCTCCGCCCCCTCCGGCGAGCACGACGGCAGCGACACCCCCGCCGCCTCCGCCGCCCCCGCCCCCGCCGCCGGCTCCCGCCGTGCAGCTCAAGGGCATCAAGATGAAGAGCGCCACGCAGATCGACATGCCGGGCGCGATCGACTTCGACAGCGGGAAGTCGACCATCAAGATGAACGCCAGCTCGAAGAAGGTCCTCGACACGCTCGTGCAGGTGATGAAGGACAACAGCCAGATCACGACGCTGTCGGTCGAGGGCAACACGGACAA
>DATJYG010000481.1:0-4713 GCA_035499695.1 Polyangiaceae bacterium
GCCTTCAGCTGTACCAGTGCCACCGGCGTGGGTCACACGCGCCGGAGCGCGCTGCGCACCTTGTGATCGAGCACGTCGAGGTCGATGGGCTTCGGCAGGTAGGCCCTCGCTCCCGCGGACAGGCCCGCCATCATGCTCACCGGCGACGTCTGCCCGGTGAGGAAGATTGCGGGGATCCTCCGGAGTGCCTCGATGCGCTTGATGCGCGTCACCATCTCGACCCCGTCGACGCGAGGCATCCACACGTCGGCCAAGATCAAGTCGGGTGGAGGATCCTGCGTCGTCGCGATCTCCAGTCCCTCGAGGCCATCGGACGCGGCGATGACGTCGTACTCGTGCTCGAGCCATCGCACGAGCGCGGTACGCGTGTTGGCGTCGTCTTCCACGATCAGGATGCGCGCTCGCGCACTCTTTTCGCGGGGAGGGGCTGTCTCGGGCATGGTGGCGCGGTAGAAGCACGCGCGATGCCTAGCTGCCGCCGGTGTCTCGCAGCGCGGAGAGTTCCTTCTCGTTGTCGGCGGCAATCTCCTGCGGATTCCCGTGATCGTCGACGCACGAGGACATCGTGCAGCGCGAAGGGCTCCGCCGTCCGGTCCTCCTCCGCATCCGCGTCGAAGAAAGGACCGGGCGCTTCGAGCTCATCTGAGCCTCGCTGCCGCCCGTCGCCCGACCCGCGCGCGGGCAGGCGAGGTAGTCGGGCGAATCTCAGTGAATGTCCCGCCCTTGCCGCGACTCCGCCGGTGACGTCGGGACGCCTTCGCGTTCCCTCGCGATGTACGTCCCCTCGAGCACCTCGATGAGCGCCTCGAGCGCATCGGTGACGGTGAACACGCCCACGACCCGCTTGCCTTCGACCACGACCGCAGAGCCGATGTTGCGGTCCACCATCTCGCGGGCGACCTTGGTCAGCGGCATGTCGCGCGCTACGACGAACGGATCGCGTGTCATGGCGTCTTCGACGAAGAACTCGTCCGCACCGCGACGGGTGAGGCACTGGACGCGGGCGATGTCCCGGTCCGAGAGGATGCCAACCAGCTCATCACCCCCCATCACGGGCACATGGCGGACCCCGTGCTCGCGCATGAGCGCCTGGGCTCGAGGCAGGGGGGCGTCCGCTGAGATGACGTGACGCGCGGGCGTCATGAAGTCCGCGATGACCGGTTCGGTTCGCCGTTCCATTTCACGGACCCGCCCGGGTCCCGGGAGGCGTGCACTCTGCCTCCACCTGCCCGTCGGCCAGGAGCACGCGCACTGTGCCCTCGTCGTCGTAGCTCTCCGATTGGCAGTCTGCAGCCATGCGGACGGCCCATGCAGCGCACGTGCCGCGTCAGCTCGGTGCTGCCCGCCCAGCCGCGACTCCGCGTGGAATGGCACCTGCCTCCGTAGACCGCATGCACGAGGAACCCGAGTGCCTGAACCCTTCGTGCCGGTGCAAGGTTCCCAAAGAGCGTGCTGCCTCGGGTGACCCTTACTGCTCCGAGTACTGTGCGGAGAACGCCGGCGAGAAGGGACGGCCCACGCAACCGTGCGGCTGCGGGCACCCCAGCTGCGAGGGTGGCGGGTGATGCCAGTCGGTCCCCTCAGCCGGCAGGTGATGTTTTCGTCGCGCATCGATTCGGCCGCAGGCCGCGGTCATCACGGGTGCGGTCGACGTTCGTCCGCGAGCCCCGAGGCATCGGGTGCGACGACCCATCTGTCTTCGTCGGTGTCGTACACGCCGCCGCGCGCTTCGGCGCACTCGAAGCAAAGGTAGCCATCGGGCGAGCAGGCGAATGCTCGATCGATGGCGGGCGATACCTCCGCTCCGCACCCCAAGCAGGTAGTCACCTCGGGCCACTCGCTCTCGTTCATGAATCGCGCGTGAGGCATGCCTGGTGCCATCGTCTCGTGTGCGACGGTGCAGTCGCGGTGCCGGCTCGACTCTTGCTCCCGTGCCCGTCATGCCTCGATGCGACACCTGCGGCAACGACTACGACAAACCGTTCGAAGTCAGGATGGGCGAGCGGACGTACACGTTCGACTGCTTCGAGTGCGCCATCCACAAGCTCGCGCCCGACTGCTCCCGCTGCGGCTGTCGCGTGATCGGCCATGGGGTCGAAGAGCTGGGGGCCATCTACTGCAGCGCGAGTTGCGCCCGCGAGCGGGGGCGTACGGACCTGAAGGACCGCGGCGACCTCGTGGAGGTCATCGAGCTGCCCTCACATTCCTGACGCGCGCAGCCGACTCGGCCTCGAGCACGTCGCCCTGTTGCAGAAGCAGACGCAGTGCCAATCGGGCTGGGCTTGCCACTTGGCAGAGGCGCACGATCTGCGCGTCGACGAATGTCTCGCGACCTCGGCAACCGCGCTCGTTGCGAGCTCCGGCTCGAACGAGGGCGCCGAGCCCGGAAGGCCGAGGACGGCGAACCTGCGCGCCCAACCGGTACGTCCGATGCAGTCCGGGGCGAGTCATGCGACCGCGCCCTGGCGTGATTCACAAACAGCAGCCGGTGCCCGGGGGCGTGCTTCCCAACATGCCCGAATACGAGCACGAGCGTGCGCGTTTCCATTGGGACGAGGCGCGGCGCGCCCTCGATGGACTGCCGGGCGGTCGCGGCCTGAACATCGCCCACGAAGCCGTCGACCGGCACGCGGTCGGGCCGTACGCCGATCGCGCCGCGATCCGCTGGCTCGGGAAGGCCGGCGAGCGGCGCCTCATCACCTATCGGGAGTTGCGCCAGCTCACCAACCGCTTCGCCAACGTCCTGCGGGAGCTGGGGATCGGGCTCGGCGATCGCGTGTTCGTCCTGGCCGGCCGCATCCCCGAGCTGTACGTCGCCTGCCTCGGTGCTCTGAAGAACGGCAGCGTGTTCGCGCCGCTCTTCTCTGCGTTCGGTCCCGAGCCCATCGCTGCGCGCATCGGGCTCGGCGAGGGCAAGGTCCTCGTGACCACACGCGCGCTCTACGAGAGGAAGGTCGCGCCAATCCGAGCGCAGCTGCCGTCGCTGCGGCACGTGCTGCTCGTGGGCGGACCTGATGGCCCTGGCACCAGCGACCTCGCGGTGCTCATGGCGACCGCCTCCGACGATTTCGACATCCCGCCGACTGACGTCGAGGACATGGCGCTGCTGCACTTCACGAGCGGCACGACGGGGAAGCCAAAGGGCGCCGTGCACGTGCATGGCGCGGTGGTGGCCCACCACGCGACCGGTAGGCTCGCGCTCGATCTGCACTCGAACGACGTGTTCTGGTGCACAGCCGACCCCGGCTGGGTCACCGGCACGTCCTACGGCATCATCGCGCCCTTCACGCACGGGGTGACGTGCGTCGTGGACGAAGGCGACTTCGATGCCGAGCGCTGGTACGGCATTCTTCGTGACGAGCGCGTCAGCGTTTGGTACACGGCGCCGACGGCCGTGCGCATGATGATGCGCGCGGGTCTCGACGTCGCGCGCCAGTACGAGCTGCCCGCGCTCCGCTTCATCGCGAGCGTCGGCGAGCCGCTCAACCCGGAGGCGGTGTTCTGGGGCGAGGACGCATTCGGGCTGCCGATCCACGACAACTGGTGGCAGACCGAGACGGGCGGGATCATGATCGCCAACTTCGCCTCGATGGACATTCGTCCGGGGTCCATGGGGCGGCCGATGCCGGGAATCGAAGCCGCCATCGTTCGGCGACGCGAAGACGGCGGCGTGGACGTGCTCGGGTCGGGCTGCGAGGGTGAGCTCGCGCTGCGACCCGGTTGGCCGTCGATGTTCCGGGGATACCTTGGCGACCCGGAGCGATATGCGAAGTGCTTCGCGGGTGGCTGGTACCTCACGGGCGATGTCGCGTGGCGTGACCCCGACGGGTACTACTGGTTCGTCGGGCGGGCTGACGACGTCATCAAGTCGTCGGGGCATCTCATCGGCCCCTTCGAGGTCGAGAGCGCGCTGCTCGAGCACCCCGCCATCGCCGAGGCCGCGGCGATCGGGAAGCCGGATCCCATTGCGTTCGAGGTGGTCAAGGCCTTCGTGTTGCTCAAGCCGGGCATCGCCTCCAGCGACGCGCTGGCACGGGACATCCTCGGTTTCGCGCGCAAACGCCTCGGCGCGGTGGTGGCACCCAAGGAGATCGCCTTCACATCGTCGCTGCCGCGCACGCGCAGCGGCAAGATCATGCGGCGCATGCTCAGGGCGCGCGAGCTCGGGTTGCCCGAGGGCGACACCTCGATGCTGGAGGCGCCGGTGTCATGAGCAGCCCGGAGCCGTCCCCCGACTTCCTGCCCCTCGACCGGGCGCAGGCGCTGGCGCTGCTCGGCGGCATGATCCGTGTCCGCCGATTCGAGGAGAAATGCGCGGAGCTCTACGGAGCAGGCAAGATCCGCGGCTTCTTGCACCTGTACGTCGGCGAGGAGGCGATCGCCGCCGGGGTCATGCCGCTCCTCGACGCGTCGGACGCCGTGGTCTCCACATACAGGGAGCACGGGCACGCCTTGCTTCGCGGCGTCCCTGCTGGCGCGATCATGGCGGAGATGTACGGTCGGGCCACCGGCTGCAGCCGCGGGCGCGGGGGGTCGATGCACCTGTTCGACGTGTCGCGTCGCTTCTACGGAGGCAACGCGATCGTCGGGGGCGGCCTGCCCCTGGCGCTCGGCCTGGCGCTCGCGGACCTCATGCAAGGTCGCAAGCGCGTGACGGCGTGCTTCTTCGGCGACGGCGCCGTGGCCGAGGGGGTCTTCCACGAGTGCATGAAC
>DATJYG010000482.1:0-13431 GCA_035499695.1 Polyangiaceae bacterium
GTACATCGGCGCGAAGATGATGTTGAGCGTCGGGTTGGCGCACGTGGTCTGCACGCTGCCCTCCCCGCCGGTGCTTCCGTCGTTGCCACCGAAGCCGGTGCCCGGTGAGGAGCTCGAGCTGCAGGCCTCGAAGCCTGCGCCGAGCGCGAGGATGCCGAGTGCCACCCCCAAGGACACCTTCGTCGAGTGAGCGAACAGCTTCATGGTCATCACCGCCTGTAGGAGGTGACGCACCGTATTCGACATTGCCGGATGGGCAACGCGAATCAGCGCATACAAACCGCGTCTCACGTCGATGGGAGCGCAAACTTACCGCACGTGCGCGTCGTTCACGTCGACATGCGAAAACTGCCGTACGTGCGAATGAAGAAATACGTCGTCATCGACCACGCGATGAGCATGACGAGCCAGCGGACGTACTTCGGATCGACGCGCCTCGCTGCAGCCGCGCCCGCATAGCCGCCGGTGATGCCGCCGACGATCATCACGACGCCGGGCGCCCACCGCACCGCGCCGGCCACGACGAACGCGACGACCGCCACGCCGTTGATGAGCGCCCCCAGCACGTTCTTGAGCGCGTTCATGCTGTGGATGTGGGTCATGCCGAGCAGCGTGAGGACGGCGAGCATCATGATGCCCATGCCGCCGCCGAAGTAGCCGCCGTAAATGCTGATGGCGAACTGCGCGACCACGGCCACGGCGAGCGGCGCGTGTGCGCCGCGCGTGAGCTTGCGCGCGATGGTGCCGCCGAACGTGAAGAGGACCGTCGCGAAGAGCAGGAGCCAGGGGATGAGGAGAACGAACGTCGTCTCCGCCGTACGCAGCAGGAGCAGCGATCCGGCGAGCCCGCCGACGAGCGCCGCGACGCCGAGAGGGACGAGCTCGCGGCGCACGTCGCCGAGCTCGCGGCGATACGCGACGGCGCTGGCGACGGCCCCGGGCCAGAGGGCAATCGTGTTGGTCGCGTTCGCCGGAACCGGAGCGACCCCGGCGAAGAGGAGCGCCGGGAACGCGACGAAGCTGCCGCCGCCGGCGACCGAGTTGAGCGCGCCGCCCACCGCCGCGGCCAAGAAGAGCAAGATGCCCGTCGCGAGGGTCACGGCGATGATTCAGCTCGTGCGCGCGAAGAGGAGCAGCTTGTAGTCCGACAGCGGCGATAGCCAGCGCGCCGCGTCGAGGACCCGCTCACCAGCCGCGAAGATGGGCCCGACCACGGCGCGAGGCAGATCGCGCACGCTGAACACGAGCCGCACCGGCACGAAGCCCATGTGGTCGGACCCGAGCAGCGAGAGTCCCGCCGCGTTGGCGCAGGTGATCCAGTCCTCAACTCCCAGCGCCAGCACCCGGCGAAGCAGTGGGGACCTGTGGATCGGCTCGAGCAGCAGCACGCGCCCGCCCTTGCGGACGGTGCGCGCGACGTTGGCCATCGCCCGCTCGAGTTCCGCCCGGTCGCGGCACGCCACCGAGAAGCAGCCGAGGACGATCGCGTCGTCGAACGTCCCGAGGCCCAGCGTCTCGAGCCCCGCGACGACGTCGGCGCGTTCGAAGCGCAGGAGCCCCGACGAGACGAGGGCGCTCGATTCGTGGCGCGCCGCCTCGATGGTGGCCGGCGAGAAGTCGATGCCGACGACCTGCCGCGCTCCTCGCTGCTCGGCGAGCCATCGGGTCACGCGGCCCGTGCCGCAGCCGACATCGAGCACGCGCCGCCCGGTGACGTCGCCGAGTGCCCTCACGAGGATGGCCCTCTGCCGTTCGTCCCACAGCTCGTTGAAGACGTTGGACGGCCACAGCGAGCGCGCCATCCCTCGACGCGCCGACGCGCGCGAGTCCCAGTAGGAGGACACGCCGTAGAGCGCGCCGCGCGTGCGTCGCTCCTTGAAGAGCTGCCACACGCCAGCCGATCCCGTTCCGCCCCCCCGGCGAGTGTCAGTACCGTTGGACGTCGTCACCTGGCCTCCGCGCGAGAGTCGGTCGATGTGTCGATGTGGATGCGCGCGAGCGCCTCGTCGGCACGAGCGGTCGCCTCGGCGCGCGAGCCCCCGTGGCAGAGGACGTACGCCGCACGCTTCGCGCTGTCGGTGAGCGGCAGCACGCGACCGCCGACGGGCACGAATACCTCGGCGTCGTCCACGCCGGGCATCGCGCGCGCCTCGTCCAGACCCGCGATGGTCCGCACGGGGCCTGGCTGCGCGACGAGGAACTTGGCTATCGCGCCGCCGTGCGTCTTCGCGACTGCGCCCTGGCGCTCGAGCGCCTCGTCACCGATCGCCACACCGAGGAGCCGGTCGTAGAGGTCGACGCCGCTCGCGAGCCGCGTGACGTCGGCGTCGAAGCCGCCGCCCAGACGCGCTGCCGTCTCGAAGAGGAAGCACCCGCGCTCGCCCAGCACCACCTGCGAGTAGCACGGTCCCCTCCGATGTCCGAGCGCGGCCGCACCGCGCCGCGCCTCGTCCGCGACGCGCGCCTCGTGCTCCACGGACAGGCCCGAGGGGTACACCTCGGCGATCATGATGCCCAGCGGCCTCCGACCGGGGACCGTGATGCGCTCGGTGACGCAGTAGCTGGCGAGCTTGCCGTCCTCGATCCAGCCGTTCACCGAGTACTCGCGCCCCTCGAGCCAGCTCTCGACGACGACCAGGGGCAGCCCGGCGCTCGCCGAGTGGGCCCGCGCTTCCTCGAACGCGCGCGGGAGCTCTTCCGCGTCGTCCACGCGTGCGACGCCTCGCTGCCCCCATCCGCGCGACGGCTTGACGACGAGCGGGTACCCGGCGTCCCGCGCGAACGCACGCGCCTCGTCGAGCGACGAGCACCGCGCAAACGGGGGCACGGCGACGCCGGCCGCCGCGTATGCCGCGCGCATCGCGTCCTTGTCCTGGCAGCGACGCACCGTCTCGGGATCGGCGTAGAAGCGCATCCCGGAGAGCGCGGCCACCTCGGCGGTGGCCTTGAGCGCCACCTCGCTGCCCGTCGTGGTGACGGCGTCGACGCGTTCGCGCGCGATGAGCGCCCGGAGGCCCTCGACGTCGCTCGTCGACACCTCGTGGAAGGCGTCGCAGAGACGCACCGCGACCGCGCGCGGATTGGCGTCGGCGCCGATGACGTGAAGGCCCCGACGCTTCGCCGCACGCACGAGGGACAGCTGCGGGAAGCCGCAGCCGACGACGAGCAACCGTGTCACTGCGCGACCTCTCGCGGCGCTCGCTCCACCGGACCCGAGACGGCCGCCTCGCGGTACGGCGCCTGCGCGTCGTCCTCGAAGTTGAGCCGCTCGGCGACGTTGTAGAGGGGCCTCGCCTGCGCCTGCACGTAGATGCGCGCGATGTACTCGCCGATGACGCTCGTGGCCACGAGCTGCACGCCGCCGAGGATGACCACCGCGGCGAAGAGCGACGGCCACCCCATGATGCCGTAGTTCCAGAGGAGCTTGCGCGCGATGACCCAAGCGCCCAGTCCCAGGCCGACGAACGCGAAGACGAAGCCCAGCGTGCCGATGTACCGAAGCGGCTTGCTCGTGAAGCCGACGATGAGATCGAAGGTGTGGTTGAGGAGCTTCGTGAAGTTGTAGTGCGTCGCGCCGGCGTTGCGCGCCTCGTGGCGCACCTTCACCGTCCCGATTCGCGCTCCGCTCCACACGATGAGGGCACTGAAGAACTTGCGCCTCTCGGGCAGCGCCGCCACGAGACGCGCGATGGGCGCGCTCATCAGCCGGAACGTCGAGACGTCCTCGGGGAGCTCGATCTCCATCATGGAGCGCATCGACCACTGCATCGCGCGCGAGGCGGCCACGCGGAAGAGGGCGTCGCGCCTCCCCTCGCGCACGCCGTAGACGACGTCGTACCCCTCGTCCTTCTTCGCGACGAGCTTCTCGATCTCCTCGGGCGGGTGCTGCAGGTCGCCGTCCATCTGCACGAGCCACCGCCCGCGCGCATTGAGGTACAGCGCCTCCACGGCCGCTTCCTGCCCGTAGTTGCGCGTGAAGAGGATGACGCGGATGCGCGCGTCGCGCGCGGCGAGCTCGCGCAGGATCGCCGGGGTCCGATCCCTCGAGCCGTCGTCCACGAAGAGCACCTCGAAGGAGGCGCCCAGCTTCTCCATCGCCGCGACCACGCGCGTGGCGAGCGCCTCCACGTTGCCCTCCTCGTCGAAGACGGGGACGACCACGCTGTACTCGATCCCTCGGTCGTGGGCGGGCGTGCTCACCGGCGCGCGCGAGACTAGCACGCAAGGGCCGGCTGCGGCTTTCTTGGCCCCCCACGCGGGGACCTCCTTACGATCGCGTCACCATGCGCCCCGTTCTTCATGCGGACTGCCCGCGCGCCCAGCTCCGTCGCCCCGTCTCCACCTTTTGCGAGGTTGTCCGGGAGCGCGACTTCCGCCTCGTCGGCAGCCGCCTCGTGGACCTCTCGACGCGGGGATTGCTCGTCGAGAGCGACCTCCAGGTGCTCACGGGCGACGAGGTGCTCGTCTCGCTGCGCAGCCCGACGAACAAGCGCTGGTACGACTGCACCGGCACCGTCTCGCGCATCGTGCACGGGCGGCGAAAGCGCGACGAGAGGCGGGCGGTGGCGATCGCCTTCGAGAACCTCGACGTCTTCAGCGAGCTGCTGCTCTGCGAGGAGCTCCGCCGCTTGCCCGTGACGACGCGCCACAAGCATTTCGCGGCCTTCCCCAAGGCGCGCTGAGCGCACGGGTTCCAGACGCTCTAAGCTTTCGGTATGCGGCTGCTCGAGCGCGTCGTCGAGAAGGCCCATCCCTGCACGTACCTGCCGAGCCGCCAGGCGAGCCTCGAGGTGCAGGTGCTGCTCGACGTCACGGCGGCAGAGCTCGAGGCGATGCTCGAGCGGGGCTGGCGGCGCTTCGGGCCCATGTACTTCCGCCCCGCGTGCACGGCCTGCGGCGAGTGCATCAGCTTGCGCTTGCCCGTGGCGAGCTTCTCCCCCAGCAAGAGCCAGAGGCGCGCGGCGCGCGCGTGCGCCTCGCTCAGGCGCGTCGTCGGCGCCCCCGTGGTCGACGGCGCTCGGCTCGACCTCTACGCGCGCTGGCACGCCATGCGCGAGGACGTGCGCGGCTGGGAGCCGAACCCTCAGACGCGCGAGCGTTACGCCATCGAGTTCGCGTTCGCCCACCCGGCAGCCCGCGAGGCCGCCTTCTACGACGACGCTCGCCTCGTGGGGGTCGGACTCTTCGACGAGACGCCTCACGCGCTGTCCGCCGCGTTCTTCTTCTACGACCCGGACTACGCCCACCGCTCGCTCGGGACGGCGAACGTCCTCTCGCTACTCGACGACGCGCGCGCCACGGGCCGTGAGCACGTGTACCTCGGGTACTGCGTCGAGGGCTGCGCGTCGCTCGCGTACAAGGCGAGCTTCAGGCCGCACGAGCTGCTGACGGGTCGCCCCTCGATGCGCGAACCCGCTGCGTGGAAGCTCGCCGACGGCTGACGCGTTCACTCGCGCCCGGCCCTCGCGAGGATGCTGCGGAGCTTGGGCATGTCGAGCGGCTTCTCGAGACACGGGTTGACGACGCTCTCCAGGAAGGCGCGCGCGCGCGGCGTGAAGGCGCCGCCCGTCATGAAGACGATCTTGCCGGCGAGCTTCGGCGCACGCCGCACCACCTCGGCGTAGAGATCCATTCCGGTCATCACGGGCATCATCAGGTCGCAGAGGATGACGTCGAATTTCTCGCCCGCCTCGATGCGCGCGAGGCCGTGCTTGGCGTCGGTGACGACGTGCACGTCGTTGTCCTCCGCCAGCGATCGAGCGACCGCCTCGCCGACGAGGGGCTCGTCGTCGATCACGAGCACGCGCCGCCGCGCCATCGCGCGCACGTCGCTGGGGCTCGCCTGGGCCGACGCGCGCCAGGGCTTCGCCGGCGGCAGCACGATGCGGAACGCGGTGCCCTTGCCGCGTTCGCTCTCGACCTCGATGCGCCCACCGAGTGCTCGCACCGTACCGTGCGATATGGAGAGCCCGAGCCCGGTCCCACCCTCGCCCTTCGTCGTGAAGAACGGATCGAAGATGCGCGGGAGCACCTGCGGCTCGATGCCCACGCCCGTGTCGCGCACCTCGACGATGGCGTTCCCCGCCTCGTCGGTGCGCGTCGCCACGCGGATCTCGTTGGCGTCGGCGTGCCCTTCGGGGATCGCCTGCGCCGCGTTCACGAGCAGATTGAGGAACACCTGGCCGAGACGAGCCTCGTTCGCGTCGACCGGCGGCACGTCGGCGAGACTCTTCACGAGCCGCGCGCGGTGACGGATCTCGTGCCACGCCATCTGCACCGCGCTCTCGACGATGCCACGCACGTCGGTGATGCCGCGCTGCTCAACGCTGCCCTGCGAGAACGTCAGCAGGTCGCGCACGATCTGGCGCACGCGGTTCGCACCGTCGACCGACTGCTGCAGCGACTGCACGAGCGCCGGCAGCCCCCCTCCGTGCATGCCCCGAGCGAGCTCCCCCATCGGGTCGTCGCTCGCGCTCGCGGCGCGCAGCCGCCGCATCACGTAGTCGAGGTTCACGAGCAAGTACGTGAGCGGGTTGTTGATCTCGTGCGCCACGCCCGCCGACAGGGTGCCCAGCGCCGCCATGCGGTCGCGCTGCAGGAGCTGATGCTGGGATTCGGCGAGCTCGGTCACGTCGCGCGCCAGGACGACGATGGCCGGCTCGCCCTCGTAGTCCACCGGAGCCGCGACCGCCTCGGTGGCGCGAACGCCTCCGCCGACGCACCGCCAGCGAACCGGGACGCGATGCCACGGCGCGGCCGTGTTGGCCGCAGGAGTGACGAGAGGGCCCTCGGCGACGCTCCGATCGTCTTGATGGAGGAGGTCGAGCAGGCCGCTCCCGACGAGCTGCTCCCCCGACTCGTACCCGAGCGCCTGCGTCAGGGCCGGATTGGCATAGAGGACGGTCCCCCCGCGGTGGAGGAGCGCCGGCTCCGGGGCCATCTCGAGGAGGGTGTGGAAGTCCGCGCGCGAGCGGGCGAGCGCGTCGGCAGATCCTGCCTGAACCGTTACACTTTCGGGGGCTTGCGTGTTCACGTGGGGCTTGCGGGTGGACGCCTCCAAGCGAACCTATGTGTCGCTCCCCTGCCGCCCTCAAGCGCGGCCCTGGCAGAATTAGGGCCCTGCCCTTGACAGAGAAGGGCCCGCCGCGTAGTTTCCCGCGCCCCGCGCACGCTTCACCCAGGAAAAAGCCGAGCCAATCCGATGCCTCAGACGACGTACGTGATGACGAAGGAGCAGGCCAGCAGCTCGCGGTCCTGGTGGGTCGTGGACGCCGCCGACAAGCCCCTCGGCCGCCTGGCGAGCGAAGTTGCCCACGTGCTCCGCGGCAAGCACAAGCCGCAGTACACCCCGCACGAGGACACGGGCGACTTCGTGATCGTCGTCAACGCGGGCAAGGTGAAGCTCACCGGCGGCAAGCTCGACAAGAAGTTCTACTACCACCACTCCGGAATCCCCGGCGGCTTCACGGCGGAGAGCTACCGGCACCTGCTCGAGCGCAACCCCACGTTCCCGGTCGAGAAGGCCGTGAAGGGCATGCTGCCCAAGGGCGTGCTCGGTCGGCAGATGCTCACGAAGCTCAAGGTCTACGCGACGCCGGATCACCCGCACGCGGCCCAGAAGCCGCAGGCTCTGAAGGTCAAGTAATTCCCATGGCCACCGACACGCGCACGTACGCTACCGGCAAGCGCAAGACCGCCATCGCCCGCGTCTGGCTCAAGGCCGGCAGCGGCACCATCGTCGTCAACAACCAGCCGTGCGACGAGTACTTCGAGCGCGAGACGTCGCGCATGGTGCTCCGTCAGGCGCTCGAGCTCATCGAGGCGCAGGACCAGTTCGACGTGTGGGCGACCTGCGTCGGCGGCGGCAAGAGCGCCCAGGCCGAAGCGATGCGCCACGGCATCTCGCGCGCGCTCTGCATCCTCGATCCCGAGAAGCGCGCGGCCATCAAGCGCGCGGGCTTCCTCACGCGCGACGCGCGCAAGAAGGAGCGCAAGAAGTACGGGCGTCCGGGCGCTCGCAAGCGCTTCCAGTACTCGAAGCGCTAAGCGCTACGCGTCTTCTTCTTCGTCCGGGAAGAGCTCCGACTGCGCGAGCTCCACGCCGATCTTGCGCAGAGCGGCGCGCACGTCCGCGTGCACGTCCTCGACGTCGTACGGATCCATGTCGTCGTCGATGAGCACCTGCAGCAGGCGCGCGGTGAAGTCGATGCGGTGTGCGCGGTCGGTGATGCCGGCGAGGATGAGGGGCCACATCTCGACGAAAAGCTTGCTTCCAGCGGGCCAGCTCATGAACGCTGCCGAGCGTAGCCCGAGAGGGCGGCCGCGGGTCAAGGCGGCTCAGTGCGACGACTCGACCTCGGTGCAGTTCTTCGCGTAGTCCGTGGCCAGGGCCGCGCCCTGGGGATCGCGCTCGCGGACGAGGCGCGCGTAACCGTCGAATGCGCGATTGGACTCGGCGCACCGGCCGGCGTCGGCGAGGGCGCGCCCCTTGGCCCACTCGACGAGGGGGCGACCACGGTCACCCTCCCCGGCCTCCGAGAAGCGCTGCTCGGCCGTCTCGAACGACGCGAGCGCCTCGTCGGTGCGGTGCAGCCCCACGAGGGCCTGGGCGCGGTCGTAGAGGCGCCAGGCGTCGCCCAGGCGCGAGCTCGGCTGGATGCGCTCGACGAGCGACAGCGCCCCCGAGTAGTCGCCGTCGCGGAGGGAGAGCGCCACCGTCGTGAGGGCGCTGTCGTCGGCCGGCACCTCTCGACAGGTCGCCGCGACCCGGCGGGCCGCCTTCGCGCTGGACGGCTCGCGGTCGGCCACGAAGTCGGCGTACTGGTGGTAGATGTCCTGCGCTTCCGTGCAACGGCCGGCGAGGTCGAGCGCGCGCGCCCGCGCGTAGATGGCCATCGAGCGCTCCACGAGATACTTGTCGCCGAAAGCCTCCTCGGCCTTCCGGAACTCGACCGCAGCGTCCTGCGTCTTGCCGCTCTCGACCAGGCGCTCGCCCGCGCGGTAGTAGCGCCAGCCGCTCACCGAGTCGCCCGCCGAGGGCGCCTGCATCGAGGTGGCGCCCCGGCCGCCGCGCTCGGAGGCGCAAGCGCTTCCGGCGAGCGCGAGGATTACCGGCAAAACGACGTGGAGGCGCATGATGCCCAACCCGATGCATCGCTCGTGCTAGCGTCGCGGCACCAGCCGCGGGACCGGTCGCGACCGGCCGCCTGGCTTCGTCATCCCGCCCTTTTTGGTCTACAAGTGCGCTTCGTGAACGCTCGAATCTTTCGGTGGCTTCTCGGGCTCGCTCCCGCGGCTGCCGTCCTCGGCACGGTCGCTGCCGCGCACGCCACGATCGTCGAGCGTGTCGTCGCCGTCATCGGCGAGCGGCCTGTCCTGTGGACCGACCTCCTGCACCGGGCTGCGCCCCAGCGCGTCCAGATCCGCACGCAGACGAACGACGCGAACGTCATCAGCGTGCAGGAGCAGGAGATGTACAAGGAGCTGCTCGACCGCATGATCGACGAGCGGCTCGAGGAGCAGCAGGCCGACAAGTCCCACATCAACGTGGCGCCCGAAGAGATAGACCGCGCCATCGCGAACGTCGCCGCACAGGCGCAGGCGCAGCAGGGTCGGCCCGTCACCGCGCGCGAGGTCCTGGAGGAGGTTCACCGTCGCGGGATGACCGAGCAGGACTTCCGCGACGAGATTCGCCGGCAGGTCCTCGAGG
Organism: Polyangiaceae bacterium; assembly: GCA_035499695.1. Taxonomy (GTDB): domain Bacteria; phylum Myxococcota_A; class Polyangia; order Polyangiales; family Polyangiaceae; genus Palsa-1150. The sequence goes on from DATJYG010000482.1 coordinate 9,710, forward strand.
GCAAGCTCATGGAGCTGCGCGTACGCCCGCGCGTGCGCGTGACCGAGCAGGACGCGCGCGTCTCCTACCAGCACTTCGTGCAGGAGTTCCGCGACCAGCAGGCGGTCGACGTGCGCATCATCGTGCTGCGCATACCCCCGGGGGCGACGCTGCAGCAGCAACAGGCCAAGATCGATCTCGCCGACCAGATCGTGAAGGAGGCGCGGACCGGCAAGGACTTCTGCGGTCTCGTGCGGCAGTACACAGACGACACGGGGACCAAGGCGACCTGCGGCTCGCACGGGCCGCAGGCGTTCGCGCAGCTCTTGCCGCCGATCCAGCAGGTGGTGAAGACCGTGAAGCCGGGCGACGTGTCCGACCCGCTTCCGATGCGCGCCGGCGCCGATGCGGTCGTCGTCATCGCCCAGCCGATGGGCGCGGCCAACGTGCCGGCCTACGAGCAGGTGAAGAACGAGATGATGCAGAAGGCACTCTTCGACGGCCTCGAGCGCGCACGGAAGCAGTGGCTGCAGGAGCTGCGGCAGAACGTCTACATCGACGTCAGGCTGTGAGCGTCACGGGCAGTTCGGCGTGTTCCAGTCACCCGCGCAGCCGTTGAACGTCTGACAGTCGCACGCGAAGTAGCTGGGCGACTGGCCGCACGCGTCGCCGCGGCAGCGGCTCGCCCCGTACCACTGGAAGGTGATCTGGCCGCCCTGCGACGAGTTGGTCGAGCCGCTCTTCGTCTCCCAGAGCTCGTAGGCGGCGTCGTCGTTGCACAGGTGGTCGTAGCCGCCCGAGTCCCAGTTGTACGAGGTGGTGCAGCCGCTGGTGACCGACTTGCTGCCGGATGTCTCTCCGTTGATCGACACGCCGTAAGTGAAGGGCCCGCCGGTGGAGGCGCAGTCCTTCGAGAGACCGCTGCCACCCGGGCACGTCCCATGGTTGCAAGCGTTGATGACGGCCGCGCCGTTGGCCTGCATCTGGACGGCGCTGTGCGATGCCGCGCAGATCCAGAGGACGCACGACGTCGCCTTCGAATACTTGTAGGACGTGAGCGTAGTGCTCGTCGACGACGCGAAGCTCGCGTAGGGGGTGTTCAGCCCGGCCTTCGCCACCGCGACGGGGTCCTGCGTGATTGGAGTGAGCTTCGTGAAGACGTTCAGGTGATACGCGTGGTGCTGGAAGACCGGCGGCAGCGTCGCCGCCAGCGCCTTGGCGCCCTCCTGCGCCGCCGCGTAGTCGAGGTCGCGCTCGGCGAGCGTCGTCGAGCCCGCGAGCATGTTCCCCCACTGCGTGTCCGTCTCCCACGTCGGATCGACCCAAGAGTCGCCGCCGCGCTGCGCCCAGAACGTGCGGCCGCTCTGGTCGACGAAGCGCAGGTCCATCTCGTTCGGCGGCTCGTCGGGTTCGCTGGTGCGATAGACCTCGGGCTTGGGCTGCCCCGTGCGCGACTCGATGTAGACGACGCGCCCCGCCTTCACGTACGCCGCGTTGAAGCCCCAGCTCGCGTCGTGCGCATCGAGGACGTTGAGGCCCTCCTTGAGCTGGGACGCAGCCGGATGGCTCGTCGTCGGCGTTGCGTCCGAACAACCCGAAAGAGATAGGGCGTACCCTGCCACCAGCAGCCCCGCTCCGATCCCCAACAGAACTTGCCAGCTTCTCCCCTTGCCCATGCGACCCCTCGCTTTCGACCCCCGAGCGAGAAGCGAGCACTGCAGGGTGGGTGCCTGGACGCGGGTCCAATGAACTCAAGCACTTGGCGGGCGTCAGTTCAGAACCTGAACCCTGGTTGGTTCAGTTCATTAACTATTGTTCGGTAGTTGAACTCGCCAGGCGAGTCGCTTGGAGGGCGTCACCTGCGCCGGGGCGTGCCCTTCGAGAGGTGCGCCATCGCGTCGCCGAGGCCCTCGAGCGTGAGCGGGAACATGTGGAAGACGGAGGCGAGCATCTCGGCGGTTCCTCCGCGCCAGTAGTTCGGCGGGTCGGGGTTGAGCCAGACGCCCTTGTCGAAGTGGTCCGCGAGGAGCTGCATCCAGCGGATGCCGTGCATCGCCTCGCCCCCCAGCTCGTCGCGACTCGCGTACCAGTCGCCGCCGCCGAGGAGCTCCGCCGGGTGCATCGCGGCGTCGCCGACCATCACGAGCTTCCACTCGCGCGTGCAGTGGAGCAGGAGGTCGCGGAGCCGCACCGGCTCGGCGAAGCTCTCGGTCTCGTAGACGCGCCCGTAGACGCAGTTGTGGAAGTAGTACGTCTTGAGCTCGCGGAAATTGGACGCGCGCTTGGCCGCCGAGAAGAGCTGGCTCACCAGCTGCGCGTATGGGTCCATCGAGCCGCCCACGTCCATCAGGAGCAGGACGCGCACGTTGGGCCGGCGCGGCGGGCGCAGCACGACCTCGAGCTCACCGGCGTTCTTGGCCGTCTCGTCGATCGTCGCGTCGAGGTCGAGCTCGAGGTCGGCGCCCTCGCGGTGGAAGGCGCGCAGCTTGCGCAAGGCGACCTCGATCTGGCGCACGTCGAGAACCAGGTCGGAGCGGTACGGCCGGTAGACGCGCGCGTCGGCCACGGCCATCGCGCTGCGTCCCCCGCCCTTCGGCCCGACGCGCACGCCCGTCGGGTGCGCGCCGTGCGCGCCGAAGGGGCTCGTGCCGCCGGTGCCGATCCAGCGGTTGCCGCCGTCGTGTCGTTCCTTCTGCTCGCGCAGGCGCTCCTCGAAGAGACGCCGCAGCTCCTCGAGGTCGAGGTGCTGGAGCATCGCCAGCTCCTCCGGCGACAGTTCCTTGCGCGCGCGTGGGTCGGACAGCCACTCCTCGAGCTCCTTCACGAGGTCGAGCGACTTGGCCTCGACGCCGCGGAAGCACGAGAGGAACGCCTCGTCGAACGCGTCGAGGTCGGCCTCCCTGTGCACGCAGAGGGCGCGAGCGACGTGATAGAAGCCGTCGAGCGACGTGTCGTGCAGGTTCATCCCGAGCGCACGCGCCAGGGCCATCGCCTCCTGCAGGCCCACCTTCACCTTGCGCTTTCGCAGCTCGAAGAGGAACGGGACGAACACGCACCAGCCAGCGTAGCCCGCGTGGGCGCGCTACGCTCGCGAGGTGGATCGCGCCATCTCGGAGCTCGAGCGGCGACTCGGCGCGTCCAAGGTGCTCACCGGCACGGACGCGTGCGCGGCGTACGCCAGCGACGACAGCGACGTCGCCGGCAAGAGCCCGGACGCCGTGGTCGTCGCCGCCTCCGCCGACGACGTGCGCGTGACGCTCGAGATCGCGCAGCGGCACGAGGTTCCCGTGACGCCGCGTGCCGCTGGGACGGGAAGGACCGGCGGCGCCGTCCCGGTGCGCGGGGGCATCGTCCTCGCGACGCACGCGCTGGCGCGCATCAAGGAGATCGACCGCGCCAACCTCGTCGCGGTGGTCGAGCCGGGCGTCGTCACGGGCGAGCTGCACGCCGCCGTGGAGCGCGAGGGCCTCTTCTACGCTCCGGACCCCAATTCGCTCGAGATGTGCATGATCGGCGGCAACATCGCCGAGAACGCGGGCGGCCCCCGCGTCTTCAAGTACGGCGCGACGCGCGACTGGGTGCTCGCCCTCGAGGCGCACCTGATGGGCGGCATCCTGGTGCGCACCGGCAAGCGCACCGTGAAGGGCGTGACGGGGTACGACGTGACCTCGCTGCTCGTCGGCAGCGAGGGGACGCTCGCCGTGTTCACCGAGGCGACGCTACGCCTCATGCCCAAGCCGCCG
>DATJYG010000483.1:0-3399 GCA_035499695.1 Polyangiaceae bacterium
TCGGCGGCCGCGCTCGCGCGGCGCGCGATCGCGCGTGGACGTGAGGCCCTCGGCGATCCCGTCGGCGACGCGATGCTCTACGCGTTTCCGGTCGCCGCGTCGGGCACCGCCGCGCCGCTCGCAGTCGTCGTCCGCGCCGACGCCCGACGGCTCCTCGCACCCGAGCTGGCCTGCTGGCCGGGACTCGGCGAGTCGAGCGGCGCCTACCTCGTGCGCCGCGACGGCGCGAACGTCGTGCTGCTCACGCCGCACCCGCTCGATCCGCGGCTCGGCGCCGGTACGCGCGTGCCGCTCCAGTCTCGCGCGCAGCTCGCGGCGACCATGGCCGCGCTCGGCGTCGAATCGCACGTCGAGAGCGAGGTACGCCGCCGTCCGACGTGGGCGGTGACGCGCAAGCTGTCGCTGCCCGGATGGGGGCTCGTCTCGCTCGCGGATCGCGACGACGTGCTCGCGGGGCTGCGCGACACCGAGCAGGGCCTGTGGCTGCTCGACATCGCGCTCGCGATCGGGCTGTTCGCGATCGCGGTCGTGTGGCGGCGCATCACCACGAACGCGCTGACGCGCCAGGCGATGGAGCTGACCGAGCGCCACGCGAAGCGCGTGCAGTCGGTGTTCGACAACGCGTTCGACGCCATTCTCACCTTCGACCGTTCCGGGCGCGTCCGCACCGTGAATCGCGCCGCGGCGACGCTCTTCCGCCGCACGCCGGCGGAGCTCGAGCGCCATCCCGTGAGCCAGGTGCTGCAGTGGGGCGGCGCGGGCTCGGCGGCGCTGCCCGAACCCGGCACGATCGGCTCGGGCGAAGTCATGACCCCGGACGGCACGCAGATCCCGGTCGAGTACTCGCTCGGCGCGACGGGCGGCTCGGACGAGCTGCTCTACACCGCGATCGTGCGCGACGTGAGCGAGCGGATCGAGGCCGAGCGGCGCATCCGCACGTTCGCCGAAGGCCTCGAAGCCTCGAACCGGCGGCTCGAGGAGGTGAACGCCCAGCTCGAGGAGGCGTCCCGGCTCAAGACCGAGTTCCTCGCCAACACGTCCCACGAGCTGCGAACGCCGCTCAACGGCATGATCGGGTTCCTGCAGCTCGTGCTCGACGGCATGTGCGATTCGCCCGAGGAGGAGCGCGACTTCCTGAAGCAGGCGCTGCAGTGTTCGCGTCACCTGCTCGCGCTCATCAACGACGTGCTCGACATCGCCAAGATCGAGGCCGGCAAGTTCGCGCTCGAGCTCGAGGCGCTCGACGTCGACCAGCTGTTCGACGAGGTGCAGACGCTCACGCACGTCCAGGCCGCGCAGCGCGGGCTGCAGCTCTCGTTCGAAGCGAAGCTCGAGCCCGGGGTGACCGCGCGCGGCGACTTCGCGAAGGTGAAGCAGGTCCTCGTCAACCTGATCGGGAACAGCCTCAAATTCACGCACGAGGGCATCATCCACGTCCGCGCCGAATCACGCGCCACGCTCGGACACGTGATGTTCGAGGTCGAGGACACGGGCATCGGCATCCCGCCCTCGCGACAGAACGTCATCTTCGACAAGTTCGTGCAGGCGGACGGCAGCACGACGCGCCGCTACGGTGGCACCGGGCTCGGGCTCGCGATCTCGCGCAGCCTGATCGAGATGATGGGCGGCGTGATCGGCGTCCACAGCGACGGCGAGGGCCGCGGCACCCGCATGTACTTCTCGCTGCCGCTCTGGCGCCCGGCGTCGGCGGCGGCCGAGGCGTCGGCCCGCTCGTCGGGCGCGGGCGGCGCGCTCGTGCTGATCGTCGAGGACGATCCGACGTTCCGGCTCTTCCTCGGCGCGGTGCTCCACGAGCACGGCTACCGCGTCATCGAGGCCACCGACGCCGACCACGGCTGGGAAGCGGTGCTGCGCGAGCGTCCCGACTGCGTGCTGCTCGATTACGCGCTGACGAGCGGGGATGCGGCACAGCTGCGCACAGGCTGGGACCTCGCGCGACGCATGACGGGCGAGCCCGACACGCGCCACGTCCCGATCGTGTTCGTCACCGGCTTCGGCGACGAGCTGCAGGCCAAGCTGCGCTCCACCGCGTTCGCGCGCCGGCCCGACCGCCTCGTCAAGCCGATCGATGCCGACGTGCTGGTCCGGCGCATCGAGGCGATCCTCGCCCCGCTGCCCGAGAGGCCGGTGCGCGTCCTGCTCGCCGACGACGATGCCGGCGTCGCGACGTACGTCCGCAAGGTGCTCCCGGCCGAGCGATTCCAGCTCCACCTGGCGCGCGACGGCGCCGAGTGCCTGCACGCGCTGCGCACCGGTCCCGCATTCGACCTCCTGCTGCTCGATCTCATGATGCCGGGCGTGAGCGGCTACGACGTGCTGCGCGACATGGCGCTCTCCGGGTTGCACGCCGAGCTCCCCGTGCTCGTCCTCACCAACTTCACCGAATCCCGAAACGACGAGGAGCGCCGGCTGCTCGAGCAGGGCCTGGTGCTCGACGTGCTCGCCAAGTCGGCCGTTCACGACGATCCGGCGCTGCTCCCGCGCACGCTCGAACGCCACGCGGCACGCGGAAGCGAGCGCGGCCGGGAACCAGGGGGCGACGCCATGCAGGAGGCGGCATGAAGCACGTGGTCGTGGTCGAAGACGATCCGCACAACGCCACGCTGTTCCGCAAGGTGCTCGAGAAGCGCCTCGGGTGCCGCGTGTCGCTCACCGAGTCGCCGGGCGATCTGTTCCGCCTCGCGCGCTCGGGAACGGTCGACCTCGTGGTGATGGACGTCTCGCTCCGGCAATCGGAGTGGGAGGGCCGCGCGGTCAACGGAATCTCGCTGTGCCGCACGCTGAAGACGCATCCCGCGACCGCGGGTATCCCCGTTCTGCTGGCCACGGCTCACGCGATGCGCGGCGACGCCGAGCGTCTCGTGGCCGAGAGCGGGGCCGATGGTTACGTCGCCAAGCCGGTCGTGGATTACAACGCGTTCGCCGCGCAGGCACGCGCCCTCATGGAGGAAGTGGCATGAAGCCCCCCGCCGAAATCCGGGTCCTCGTCGTCGAGGACGATCCGTTCTTCCAGCGCGTGCTCCAGAAGCGCCTGACCAACGAGGGCTACCAGGTGTTCGTCGCGGGGGACGGCCGCGAGGGCATGAAGGCGATCGTGGCCCACGAACCCGAGCTCGTCGTCTCGGACTGGATGATGCCGCAGGTGGACGGACTCGAGCTCTGCCAGTCGGTGAAGACGGGACTGCGCGAGGCCGCGCCGTACTTCATCCTGTTGACGGCAAAGGGCGAGATCAGCGACAAGCTGCTCGCGCTCGAGACCGGCGCCGACGACTACCTCGTCAAGCCGTGCGATCAGGGCGAGCTGATGGCCCGCGTGCGCGCGGGACTTCGCATCGTTCTGCTGACGCGGGAACTGCGCCGCGCGACGCTCGAGCCGCG
>DATJYG010000484.1:0-4763 GCA_035499695.1 Polyangiaceae bacterium
GGGCGCGAGGTCATGGGTTACCCAAGGTCCTCGCGAGCCCTCGACTACTTGAGATGACTCCGCGGCAGCTCGATCGTGAAGACCGCTCCCTTGCCGGGCGAGCTCTGGACCGCGATCGAGCCGCCCATGGCCTGGACCGTCGTGCGCGCGATCCAGAGCCCGAGGCCCAGCCCTCCGAAGTTGCGACAGGAAACGGCACGTCCGTAGCGGTCGAAGATGCGCTCTTGGTCCCGCGGGTGGATGCCGATTCCGTGGTCGGACACGGCGATGGCGACCCGCTCCACCAGATCGGTGCAGGCGACGCACACCGGCCCGCCGCCCCCGAAGCGAAAGGCGTTGCGCAGCAGATGGCGCAATACGCGTTCGACGAGCTCACGGTCCCAGGATCCACGCAGCTCTCGCGCGCCGACGCGTGACACCGGGCAACGCGCCAGCTCCGCCTCGGCGCGCAGATCCTGGATGACGCCCTCGGCGACCTCGCAGAGATCTAGCTCTTCGGGCCGGGGCTCCACACCGAAGGCCTGGATCTCCTGGTCCTGGAGCATCGTCTCGACGAGGTCCTCCATGCGGGCAGCGGAACGCGCGATGGCCGCGACCCCATCGGACCCCGGCGACTTCCTGAGCAGCGCCCCAGTATGCAGCTTCAAGGCGGTCAGAGGCGTGCGCAGCTCATGAGCGACGAGCGTCATGAACACCTCACGCCCCGCGCGCGCCTCTTCGATCTCGCGTTCCGCCCGGCGCAGCACCGTCACATCGAAGAAGGACAGCACGACGAACGAGGGAAGCGTCGGCGTTCCAGGTACCGTCTCGGCGAAGCAAACGAGCGACAGCACGCCGCGTGGGGTGTGAAAACGAATCTCCATGCCATCGACGACCTCACCCCGCGCGGCCCGCGCCGCAGGCAGATCGTGTTCATCAATCGTCGCGCCGGAAGGATCGGTGCAACGAAATCCGACGTCGGTCCCCACCACTTGCGCGAAGGTCGCTCCCGCGGGCAGCTCCACGCGCGATAGATCCCGAGCCGCGGTGTTGGCGTACGCGATGCGAGCCGTCCCGGGCTCCGCGAGGACGATGGGTATCGGTACGCAGTCGAGGGTGGCGTAAAGCCACGCCAAGTCTGCGGTCACACCGGACGGACCGACGAGGGTCGTGACGTCGACGGCGAACAAGATGCTGCGCTTCACCGTGCCGTGATCGCCCAGCACCGGCTGATAGTAAAAGCTCAGGTAGCGCGTCTCGGGCTTGCCCTGACCGGTCCAGTCCAGCGTGAATGGCTCGTTGACGCCGACGAAGGGTCGACCCGCTTTCACCGTCTCCATGATGTGGCGGAAGTAATCGGCGATCTCCGGGAATTCATCGTCGAGACGGCGGCCAGTGAGATCGCGCCCCCCCACGGCGGCTCGCGCGAGATGGCTGAACAGCTCGATGCGCGCGTCCTTGCCTTCGTAAACGACGACGATCACAGGCGCATTCAGGAGGAGCTCGCGAAGTTCGTCCACGCCTGTACGGCGGCACGCGTCGTGCCACCTCTACCCCGGCACGCGCTGCAGAGCCGCTCGGCCGCGGCAGCGTGGCTCAAAGGCGTTTCTCCAGCTCACGCGAACAGGTCGCGCAACGCGGCCTTCTGGCTGGCCGCGAAGCGCGAGAGCTTCTCTGCATGCGCCTGATGGCGGGCCCTCGCGTCCGCCTTGGCGGAGGCGGCCTTGGCCTTGATGGTCGCCATCTCGGCGTTCCAGCCGTCCTCGAGGGTTTGTGCGCGCTTGCGCAGGCGATCGCGCTGCTCCGCCATCTTCGCGCGCAGCTTGCTCCGATCGGCCTCGAGCTGCTTCTTCACGTCGTCGGCGGCCTTGGAGATCTCGGCGTCCAGGTGCGCCTCCTGCTCCTTCAGGTCCTGCCAGTCGGCCCGGATCTGGGCTGCCACGACGTCGTCGGTCCCCTGCCGGTAGACGGCGGCGCCGAGCGGTGCCATCTCCTGGTCCACGGGGACAGTCCAGTCTTCCCAGGCCCGCGCGCAGACCGCGAATCCGCCGGGAACCAGGCGGCTGGCGACGTCGCGCACGAAGTCGCTCGCGAAGCCCGAGTACGCGAAGTCCGCGCCGAGGCCCGTCCCGCCTCCGACCACGGCGCCGACGGCGGCTCCGATGGGACCCGCGAGCAGCCCGATGAGCGCGCCGGTCGAGAGGCCGAGGATGGTCCCCCAGGGCTCCGCGAGGTGGTGCTTCTCCTTGACGGTGACGGCTCCGGCCGGTGATTTGGCGATGACCGCGGCGGAGTACAGCTCGATCGACCCCGCGTCGTCGAGCGCGCGGAGTGACTTCATCGCTTTGTACGCGGATGCTTCGTTCGGCACCACGATGACGAGAACCTTGTCCATGACCTCATCTCCTTTCCAACCAGGTGCGGTTGAGGCCCACAGCAGCCTCCGTACCCACCCGCAAACTCCGCACGACGAGCCGCGAGGCCCTCCGACTTCGATGAGCCACGCGCACTCCCTGCGTCAGCGCGAAAAACCGTCGGCTGACCTCACGCACAGTCGAGCACGTTGAACGCGATCGTCAAGTTGACAAGATTGTACAACATGACCAGGATGAGTCAAGGGATGCCCATGCAGAAAAGACAGCGGAGGGTCGATCACCGGACCCGCGTGGGTCAGGAGCGAAGCGCGCGTACCGAGACCCGCATCCTCGAAGCGGCAATGGGCGTGTTCGCGGACAAGGGGCCTGACGGGCCGAAGATCGAGGACTTCGTCGAGGCCGCGGGCGTATCGCGCGGCACGTTCTACAACTACTTCGACAGCGTGGAGGAGCTCCTCGCGGCGACCTCCGAATGGACGACGCGCGAGCTCATCGAGAGCATCGACAGCTTGCTCGAGGGGGTCGAGGGGCCATTGCTCCGTTTCGGCCTGGGGCTGCGGCTCTTCTTCGTCCGGGCGCAGGCCGATCCGGTCTGGTGCCGATTCGTCGCACGGGTCTGGAAGATCGGGGGCCTGGAGTTTCCCACGCGCGATCTCGAGGATGGCGCTCGCCTCGGCGTGTTCCGCACCCCCTACCCGGCCGTGGCTCGAGATCTCGTCTTCGGCGGCGTGCGTGAAGCGCTATTGCGCATCGGGACCGAGTGGACGCCGGCCGACTACGCCGAGCGGATGACGGAGCTCTGTCTGCGGGCTCTCGGCGCCGACTCGCGGCAAGTCGCCGCAGTGATGAAACACCCGCTGCCGTCTGCGCCGTTGGAGGCGTCGCGGCGGGGGGTGAAGGGAGATTGACACATGAACACCGCACTCTGGATCGCCCAGGCATTCGTGGCTCTCGTGGTCACGCTCACGGGTTCGGCCAAGCTGTTCGTTCCACGAGAACAGCTCGGTCGAAGCATGCACTGGGCCGCCTCGTGGCCGCGCGGACGCATCAAGCTCCTCGGGCTCGCCGAGGTGGCGGGGGCCGTCGGGCTGATCCTCCCGACGGCGACGAGGATCGCACCGGTGCTCACGCCCATCGCGGCGCTCTGCTTGCTCGTGCTCATGCTCGGAGCCATCGGCACGCATCGACGCCTGGGCGAGAGGTTCATGCCGGCGGTGGTGGTCGGCGCACTCTGCGTTTGCATCGCGATCGGCCGCTTCGCCGGATTCGCCGGCTGAGCCGCGCCAGCGATCAGCCCATGAGCTGCCTGCTGGCGCGTCCCGAGTGACCTGCAACAGGTCGTCCAAGGGGCTGGCAGGGTGCAACGGCCGACGCGACGAAGCTCCGCATGTTGCGCCTAGCAACTGAGCAACGGCGAGCTGCTCGCAACAGGAGCGCGCTCGACCCTCACTGACCCGCGAATCGCCGGATCATCGCCCGGACCATGGCCATCTGGGGTCCGCCCTGCGTCGCGTAGGTCGAGCTGTCGTAGCCCCACCAGTCCCAGCACGCATTCGGGTTGCCGCTGGACGTGATCGTCTGCGGGTACAAGACGACGATGTGGTTGGTGTCGGCCCACTCGTTGTACCCGGCGTGCCGGTAGAACTGGTCTCCCACCGAGCCGCTGCTCTCCTGCAGGCAGCCGTGGAACGCAACATGGATGCGGCAACGCTCGCCGCGCGCGCACGCGGCCGGCACGTAGGCATAGCCGGTATCGGCGAGACTGTGCGATGCCGCGTCGGCGACGAGGTCCGTCTGCGGCACCTCGACGAAGGTTCCGCCGAGAGTCGTCGCTCGCGCCGCGAGTGGTCCGTAGATCTGCGCGAGCGCCGCGCCCGCGCCGTCGTAGCTGCAGTTGCCGATGTACGGCGATTCGGTCATGTCGCAACTCACGCCGTATTCGAGCGTCGGCATCGTGTGACCGGTGGCGGCGTGCCGGCTCTCGTACTGGATGTTGGACGGATCGACGAACGCCTCGTAGTAGCTCCGGAGCGCGTCCATCGTGACCGGATTGACCGTGTGATCGTCGGCGCCGCCGAAGAGATAGACGCGCTGGTGGCTCAGGTTGGCGACCGGATCGACCGTGCCAGCGGCGGCGAACTGGTTCGTGGCGGCGACGAACGGCGTCACCGACGGCGCGGTCGTGGGGTACTGGCAGTCGACCTCGGCGTTCGTGAGCGATCCCTGGGCGCAGTAGAAGGGCCCACCTGCGAAGACGGCGACCCCCTTCATGATGGAGGAGTAGGCGACGTGGAACTGCACGGCCATGAACCCGCCGGACGAGAGGCCGGACGCGGACGTCTGCGTGATGTCGATGTCGTAGCTGGTAGGGCCGCCGGCGTCGCCAGGCGCCACGGACGCGCCATCGGG
>DATJYG010000485.1:0-3684 GCA_035499695.1 Polyangiaceae bacterium
GACGTGCTCGAGGGTCGCACGGCGGGGGTGCAGGCTTTCCTCGAGCACCGGCTGACGATGCGCGGAAACATCGCGCTCGCGCTGGAGCTCGACGACCTGCTCCCCCCGCCGCGTCGCGACCCGCGTGCGCCGCGCTGTCATCGCGTGAAGGCGGACGGGGTCAACTCCTTCTACCTCGAGGCGGGTGAGCGCGGGGCTCCGCCCGTGGTGCTTCTCCACGGGCTCGGGGCGACGTGCGCGTCGTTCCTGCCGACGCTCTGGGACCTGTCGCGCGATCACCACGTGATCGCCGTGGACCTCCCGGGCTTCGGCGAGAGCGACAAGCCCGTGCGCCCGCTGCACGCGCCGTACTTCGCGCGATGGCTCGTGGCGTTCCTCGACGCGCTCGCGATCGACCGCGCGCATCTCGTCGGCAACTCGATGGGAGGGCGCATCGCGCTCGAGATGGGCCTCCGGTATCCGGCGCGCGTGCGGAAGCTCGGTCTCCTCGCGCCGTCGCTGGCGTGGCGGCGCTACCGGATGGCCGCGGGTCTGGTGCGCCTGCTGCGGCCGGAGCTCGCCGTGATGCCGCTGCCCATGCTCCACATGCTCGCCGTGCGCGCGCTTCGAACCATGTTCGCGGTCCCGGAGCGCGTGTCCGACGCGGCGATGAACGCGGCCGCCGACGAGTTCGTGCGCTTCTTCGCGAACCCGCGCGGACGCATCGCCCTCTTCCATGCGATGCGCGAGATCTATCTGGACCGCCCCGAAGGAGGCGACGGCTTCTGGAGCCGGCTGCCCTCGCTCTCGGTGCCGGCCCTCTTCATCTTCGGCGACCGCGACCGCCTCGTGCCGCGCGCCTTCGTGAAGCACGTGCGCCGGGCGGCGCCCACCGCGACGATCGAGGTCTTCGAGAGCTGCGGGCACGTCCCGCAGTTCGAGCTGCCGGAGAGGACCCACGCGCGGCTGCGCTCGTTCTTCGCCGAAAATGCGCGCTAGGATTCCGGCATGCGCTTCGCCCCGCTCGCTCTGGGCTGTCTCCTCCTGACCGCGTGCGAGTTCTCGATGTCCTCGACGACGGCCGTGTCGGCCGGGACGCCCGAACCAGCGGCACCGGCCGCGTCGCCGATGGCGGGATGGTCGGTGCAGGGCGCGGCGCACGACGCGTACGCCGCCGAGATCGACCCCCAGGCCCCGCGCGAGGGGCACGCGACCATCCGGTTCCACCCGACGCGCGATCCGGAGGGCGGCTACGGCACGTACATGACGTCCCTCGACGCGGCGCCGGTGCGCGGCCGGCGCGCGCACGCGATCATCTGGGTGAGGACGCAGGGCGTCACGGCTCGCGGTGACGTGTGGCTTCGCGCGCAGGGCATCGACTCCCCTGCCGACGGGCCAGGCATGGGCTACGCGAGCGCACGGCTCGCGCCGAGCGCAGACTTCACGCGCTACGAGCTCTTCGTGGACGTCCCACCCGATGCCGCCCACCTGCAGCTCGGCGTCGGCATCGGCGGGCCGGGGATGCTCTGGCTCGACGGCGTGCGCATCGAAGCGCTGTAGCGCGCTCCTGTGGTCGACGTGGCATAATCGCCGGAATGCTGCCGCACGACGTGCCGAGCGAGACGCGTGCGCTTCCCGCCGGTGATCGTCGTTCGGCCGTGTACTTCAGCGGCGACGGCCTGCGGCAGCTGCGGCTCGGTTACCTGATCCAGGAGCGCTTCCCGGGGCTGCTGAAGGCGTGGTGGATCTCGGCGCCGAAATCGTCGCAGCGCCTCCGTCCCAAGCTGGAGAAGGCCTGGCGCATGGTGTCGAGCGGGCCACCGAGCACGGGGACCATGGAGCTCCTCCGCGAGGGCGACCTGCGGAACCTCGTGGGCATCGCGCGGCGGCGCATCCGGCGCGGGGATCTGCGCCGCCTCGGCCGGATCGTGAAGCTCGCCACGAGGCGTGACCCCTATGCACGCGTCGAGGAAGAGATGTTCGGCGCGGAGGTGAAGGCGTTCGAGGCGCGGGCGGCCCTGCATCCCGAGCGCGTCGATCGGTTCGACAGCGAGGAGCACCTCGCGCGCATGTCGGCGATCGATCCGTACCTCATCGTCACCTTCGGCGGTCCGCTGCTCCGCGGGCGCGTTCTCGAGAAGGCGCGCGGGCTGGCCATAAACCAGCACGCCGGGTGGTCGCCGTCGCTCAAGGGCTCGTACACCACCGAGACGGCGATCTACCACCGCGAGCTCGGCTGGATCGGCAACACGGTGCACGTCATGGACACGCAGGCCGACTCGGGCGCCATCCTGCGTCGCTCGACCTGCACCCTGCATCCCGACGACGATCTGGCCCACTGCGTCCTCGCCGTGTGCGCCGTGGGCAGCAAGCTGATGCTCGAGTCGATCGACACCATCCTGCACGCGGACCGCCTCGACGTATTTCCGCAACCCCGGGGCGGTCAGACGCTGCTCAACGTGGACTTCACGCTGGCCAAGCGCGACGCCGTCGCACGTGACCTCCGCGGCGGCTGGCTGGCCGACGCCCTCGCCGCGACCAGGGACTACTGATCCGTGCGCCCCGGCTGGTACATCCTCAACTACCACAACGTGGACTGGGAGGATCCCATCCTCACCCGGGCCGTCGCGGTCACCACGCGTCCGGACGTGTTCCGGACGCAGCTCGAGGCGATGTCGAAGGAAGGGCGCTTCGTCAGCATCCCGGAGGGCCAGGCGATGCTCGAGTCCGGGCACGTCGACGAGGTGCTCTTCAGCCTCTGGTTCGACGACGGCTACTCGGGACTGCGCGAGAACGCGGCGCCGATATGCGCGTCGCTCGGCATCGCCCCGGCGGTGTCGCTCAACGCACGCTTCACGCAGCGCACCGAGATGTTCTGGCGCGCCAAGCTGGCGTACCTCGCCCACGTGGACGCCCTGCGCTTCGTGCGCGCCCGTCTGCGCAAGTCGTTCGAGAGCGTGCCCCTCAAGATCCGCACCTGGACCGTGGAGCACTTCTCCACCGAGCTCCTGAAGATCATCGACGAGCACTACCAGGAGCACGCCAGCGAAGCGTTCCGCCGCGACGCCTTCCGCCTCTTCGCGCGCGAGGACGACGTCGCGGCGCTCGCGGCCTCGGGCTGGACGATCACCAACCATGGCGCCGCCCACTGGCCGCTCGCGCCCGAGCTCGGATGGGACGTCGTCGAGAGGGAGTTCGACGAGGGCGAGGCCTTCGTCCGGCGCTTCTCGCCCGACAACCGCTACTGGGTGATCCCGTTCGCGTACGGCTCGGAGCACTACAGAGACCGGCTGATGCGGCGCGCGACGGTCGTCGAGGTCGGCGAGCGGCGGAACACGGTGAAGAGCTGGCGCGAAACGGGGAGGCTCTTCCGGTTCGACGCGCCGATGCACCGCGACGTGCTCGGAGCGCTGTACTAGGCGGGCCTCTCAGGTTCGCCGCGCGGCGATGGCCCACTCGTACA
This sequence comes from Polyangiaceae bacterium, assembly GCA_035499695.1. Taxonomy (GTDB): domain Bacteria; phylum Myxococcota_A; class Polyangia; order Polyangiales; family Polyangiaceae; genus Palsa-1150. The sequence goes on from DATJYG010000485.1 coordinate 3,443, forward strand.
CGTCGACGTACTTGCGCGCGGCGACGTCCCAGCCGAACGCCTTCTGCATCGCCCGCCGCTGCATCGCGCGGAAGTGTTGCGGGCGCTCGTGGTAGGTCTCGACCGCCCACCTCACCGTGTCGACGAGCGAGTCCGCGCTCAGGTCCCAGAACTTGAAGCCAGTGCCCTCGCCGGTCGCCGCCACGTAGTTGTCCACCGTGTCGTCCAGGCCCCCGGTGGCTCGCACGATGGGCAGCGTGCCG
>DATJYG010000486.1:0-18398 GCA_035499695.1 Polyangiaceae bacterium
CGCTCAAGAGCGGCGACGAGGCCCTCGCGCGCGAGGCCCTCAAGCAGAAGAAGCGCGTGCAGGCGGAGCTCGCGAACACCGAGAAAGCCCGCGGCGACCAGCGCGACGTGGCGCTCCGCATGAAGGAGGAGCTCGAGCGCATGAAGGAGAAGCTCGCCGAGCTCAAGATGCGCAAGGGCTCCATCGTCGCGCGTGCGCAGCAGTCGCGCGGCGGCACTGGCGCCGAGCAGCTCGGGAGCAAGGGCGGTTCGAGCGCGTTCGACAACTTCCGGCGCATGGAGGAGAAGATCGAGGGGCGCGAGGCCGAGGGCGCGGCGATGGCCGAAGTCGAGGAGGCGATCGGAAAGGGCGAGAAGGTCGAGGACCTGGAGGCCAAGTTCCGAGAGCTCGAGCGCCGCACCGGCGGCAAGGGCGCGCCCGACGGCGGAAGCGACGTGGACGAGGAGCTCGCGGCGCTCAAGAAGCGCATTCGGGTCTAGACACACGGAGCGGCGCGCCAACGTGGCACGGCACATCGTCGTCGCTTTCCGGATGCCTCCGGCGGGGATCGCCCCCGGACCGGAGGGGTCTTACATCACGAGGGCGCGCTCGCTCTTCTCGCGGGGCGAGGCGCTCGGCGGGCAGCTCGTCGCGTGGAGCGCGGCGCTGCTCGCGGTCGGATGGGACACCGACTCGATGGAGGAGGCGGTGCACCTGTCGACGAGCATTCGCGAGGAGGCGCGGAAGAAGCCGGAGCGCGCTTGGGCGGCGGGGCTGGCCGAGGGCGAGCTCGATCCGCTCGCGCCCGACGGTGCGCGGATGCACCTGGCGTGGGGACCGGCGCTACTCATGGCGGCGTCGCTCGCGCGCATCGCGCGGGCCGGAGAGGTGCTCGTCGACGGCGACGTGCGAGCGCTCCGCGCGGGACAGCTCGGGTTGCTCGGGGCGCGCGCAGCGACCGACGCGGGGCAGCGCGTGCGGGGGTGGAAGCTGGACCTCGATCATCCTTGGAAGCGGAACGTCGCGGGGGTCCCGCCCGCCGTCCCGCCGCCGCTCCCGGCGGCCGCTCGGTCACGGGTTGCGTCGACGTCGGACGTCGAAGCGACGCTGGAGACGCCGGCCATGGACTTCGCGGAGGACGAGCTGTCGTCCGCGGAGGTGCTCCAGATCGTCGAGGCGACGATCTCGCCCCTCGTCGCGGAGACCACTGCGGAGCCGCCGGCCTCCGAGGAACGCACGGGTACGCGGATCGCCGAACGCGTGCGCAAGCTCGCACGCGGCGATCAGGATGCCGACGCGATCGAGGCGCTCGCCGAGCTGCGGCGGGCGCGGGCCGCGGCCGAGGGCGGCCCGCCCGCGGCACGGTGTCAGGCTGCGCTGGCGCTCGCGATGACACTCGCCATCGCGGGGCGACCCGAGGAGGCGCTCCTCGAGGCGCTCGACGCGCTGGCTCGCGCGCGCGAAGCGAAGGACGCCAAGGCGGTGGGTGCCTGCATGGCGCTGCTGGCGAAGCTCTATTCCAGAGTCGGGCGGGGCGGTGAGGCGACGGCGCTGCGCGAGGCCGCAGGGGTGTCGTGAGCCAGAGGCTCTATCTGGGGGTGGACGTGGGGACGGCGAGCGTGCGCGCCGCGCTCTTCGACGCGAACGGCACGATGCGCGGAACGGGCACGCACGCCATCCGCATCGGACGGCCGCAGGACGACTTCGTCGAGCAGTCCAGCGACGACATCTGGGCGGCGTGCGGCGCTGCGGTGCGTGCAGCGCTCGCGCAGGCGGGTGTCGCGGCCACAGAGGTCGCCGGCATCGGCTTCGACGCGACATGCTCGCTCGTCGTGCTGGACGATGGCGACCGCCCCGTCACCGCGAGCCCGACCGGTGACGACGCGTGGAACGTGGTGGTCTGGATGGACCACCGCGCCACGGCGCAGGCGGCCCGCATCAACGAGACGAATCACGAAGTACTTCGATATGTCGGCGGCGTAGTTTCCCCCGAGATGCAGACGCCCAAGCTGCTCTGGCTGAAGGAGCACCTGCCCGAGACGTGGCGGCGCGCGAAGCGATTCCTCGATCTGCCCGACTTCCTCGTGTACCGCGCCACGGGCGTAGACGTGCGCTCGCTCTGCACGACCGTCTGCAAGTGGACCTATCTCGGGCACGAGGGGCGCGGCTGGCAGCGTGACTTCTTCGAGCGCGTCGGCCTCGGGGGTCTCGCGAGCGAGGGGTTCGCCCGCATCGGCACGCGCGTGCGACCGATGGGCGAGCGGGCAGGGGAGCTCACCGCAGCGAGCGCGCGCGAGCTGGGCCTCGCTCCGGGGACGCCCGTCGCGGTCGCCATCATCGACGCGCACGCGGGTGGCATCGGCACCATCGGCGCGGCGCTCGACGGAGAAGCTCCGTCGCCTGCGCGCATCGAGTCGCGGCTGGCCCTCATCGGGGGCACCTCCAGCTGCCACATGGCCGTGGCGCCGGAGCCCCGGTTCGTGCACGGCGTCTGGGGCCCGTACTGGTCGGCGATGATCCCCGGCATGTGGCTCGCCGAGGGCGGGCAGTCGGCGACCGGGGCGCTCGTCGACCACGTCATCCTCTCCCACGCGCGCGGGGCCGAGCTGCACGCCGAGGCGGAGCGGCGTGGCTCGAGCGTCTACGCATTGCTCAACGAGCGGCTCGAGGCTCTCGCGCACGACGCGCCGTTCCCGGCGGCGCTCTGCGCCGACCTGCACGTGCTGCCGGATCATCACGGCAACCGGTCCCCGCGCGCCGATCCGACGCTGCGCGGGATGATCTCGGGCCTCAAGCTGACCGACTCGCTGGACTCGCTCGCTCTGCTCTACCTCGCGACGGTGCAGGCGGTCGCGCACGGCACGCGACACATCGTCGACGCGCTGCGCGCCGGCGGCTACCGGATCGACACGATCCTCGCGTGCGGGGGCGGCACGAAGAACGACGTGTTCCTGCGCGAGCACGCCGACGCGACCGGCTGCGCCATCGTCCTGCCGGCGGAGCCCGAGGCGGTGCTGCTCGGCTCGGCCATCCTGGGCGCGGTCGCGAGCGGCGATCAACCCGGCGTCGTCGAGGCGATGGCCGCGATGACCCGCGCCGGCCGCGTCGTGCGCCCGTCGGGCGGCCAGGTCGCGAAGTTCCACGAGGCCAAGCACCGCGTGTTCCTCCGCATGCACGACGACCAGATGGCTTACCGGGAGCTCATGAGATGAAAAAACAGGAAGACGGGAAGACGGGAAGTGGGGTTTGTGGATCCCCCAAGACCTTCCCGTCTTCCCGTCTTCCTGTGATCTTTCTCCTCTTGGTTCTGGTGCTGTCGTCCTGCAAGCGCAGCGAGCCGGCGGACGGCGGAGCCGCCACGCTGCGCATCGCGATGGTGCCCAAGGGGACGACGCACGAGTTCTGGAAGAGCGTGCACGCGGGGGCGGTGAAGGCGTCGCGCGAGCTCGGTGTCGAGGTGGTCTGGAAGGGGCCCCTGCGCGAGGACGACCTCAGCGATCAGATCGACATCGTGCAGTCCTTCGTCGCGCAAGGGGTCGGCGGCATCGCCCTCGCGCCGCTCAGCGACAAGGGGCTCGTCGGCACCGTGAAGGCCGCGACCGACTCGCGCGTTCCGGTCGTCGTGTTCGACTCGGACCTCGCCGGCGGCAACTACGTCAGCTTCGTCGCGACCGACAACGTGGCGGCCGGCAGGGTCGCCGGCGAGGCGCTCGCGAAGGCCATCGGCAAGGGCAACGTGGTGCTCCTGCGCTACCAGGAGGGCTCGGCCAGCACGGCGAACCGCGAGAAGGGGTTCCTCGACGCCGTCGCCGCTCACCCCGAGCTCAAGGTCGTCAGCGCCTCGCAGTACGGCGGTGCGACGACCGAGACGGCGGAGAAGGCCAGCGAGAATCTGCTCGCCTCGCTCGGGGCAGCGGGCGGCGGGGTGCAGGGAGTCTTCGCACCGAACGAGTCGACCACCTTCGGCATGCTCCGCGCCCTGCGCCAGGCCGGTCTCGCGGGCAAGGTGCACTTCGTCGGCTTCGACGCCTCCGACAAGCTGGTGGAGGCCGTGCGCGCCGGGGACATCGACGGGCTCGTCGTCCAGCGCCCCTTCGAGATGGGCTACCTCGCCATCAAGACGCTGGTCGGCAGCATCCGCGGGCAGGCGGTCGAGAAGCGCATCGACACCGGATCGATGCTCGTCACGAAGGCGAACGTCGACACGCCCGACGCGCAGGCGCTCGTGAAGCCGGACCTCAAGACGTGGCTCGGCGAGTGATCACGGCGTGATCACGCGACGACGCGATCGCCGCCGCCCTGCTTCGCGCGGTACGCGTTCTCGTCGGCCCGCCGCAGCAGCGCCGCCACCGTGTCCGACGGCTCGGCCACGGCGATGCCGATGCTCGCCGTGACGGGGCGCGCCGCGTCGAACCGCAACGCGGCGTCGCGCACGCTCTGCGCGACGCGCTCCGCCACCGCCACGGCCTGCTCGGCGTCCGTGTCCGGCAGGATGACGACGAACTCGTCTCCGCCGTAGCGACCCGCCACGTCGGTCGTGCGCGTGGTCGCCGCGACCGACGTCGCGATCTCCTTGAGCAGCACGTCTCCCCGCAGGTGCCCCTGCGAGTCGTTGACCTTCTTGAACCCGTCGAGGTCGACCATGACGAGCGCGAGCGGACGGCCGCGGCGCACCCGTGCGAGCTCCCCCTCGAGACGCGCGAAGAGGTGCCTGCGGTTGTAGAGGTTCGTCAGCGGGTCGAGCTGGCTCAGCTCCTCGAGGCGCAGGTTCGCCGTCACGAGCTGCGCCTCGCGCCGCTCGATGGCGTGCACGAGCGCCGAGACGATCGCCGTGCCGGCCGGGACGAAGAGGCTGACCAAGAGCGTCGCCATGAGCGCCTGGTCGATCGTGGGCGGACCCGCGGCGGCGACCTGCGGCACGTCGGGTGCGAACGGGATCCATCGCGCCCACTCGGACCAGACCACCGCGTCGTAGGCGACGAGCCCCGTGAGCGAAAGGGCGAACGCGACGGTCGAGTCGACCACGAGCGCGTTGGCGACGCTGGCGAAAAGGTAGAGCGACGCCATGGGCGTCACGACGCTGCCGAGGTTGTGCACCGTGAAGGTGAGCACGGTCACGTCGACGAGCCCCGACCAGAGCGCGCGCGCCCGCCGCCCGCCGATGCCCTTCTTGATGAGCACCTGCTGCACGACCGCCAGCATGAGGTAGACGACCCACACCCACGTGTGCCGCCGCGACGCGGGATAGAAGGTGGGCAGCAGCGCTAGCGCCATCAGCCCCACGCCGAACCGCGAGAGGGCGGCCCGGAACCTCAAGTCGTCGCGCGTCATTCCCCGCCGGGGCCCAGATTACGATAAACCGTCGCTCGTGAGTCCACCTCGCGTCGTCATCCGTGGGCTGCGCAAGGCGTTCGGGGCCACGGCCGCGCTCGCAGGCGTGGATCTCGAGGCCGCGCCCGGGGATGTGCATGCGGTGCTCGGCGAGAACGGCGCCGGCAAGAGCACCCTGATGAAGGCCCTCGCGGGGGTGGTCATGCCGGACGCGGGGACCATCGAGATCGACGGCGAGCCTTGGGCGCCGCGCGGACCGGCCGACGCGCGAGCACGAGGGCTCGCGATGGTGCACCAGGAGCTGGCGCTCTGCCCGCACCTCGACGTGGCCGCGAACGTGGCCCTCGGCATCGAGCCGACCCGGGCGGGGGTCCTCGACGCGCGCGCCATCCGTGGTCTCGTGGGCGACGCCCTCGGCCGCGTCTTCGGCGACCGCGCGCCGTCTCCTGCCGCCCGGGTGAGCGAGCTGCCCCTGGCCGACCGGCAGCTGGTCGAGGTGGCTCGCGCGCTCGCCACGGCGCAGCGGGCCGGAGGAAAGCTCCGGGTGCTCGTGCTCGACGAGCCGACGAGCAGCCTCGGAGCCGCCGAGGTCGAGCGGCTGTTCGCGATCGTCGAAGGGCTCGCCCGCGATGGCGCGACCGTCCTCTACGTCTCGCACTTCCTCGAGGAGATCACGCGCGTGGCCAGCCGCTTCACGGTGCTGCGCGACGGGGCGACGGTGGGCGCGGGGGACGTGGCCTCGACGACGGTGGACGCGATGGTGCGCATGATGGCCGGCCGCGACGTGGCCACGGCATTTCCGCGCGGCGCGCGCACGCCGGGTGAGGTCGTGCTCTCCACGCGCGGGCTTGCGGGCGCGAGGCTCCCGGTGGACGCGACCCTCGAACTGCACCGCGGCGAGGTGCTCGGCATCGCCGGGCTCCTCGGCGCCGGGCGGACCGAGTTGCTTCGCGCCATCTTCGGCCTCGACCCGGTGCGAAGCGGGGATGTTCGCGTCGGCGCCGTCGTGGGCCCCGCGTCACCGGTGCGCCGCCTCGCCCAGGGCGTCGGCTTCGCCAGCGAGGACCGCAAGGGCGAGGGGCTCGCGACGACGCTCACGATCGCCGACAACGTGACGCTCTCGAAGCTCGGCCGCTCCGGGCCCGCTCTGCCGGGCCGCTCCCGTGCGGCGGCGGCGCGCTGGATCGAGCGGCTCGGCATCCGCTGCTCCGGCCCCGACCAGCGCGTCGTCGAGCTCTCGGGCGGCAACCAGCAGAAGGTGCAGATCGCACGCCTCCTGCACCACGACGTCGACGTGCTGCTGCTCGACGAGCCCACGCGCGGGATCGACGTCGCGAGCAAGATGCAGATTGCCTCCCTCGTCGACGAGCTCGCGATGCGAGGCAAGGCCGTGCTCCTCGTCTCCAGCTGGTTGCCCGAGCTCCTCGGCATGGCCGACCGCATCGCCGTCATGCGCCGCGGTCGGCTCGGCCCGGCGCGTCCGGCGGCCGAGTGCGACGGCCCCTCGCTGCTCGGAGAGGCGGTGGGTACGTGAAGCGCTTGCTCCTGAAGCAGCCGTGGATGGGCCCCTTCGCGGCGCTCGTGGCGCTCTGGGTGTTCTTCGCGGTGCGCGCGCCCGGGTTCGCCAGCGCCGCCAACGCGGCGACGATGGCGCGGCAGACCACGGTGGTCGCCATCTGCAGCGTCGGGATGACACTCGTCATCGTCAGCGGCGGCATCGATCTCTCGGTCGGCTCGGCCGTCGCATTCACGACGGTGGTCGTCGCCGCGACGCTCAAGGCGGGCTTCTCGCCGGTGCTCGCGGTCATCGCCGGCATGGCGGCCGCGGCCCTCAGCGGCGCCGCCTCGGGCGCGCTCGTCGCGTACGTGCGCATGGCGCCCTTCATCGTGACCCTCGGCGCCATGAGCATCCTGCGCGGCGGCGCCAAGGGCCTCGCGGGAGAGCAGAAGATCGACTGCGACCCGCGCGGCATCGACTCGCTTCTCGCCCCGTCGAGCGGCGTCCTCCTGCCGGCGGGCGTGTGGATCGCCGTCCTCCTCGGTGTCGGCGGCGCGCTCGCCCTCCGCTACACGCGGTTCGGCCGACACGTCTACGCCGTCGGCAGCAACGAGGCGACGGCGCTCGTCTGCGGCGTCGACGTCCCGCGCGTGAAGCTCCTCGTCTACGCGCTGGCCGGGGCGCTCACGGGCATCGCCGGCATCATGGAGTTCTCGCGCCTCACCGTGGGCGACCCGACGGACTCCATCGGCCTGGAGCTCGAGGTCATCGCGGCCGTCGTCGTGGGCGGAGCTTCGCTCTCGGGCGGCGAGGGCACCGTGGTCGGATCGCTGGTGGGCGCCGTGCTCATGGCGGTCATCCGCACGGGCTGCACCTTCCTCGGCGTCCACAACTGGGTGCAGGAGATCGTCACCGGCGGCATCATCGTCATGGCGGTCGCGCTCGACCGTTTCCGGCACCGCGCGACCTGAGAGGTTCGCTAGGATTGCGGCCGATGCGTCTCGCCATCGCGCCGGCGATCGTGCTGCTGCTCGGCGCGTGTGCGGGGGCGCCGCCCGCTCCCATGACCGCTCCCACCCCGCTGCCTCCCGGTGCCCGGTCGATCGACGACGAGCTCGCGTTCCTCCAGGCGCACGCGCCCGTCGAGGTGCTCGAGGCGCCCGGCGGCGGCCGCGTCGTCCTTAGCCCGCGGTGGCAGGGGCGCGTGATGACGAGCGCCGTCGAGCCGCACGGGGCGAGCCTCGGGTTCGTGCACCGCGCTTTCATCGAGGCGGGCAAGACGGGGACGCAGTTCGACAACTACGGGGGCGAGGACCGCTTCTGGCTCGGCCCCGAGGGCGGGCAGTTCGGCCTCTACTTCCCGCCGGGCGCGCCGTACGAGATCGCGTCCTGGCAGGTGCCCCACGAGCTGCAGGAGGGGGAGTGGGCGGTCACCGCGCACGACGCGACCCACGTCACCTTCACGCGACGCATGCACGTCACGAGCTGGTCGGGCACCGCCCTCGACGTCGCCGTCGAGCGCACCGTGCGCGTCCTCGGCGCCGACGAGGTGCGCGCACGCTTCGGCGTGGCGCCCCCGGACGCGACCCGGTGGGTCGCCTTCGAGAGCGACAACCGCATCACGAACGCCGGCGCCGCCGCCTGGACGCGCGCGACCGGGCTGCCGAGCATCTGGATCCTCGGCATGTACAGCCCCGCGTCCGACGCGCACGTCGTCGTGCCGTTCGATCCCGCGGGCTCCGGTCCCGTCGTGAACGACGCCTACTTCGGCAAGGTGCCGGCCGACCGCCTCGTCGTCCACGGCGACGAGGGATGGCTCTCGCTCCGGGCCGACGGCAACTACCGGAGCAAGATCGGCCTCGGCCCGTCGCGCGCGCGAGACGTCGCCGGCAGCTACAGCGCGAACGCGCGCCTGCTGACGCTCGTGCACTACGCGAAGCCGGCGAGCGCGCCCGACGGCTACGTGAACAGTCTGTGGGCGAAGCAGGCGGACCCCTTCGGCGGCGACGTCGTCAACGCCTACAACGACGGACCCACCGAGCCGGGCAAGCCGTCCCTCGGAGGCTTCTACGAGCTCGAGACGAGCTCCCCCGCCGCAGCGCTGGCTCCGGGCCAATCGATCGCGCACGTGCACACGACGCTCCACGTGTCGGGCGACCCCGGAGCACTCGACGCCCTCGCCCGCCGCGTGCTCGGCGTGCCGCTCGATCGTCTCTAGGCGCGGGCCAGCGAAAGAGCGACCTGGCGGTCACGGGCCCGCTCGTGAGACGAGACCTGGCGTCACAGGCCGCTCGTGAGACGAGGTGGCGTCAAACAGGCCCATTCGTGAGGAGAGAGTTTGAGAAGATCAGGAAGATCAGAAGATCAGAAGTGTGTGTTTGCCAAACCCCCTTTTGATCTTCTGATCTTCTTGATCTTCTTCTCACCCACCATGGTTACTGGTGGGCCTGTGGGCAGATCACCTTGTCTGTCCCGTTCTCACGGGGGCGCGCGGCCGGCGCGCTGAAGCTGACCGAGGTTCGCGCAGGCGAGGGCGGCGCCGGCTTCGCAGGCGCGCCGGTAGTAGCGCGCCGCGTTCGTGTCGCTCTGGGGGAGCCCGCGTCCGACCTCGAACATGTGGCCCACGTTGTTGCACGCGACCGCATCGTGCATCACGCAGGCGCGCGCGTAGAGGCGCACGGCGCGCTCGTAGTCGTGCGGGAGCTCGGTGCCGTTCTCGTAGAGGCCACCGAGGTTGTCGCATCCGGACGCGGCGCCGAGCGTGCACGCCTTCTCGTAGAGCGACGCCGCCTCGCGCTCGCTGCGTGCCACGTCGAGCCCGTTCTGGAAGCGGTAGGCGAGGTCGTGGCAACCCTGGGCGCTGCCCGCGTCGCAGGCCCTTCGGTAGAGGGTCACGGCCGCGGCGCCGTCGCGCGGTCCGCCGAGCCCGTTCGAGCGCATGTAGCCGAGGTTGGTGCACGCGTCGCCGCTCCCCATGTCGCAGCCGCGAGCGAAGAGGTCCGCGGCGCGCGCTTCGTCGCGCGGCACGCCGGCGCCCTGCTCGTAGTCGAGGCCCAGGTCGTTGCACCCGAGCGCGCTGCCGCCGTCGCACCCGCGCCCGTAGAGGGCGGCCGCGACCGCCGGGTTGGCCTGCCCGGCGAGGGCGGAGGCCGGCGCGACCGCGCCTCGCTCGACGAGCTGGCCGAGATCGGAGCACCCCGCCGCCACGCCTTGCCCGCACGCCTTGCGCAGCAGATCGACCGCCTTCGCCACATCGCGCGCGACCCCGCGTCCCTCGGCGAAGTCGATGCCGAGCTCGGCGCACGCGCGCGCGTCTCCGCCGCTGCAGCCGGAGTCGTGCAGGGCGTACGCCCTGGCGAATGCCTCGGCGCCGCCCGCTTCGGAGCCGGCGTCACGCGTGGCCTGCTCGATCGCCTCCACGGGATCGATCGCGGCTCCGTCCGCTGCCACCCACGCCGACGATCCCGCGTCGCCCGCCGAGGCGCGGTGCTTGCCGCAGGCGCCGCACAGCAGCAGGGCGAGCAACAGTGCACGCGCGCACCTCACGTCACGAGACTACCCCGAATCTGGTGCGCTCCTTGCGACGCACTCACCCATGAGGTTCATCTCTCGCTCGGCCCTGCTGGCGCCGGCGCTCCTCGCCGTCGCCGCCGGATCCGACGGGTGCGCAATGCGTCTCGGGTCGCAGGGCGCCTCGGGCATCATCCCCTCGCTGTGCAAGCTGTCCGGCGGCGAGAAGAAGCTCGCATTCGGCGCCGGAGCGACGTCCTTCGCGTTCGACTGGGACCGCGATCACTACGTGGTCGTCTACGGCGATCCGTCGACCGGCAGCGGCGACGTGTTCGTCGCGAAGATGAGCAGCGACGGGCAGCTCCTCGGTTCGCCGGTCGACATCGAGCCGACCCCCGCGTCGAGCGATCTCCCGGCGCTGCTCCACACCTCCGACGGATGGCTGGTCGCGTGGGAGGAGGGAACGGCCGGCAAGTCGGTCTACGTGCACGCGCTCGACGCGAACGCCGCACCGACCGGGTCGGGCGCGTCCGTCGCCGCCACCCAGTCGATCCAGGCCCGCCCCGTGCTCGCGAACGCGCCCGGCGGACACGTCGCCGTGTCGTGGATGGACGCGGACGGCGACGCCGGAGGCGCGCAGGTCGCGCTCGTCGATCCGCAGTCGCTCGCGACGATGCAGCAGCAGCGCCTCGACCCGTCGGCGGCCGACGGCTGGCCGTGGGTCGCGGGCGACGATCACTCGCTCGGCCTCGCGTGGTGCGACGGCGACGGGACCAACTACGACGTGAAGTACGAGTCGCTCGATCCCACGTCGCTCGCGCCCTCGCACGAGCTCTCGCTGCGCGGCAAGGCGCGCAACGGCGGCATGCTTCCGCGCATGATCTCGACCGGGCACGGCTTCCTCGCCGCGTGGGAGGACATGCGCAACCCGGACTACAACCAGATCTTCGCGGCGGCCGTGAGCGACGGCGGCTCGCTCTCGCCGGGGGGCCTCGTGGAGCAGCCGAACACCGGCGACGCCAACTGGCCGGGCCTCGCGTGGGCGGGCAACGCCGCGGCCGTCGTCTACTACCAGTGGCGCGACTCGCGGCCGCAGATCTTCCTCACCCTGGTGGACGCCTCGGGTGCCCGCATCCCCGGCTCGGCGGACCTGCGCGTCTCCAACGGCGGCGCCGGCTCGTCCAAGTACCCGTGGGTCGTGTGGACCGGCAGCGAGCTCGGGGTGATGTACGTCGACACGCGCGACGGCGCGCCTGCCCTCTGGTTCCAGCGCATCTCGTGCAACGGCTGACCCCGTCCTCGATCGAAGCTTGCATCGAGCGACCGGCATGGCCGGAGAGATCAGGCAGGAGCGGACAGCGGAGCTGTTCCGGGAGGCGATCGACGAGACGCGCGAGCTCGCGCGCCTCGAGGTGGAGCTGGCGAAGGAGGAGCTGCTGTCCGAGCTCCAGCAGGCGAAGGCGGGAGGGATCGCCATCGGCATCGGCGCGGGCGTGGCCCTGTCGGGCGTGACCCTGTGCTTCGTCGCGATCGCCATGGCCTTCCGCATGGAGTGGCTCGCGGCGCTCGTCATCGGAGGGATCCTGCTCGCGCTCGCCGCGCTCCTCGCTCTCGGCGGATACAAGGCGCTGCCCCGGCGCCCGCTCCTCGGAGAGACGAAGGAGCGCATGCAGACGGACCTCAAGCAGCTCAAGGAACGCGTCGCATGAACCACAACGGCCACAACGGCCACAGCAAGGCACGCGAGGACCTGACGCGTCAGGCGAACCTGGTGCGGTCGAAGCTCCTGCGCACCGTGGAGGTGCTCGACCAGCGGCGGCACGACGCGCTCGACCTGAAGCTGCAGCTGCAGCGACACGTGCGCCAGGTCGTGGTCGCGGCGGGCATCGCGCTCGTCGCCACGGCGGTGGTCGTCGCGTTCGCGGTGCACCGCATCTCGACGGCGCCCGGGCGCCGCCGGCGCAACCGCAGGATCCTCGCCCTTCAGATGTGGCGCCGCCCCGACCTCGTGATGCGCAGCTCGCGGCGCACGGGTCGGCCCTTCGCGGTCGAGCTCTTGCGGTCGGTCCTGCTGGGCGTCGGGACCTCGCTCGTCCTGCTTCCGGCGCGCCGCAGCATCAAGGTGCTCCTGGAAGGGCGTGTACGGGAGGAGCTCACGAAGGAGGCCCCCGCGCGTTGACAGATGGCGGGGCCGTTGCCACGCTCGAAGGTGCGCGAGGAATCCCCCGCGCAGAAGACCCGCCGGGAGCGACTCCGCCCCGGCTGAAAGGTGAGAAGACAATGCATCCGTTCGCATGGTGGCATGCGCGCCACGGTGGCGCGTCGTGTGGTGAAGGCGCGGGCTGCGGCCCGCGTGGCGGTGGTGGGCCGTGGCAGGGGCGCGGGCGCGGAGGCCCGCACTTCGGCGGTCACGGTGGAGGAGGCGACGACTTCGGCGGAGGCTTCGGCGTCCGGCGTCCGCTTCGCTTCCTCGCGTGGAAGCTCGAGCTCGAGGAGGAGCAGGTCGCCGAGCTCGCGGCCATCCTCGACGACCTCAAGACCGAGCGCGCGCAGGCGGCGGTGGACGACCGGCGCGCCGTCGCCTCGCTGGCAGACGCTGTGGCCGCCGAGACCTTCGACGCGGGCAAGGTGGGCTCGGCGACGGGCGAGCGCGCCAAGAGCGCCGAGCGGCTCCAGGCCGCCGTCGCCAAGGCGCTCGGCCGCATCCACACGCTCCTGAAGCCCGAGCAACGCACCCGGTTCGCCTACCTGCTTCGCACGGGCGCCCTGGGCATCTGACGCGACGAAGTCCGTAGCGGGGGCGGGCGCGCGTGGTATGCGTCACGCGATGCGCGCGCTCGCCCCCGTGCTCCTGCTCGCGACGGTGTCCGCCGCGGTCGCCTGCAAGCGCCAGGCGATGGCGACGCCGCCCGAGTGCGACCAGCTCCTGCAGCATTTCATCGACCTGAAGGTCGCCGAGGACCCGCGCGGGAAGAACGCGACCGAAGCGGGCCGCGCCGAGCTGCGCATCCAGATCTCGCGCGAGGTCCTGTCCGACTCGGACGTGCATCAGGTCCAGACGCAGTGCCAGACCGAAGTCACCCAGGCCGAGTACACGTGCGCCATCGCGGCCACGACCGCCCACGCCTGGAACGACTGCATCCAGTGAGCCCGACGCGCCCGTGAAGTTCGTCGATTCGTGCGAGGTCAGGGTCATCGCGGGTGCCGGCGGCAACGGCTGCGTCGCCTTCCGTCGCGAGAAGTTCGTCCCGTTCGGCGGCCCCTCGGGCGGCGACGGCGGCAAGGGCGGCGACGTCGTCTTCGTCGGCGACGAGGGCAAGACGACGCTGCTCGACGTGGCCCTGCAGCGCAAGCTCACCGCCGAGCGCGGCGAGCACGGACGCGGCAAGGACCAGTACGGAAAGGCGGGCGCCGACCTCGTCATCCGCGTGCCCGTCGGAACGCAGGGGTACGACGTCGAGACCGGCGCGCTCGTGTTCGACGTGGACGCAGGCGACAAGCGGGTCGTCGTCGCGCGCGGCGGCAGGGGCGGGCGCGGCAACATCCACTTCGCGACGCCGTACGACCGCGCCCCGCGCCGCTCCGAGCCGGGGACGGAGGGCGAGGAGAAGAAGCTGCGCCTCGAGCTCAAGGTGCTCGCCGACGTGGGCCTGCTCGGCTTCCCCAACGTCGGCAAGAGCACCTTCATCCGCGCCGTCTCGCGCGCGCGGCCCAAGGTGGCCGACTACCCGTTCACGACGCTGATCCCGCACCTCGGGGTCGTCGCCGTGCCCGGAGCCGAGGACTCGAGCTTCGTCATCGCCGACATCCCGGGCCTCATCCAGGGCGCCGCCGAGGGCGCCGGCCTCGGCATCCGCTTCCTCAAGCACGTCGAGCGCACGCGCGCGCTGCTGCACCTCATCACGATCGACCCGTCCGAGGGGCGCGACCCACTCGGGGACCACGACGCGATCAACGCGGAGCTGGCGAAGTTCGACCCGGCCCTCGCCGAGCGCCCGCAGCTCGTCGCCCTGAGCAAGGCGGACCTGCCCGAGGTGCGCGAGGCCTATCCGAAGCTGAAGAAGGCATTCGCCCGCCGCGGCATCGAGCTGAGGCTCCTGTCGGCCGCCACGGGCGAAGGCGTGCGCGAGACGCTGCTCGCGCTCGTGAAGCTGCTCGGTCAGAAGAAGAAGGAATAGCCGGCGCTCAGACCGATGCCCATGAGGGGGCCCTCGCCGCTGCTGCCGACGAGGTTCAGGTACGAGTACTGGAGACGCAGGTCGATCGGCAGGTCCTTGCTGATCACGTACCCGACCCCGAGGTTGAACCCCGCGCGCGTGTCGCCGGTGCTCTTCTGCACGTTGCCCGGGTTGACGGTGTAGCTCGCGTTGAGGAAGTTCATCCCGATCTCGGCGGCGCCGTAGAGCCCCGCGGGGGCGTCCATCAGGAAGTACCGTGCTCCCAGCCAGACGGGGATGTCGGTGATGCTGGTGCTCGCGGAGTATTGTGGCGTGGGATTCTGCGTCTTGCCGAACGCGAACAGGTACCCGATGCGCGCCGTGAGCTCGAGCTGCGGCATGATGCGATACCCGCCTCGGAGCAGCGGGCCGATCTGCGGCCCCGTGTCGTCCGACAGGTTGCCGACCGGCAGCACGAAGAGCACGTCGGCGCCCACCGTGATCTTCTTGTCGCCGCTGGAGGGCGCCGCCTCGGCGTGACCGGTTTCCTCGTCATCGCTCGTCGACGTAGACGTCGTGGCGCTCGACGCCGGAGCCGGCGCGGGTGCCGAGGCGGAGGGCGCCGCCGCGGAAGGCGCCGCGGACGCCGCGGGTGTGGCAGCGGGCTTCGTCGGCTTCTTCTTCGGCGCCGCTGCCGCGGACGTCGAGAGCGCCGCGAAGGCCAGGAGACTGCAGGTGCATGCGATCTCGAGCCGGGTCATGGCTTCATTCTAAGCCACTCAGAGGTTGAACCAGCCGCCGAAGGTCCCCATGGCGCCGAACGTGGTCACCTTCGTGGGATTCTGCACGCTCGTCCCGTTGCCGTTCGTCTGGTTGGCGAAGATCTCCGTCGAGAAGTCGGGCCCGATGCCGGCGTAGAAGTGCGTCGCGATGTGGAAGAGGAACGGGGCGAAGATGCCGATCGTCCCGCTGTTGGCGCTCCCGCCGTTGTTGCTCGTCGAGGAGCCGGCGAACGCGAGGAAGAGCTTCGGCCAGAACGAGATGCTGTCGGTGAGCGAGAGGTTGTAGCCGACCTGCGGCGCGATCCCCCAGAGCGTGGTCGTGGCGCCCTGCCCGGGTCCGGGCGGCGAGTAGTTGCCGAAGCCGAGCAGGACCTGCCCGCCGACCGACAGGTTGTCGATGACGAAGAAGTCGGCCGCCGGCGCGATGCTGAAGATGGTGCCCGACCCGTTGTTGTTGGTCAGCGTGTAGTACTGGAAGCCGATGGGGGTGAGCGCCAGCGGCTGGGGCAGGGCGCGCGTGGCGATCGCGCCGTCCACGAGCGGTTGGTCCCAGGAGATGGCCAGCTCTCCGGCCTGACCGAACGCCGGCCCGGCGGCCTGCGCGCGCGCGTTGCCCGTGGCGAGGGCGACTGCGGACGCCGCGAGCGCGCCCAAGGCAAGAACCGAGAATCGCATCACGACCTCCTCTTCTGCGCCGATGAGTGCACAGGCCGAAGGGGAGGGCCAAATACACGACCGCCCGCCGCGAAGTGCCCGCTCACAGAGCGGACGCGCGGCGGGCGGAAGAAAGGCCTAGATGTGCGCGACGGTCACAGGTTGATGTCGTACGCGCCGCGGATGCCGAAGGTGAGCCACTCGTGCATCGCGGTGTTCTGGATCGTGCAGCTGCCGCCGCCCGAGAGACCACCGCTGAAGGAGCAGCCGCTGTACTCGCCGAGGCTGAACATCACGAACGGCCCGACGCCCAGGTTCGGCATGACCTTGTAGTCGCCGCCGACCTGCAGGTTCACGAACTGGAAGCCGCTGAACGACTCACCGGCCGACTGCCCGCCCGCGGAGGCGCTGAAGTTCGCGATCTCGTAGCCGATGCCGATGCCCGCCCACGGGTCGATCGTCTGATCGGGCATGAGGTGGTAGTGGAACTGCGCGCCGAACATCACGTTGCTGCCCGAGCAGCTCACGCCGCTCTGGCTGCACGCCGCGCCGACGGATCCGCTACCCGAGGCGATCGACGCGATGCCGTACTGGAAGAAAGCGCCGACCATCATGTTCGGGGTGAAGCGGTAGCCCGCGTCGACCTGGATGGGGATCATCCCGGAGAACACGTTGCTGAGAGACGTCGACGGATTCCCCCCCGCCGCGTCGCCGAGCGGGATGGCGTATCCCGCGCGCAGACCCACTTCGACTCCGGTCGGCGTCGCGTCGGCGCGCGCCGTGTTCCCAGAGAGAACGACTGCCGATGCCGCAAGCGCACCCGCAGCAATGATTGCGAATCGCATCAGACCCTCCTTGAATGCGCGTAGGACGCGCATGATTGCGATGCTATTCAATGGCCTCGCATATGGGCGAGAAAACGGAGGACCCCACCCCACGAAAATTGCGCAAGGCGCGCGAAGAGGGTGACGCCGGCGTAAGCGCGTTCGCAGCGCAGGCTGCGGGCTTCCTCGTCGCCGTGGCCGTGGTGCCCGCGGCGGTGAAGGCGCTCGCCGACTGGGCGTCGCACGCACTTAATGAAGCGCTGGCGGCGCCGTCCCACGACGCACTGCGTTTCGACGCCGTGGGCATCGCCACCGCCGTCGTGAGCCTCTCGCTCCCGGTGGTGCTGGCCGCGGGGCTCGCGTCGGGTGTGACGGCGGTGGTGCAGTCGGGAGGAGTCGTCGCGACGAAGCGTATGACGCCGCGCCTCGATCGACTGAATCCAGTCGCGGGTGCACGCAATCTGCTCTCGCCGGCGAGGCTCTTCGCCGTCGCGCGCGCGCTCGTGGCGGCGGCCATCGTGGGCTGGCTCGCTTACGCGGCGCTCGCCGACCACCTGGTAGACCTCGCGCGAACGAGTGGTCGTGCCGCGTGGGTGGGCGTGGTCGTTTCGAGCATCGCCGGGGGGCTTGCGTGGAAGGCGGCGCTCGTGGGGGTCGCCATCGGCGTCGTGGACGTCGTCGTCACGCGCACGGTGTGGAGGCGGAGGCTGCGGATGACGAAGGACGAGGTGCGTCGCGAGTACAAGGAGAGCGAGGGCGACCCGCAGCTCAAGGCGGCGCGCGAGCGGGCGCACCGCGAGATGCTCGCGCAGGCGACGGTGGCCAGCGTGAAGAACGCCACCGTGGTCGTCGTGAACCCGACGCACCTCGCGTGCGCCCTGCGCTACGACGAGAAAGAGGGCGACGAGGCGCCGGTCGTCGTCGCGAGCGGGGAAGGGGACCTCGCCGAGCAGATCAAGCGCGCCGCGGAGCAATACGGCATCCCCGTGGTGCACGACGTCCCTCTCGCGCGCGCCCTCGTGGAGCTCGCGCCCGGCGACGTGATCCCCGAGGCTCTGTACGAAGCGGTCGCCGAGATCCTTCGCGAGCTCTGGGAGACGGAGCACAAGCCGACCGAATCGGGCTGACACCCATACGTCCAGGACTCCTGGCGATCGCGCCTGCGCCGCATGGAGATGCGGGTGCCTGGCTTGCCAGCGCGCGAGCCTCACCCGCCGACACATCCGGGTCGTTTGCAGGGGCGATTGCCACGCTGGCGGTCGTGTCTGCCCCGCGTGCGCGAGCGCCTGCCACGCAGGCAGTCGTGTCTGCCCCGCCTGCGCGAGCGCCTGCCACGCTAGCGGGCATCCACATCGCTGCGCCGTCGCCGTCAGCGGCGGGCGCCGAGGCGATGGAGCATTGCGGCGACGCGATCGAGGAGTTGCTCGGCCTCGGCGACATCGCTTGCTTCGACGTAGCCCCAGGCGATGGAGACCTGGAGGGCGGCGCGGACCTCCGCATTGGAGCCGGCGGCGGTGGAGAAGCGCGAGAGGCGGAGCCCGCCCTCGTTGCAGTTCCCCTCGGCGATGTTGAGGGCGACGGAGCTGGCAGCCCGCCGCACCTGCTCACCGAGGTCACGATCACAACGGCGTATGGTGGCGACCACCGGCCGCAACACGGCGAT
>DATJYG010000487.1:0-4522 GCA_035499695.1 Polyangiaceae bacterium
CGCCCCTGCTCGAGCGCCGCCCAGAGCGAGCGATCGAGCACGATGCCCCCGAGCGCCGAGGCGCCGTACACCGCCAGGCATAGGAGATGAACGACGAGGGAGACCGCGTGGAGCGTGACCATGCGGGCACATCGTCTCACACTTCTATGGCGAAGAGCCTCCGCCCGGCGCGTCCGCGCCCATCGCGCCGAGGGACTTCTGGAACATCCAGTTCTGCACGTCGCGACGGCTGAGGCACCAGAGAGCGAAGGCGTTCTGGGCCAACACGAGCACCGACACGCCGCCGATCGCGAACACGAGCAGCAGTTCGCTCCCGCCGTGGACTCCGCCTGCGAGGACTGCGATGAGCGTGAGTACCACTCCGAAGACGCCGCCCAGGAGACCCAGCACGGCGAGGAGCATCAGGAAGTTCCGCGCCCCCTCCTTGCCCTTGAGCACTCCGGCGAGCAGCGCGGCGTCGAGGAGAAACGACAGCCAACCGCTCGTACTGCCCTGCAGGCCGCTCGCCAGGCTGCCGAGCATCCCGATCCCAATCAGCCCGATGAGCACCTTGAGCTTATTAGGCATCCCCACGATGCGAGGATACCCCATGTGTGGACGGGTTGATGGGGTGTGTCGTGGCGTTCCGCAGCCTTTCGCTTCATCCTTGGCGTGCCGTCGGATGATCCTTCGATACCGCAGGAGTCTCGCTTGGTTCCTTGCTTGCGTGGCGCCGAGCGGGTGCATCGTCGGCATCGCCGATCCGGCCGCCCACGGCGGTGACGATGGTGGAGAGCAGCCGGCGGACGGCTCGCGGCAGTCGGACGCGCCGGCCGGATCGGATGGACCCGAGTCAGACGCACCGGACGCGCTGCAGGAAGCCGCGGGCGATGGGTCCACCGTCGAAGGCGGAGACGGCGGCGTCGATGCGCCGGCGGAAGGCGGGATCGACGCGCCAGGCGATGTCGCTGCACAGGACGCCCCGCCGCTCACGCACTACGTCGTGTTCGCGACGAGCGCCGCGTACATGGGCAACCTGGGCGGGCTCTCGGGCGCCGATCAGAAGTGTCAAACGCTCGCGAACGGGAAACTGACCGGCACGTTCAAGGCGTGGCTGAGCGACTCGAACACGAGCGCCGCGACACATCTCACGACGCACGGCACCCTCCCCTACGTCCTCGTGGACGAAACCCTCGTCGCCAACGACTGGACCGACCTCACGAGCGGAACGCTGCAGCACATGATCGATCTCGACGAGAGCGGCAACCAGGTCGCCACCGCCGACGTGTGCTCCGGTTACGGTGGCCACTACGTCTGGACCGACTCCAACGACGACGGCACCATCTTCAACACCACACAGAGCTGCCAGAACTGGACGAGCGCCGCGAGCACCGACAACGGCTCGACGGGCAGCGCATCGCTCAACCAGGCCACCTCGTACTGGTCCGACTGGTGCAACCTCCAGTCGTGCGACACTCCAGCGTCGCTCTACTGCGTGCAGCAGTAGGACCTAGACGATTGAAGTGAGCCCGCACTCGCGACGCGATGCGAGCTCGGCGTTGATCCTTTTGCCCTCATGGAACCCTGACGTCACGATCGCCATGGTAAGTCGGCGCGCGTGGCAGCGAGGAGCCCCTGGTGGATCGCAGCGCTCGTCGTGTCGACGGTGTTCGTCGGCTGGCGTCTCGCGGGCGCGGGATCGTACGCGCCGCACGTGGCTCCAGCTGCGCCCCCGCAAGAGAGTGGCCACGCGGCC
This sequence comes from Polyangiaceae bacterium, assembly GCA_035499695.1. Classification (GTDB taxonomy): domain Bacteria; phylum Myxococcota_A; class Polyangia; order Polyangiales; family Polyangiaceae; genus Palsa-1150. Next base: position 1,736 of record DATJYG010000487.1, read on the forward strand.
GCCCTCACCCCGGCGCCGTCCGCATCCGTCGTCGAGACCGCGAGCCCCGAGCGCATCGCGCTCGGCAAGGCGCTCTTCTTCGACGAGTCGCTCTCCGAGCCGCGCGGCACGAGCTGCGCGAGCTGCCACGATCCCGCGCACGCATTCGCCGGCATGCACGGATCGACGATCGGCGTTCCTCTCGGCAGCCGGCCCGGTCACTACGCGAAGCGCAACGCCCCGTCGCTCCTCTACCTCAGGTACGTGCGGCACTTTCACCTCCACTGGGAAGAGGACGCGCCGCTGGTCGACGCGTACGGCGGCTTCTTCTGGGACGGGCGGATCGATTCGCTCGTCGATCTCGTGCGCCAGCCGCTCCTCAACCCCGACGAGATGAACGGACAGAGCGCCGCTGCCGTCGCCTCCAGGATCGCGACCGGTCCCGACGCGGACGCCTTCCGGCGCGAGTTCGGCGCTGCGCTCGACGATCCGGAGACGGCGATGAGGGCGCTCGGTCTGGCGATCGAAGCATTCTTGCTCTCGCCGCCGATGGCGCCGTTCTCCTCGCGCTACGACGACTACGTGCGCGGTCGCGCGCCGCTCACCCCGCTCGAGATGCGAGGGCTGAGGCTCTTCAAGGACTCCGCCAAGGGCGGGTGCGCCGCGTGCCACAAGATGGACGACGGCTCGAAGTCCCCCGAGCGGTCACTCTTCACGGACTACGCCTTCGACGCCGTGGCGCCGCCGCGCAACCGCGCCGTCCCTGCCACGCGGGATCCCGCGTACTTCGACCTGGGCCTCTGCGAGCGGCGCGACCCCGAGTACAAGGCGCAGGCCGAGCAGTTCTGCGGGAGCTTCCGGACGCCGTCGTTGCGCAACGTGGCCGTCCGCGCCGCGTTCATGCACAACGGCACGTTCCACGACCTCCGCGATGTCGTCTCGTTCTACGCCACGCGTTCGACCCACCCGAAGCGCTGGTACCGGCAAGGCGTCGTGTTCGACGACGTGCCGGCTGCCTACCGTGAGTACGTCCAGGTCGACAAGGCGCCGTACAACCGACAAGAAGGAGAGACTCCAGCGCTCGACGAAGGCGAGATCGACGCCATCGTCGCATTCCTCGGCACGCTGACCGACGCGCCCTCGCCGTCGCGCTGACGCGTCGCTTCGTCACGCATCGTTTCGCGCATCTCGACCGAACCGTCGCGCGGCGACGGAGAGGGCGCGGTGTGCCCGCTTCTCCCCCGTATTGGCAGTGAGCGATTCACTCATTCCCGAAAGGCAAGAGAACCATGCGCACGAAAACTTCGCTGTGGATGCTGTCGGCCGCCGTGACGGCCGCGAGCGCCGCTTGCAGCTCTTCGCCGCAATCGTCGCCGCCCGAACCGGCTACCGCGGAGGCGACCGGCGAGACGACGTCGGCCCTCACGGTGGCTTCGAGGAGCGGTCGTCACGATCGCGACACGCGCACGCCGATCAAGCACGTCCTCGTGATCGTCGGCGAGAACCGGTCCTTCGATCACGTCTTCGCGACGTACGAGCCGAAGGGCCACCAGCGGATCGACAACCTCCTGTCGAAGGGCATCGTCAACGCCGACGGCACGCCCGGTCCGAACTTCGCACGTGCGGTGCAGAAGAGCGCCGTCGACTCCACGCCGAGCTCCTTCGAGATGGCCCCCGGCAAGCAGTCCCCGTACGCGGCGCTGCCGCCGGTGCTCGCCGGAGGCGCCAAGACACCGTACGTGTCGTCCCTCGCCGCGGCCCAGGCGGCCGAGAGCGTTGCGCTCCCGGCTTCGTACGTGCCGCTGCTGCTCACCGGCGCCACCGGCATCACGAGCGGCAAGCCCGACACGCGCCTCGCGCAGAACCCGATGGCCGTGCCGTCGGGGCCGTTCCAGCTCTCACCGGGCATCGCGTACGACGACTACGCGGCGAGCCCCGTGCACCGCTTCTACCAGATGTGGCAGCAGCTCGACTGCAGCGTCGAGCACGCCAGCCGCGAGAACCCCTCGGGCTGCCTGTCCGATCTCTTCCCGTGGGTGGAGACGTCCATCGGCGCGGGCAACAACGGCGCGTCGCAGCCGGCGGGATTCAACGACGAGTCGACCCGCGAAGGCTCGGCGTCGATGGGCTTCTACAACATGCTCCAGGGCGACGTGCCGTACTTCAAGGCGCTCGCGGACGAGTACGCGATCAGCGACAACTTCCACCAGTCGGTCCAGGGCGGCACGGGGGCCAACCACATCGCACTCGGCACCGGTGACGCCGACTGGTACAGCGACGGCAACGGCCACCCCGCAGTTCCGCCGGCGCTCGAGATCGAGAACCCCGACCCGCAGGCGGGCACGAACAACTGGTACGTGCAGGACGGCTACTCCGGCGGCACCTACAGCGACTGCTCGGACGAGTCGCAGCCGGGCGTCCGGCCGGTCAGGGAGTACCTGCAACAGATGCACGTGAACCCCAACTGCGAGCGGGGTCACTACTACCTGCTCAACAACTACAACCCCGGTTACTTCGGCGACGGCACGGTCGACACGACCGACGAGTTCACCATCCCGCCGTCGTCCACGCGCACGATCGGAGACGAGCTCCTCGAGCGCGACGTCTCCTGGCGGTACTACGGCGAGGACTGGAACGCCTACGTGGCCGATCCCGAGGGCTACGCACCGGGCAACGAGTACTGCAACATCTGCAACCCCTTCCAGTACGCGACGTCGATCATGGCGAACGACCAGGTTCGCACGACGCACATGAAGGACCTCACGGACCTGTACTCGGACGTGAAGAGCGGCTTCCTCCCGGCCTTCG
>DATJYG010000488.1:0-4219 GCA_035499695.1 Polyangiaceae bacterium
TGGGGCGAGTGCGCGGCGCGGCGCGCGGCGCGCGAGGCGCGCGCGGAGCACCTGCTCGCGACGACTTACGTCGCACGGCGCGCGGACCCCGACGAGCTCCTCGGCGCGCTCGCGGCGGCGATCGACAGCCTGTCCGCGCGCTACGGCTCGTGGCGCATGCCCTGGGGCGAGATCAACCGCTTCCAGCGCCCGCGCGACGAGCGCGCTCCGCGCTTCGACGACGCGCTGCCCAGCGTCGCGGTGCCGTTCACCTCGAGCCTCTGGGGCTCGCTCGCCTCGTTCGGCCTCGCGCCCTCGACGGGAACCCGGAAACGCTACGGCGCGAGCGGGAACAGCTTCGTCGCCGTCGTCGAGTTCGGCGATTCGGTGCGCGCGAAGGCGGTCACCGCGGGCGGCGAGAGCGGCGATCCCGCCTCGCCGCACTTCGACGACGAGGCCGGACGCTACGCCTCGGGTCAGTTGCGTGACGTCTACTTCGAGCCGGGGCAGCTCGCGGGCCACACCGAGCGGACGTACCACCCGGGACAGTAGCGTCGCAGGGCGCGCCGGGGGTCGTACCGGGGCGTACGGGCGAAGTCGTGACATCTCGCGCCGGCTCGCCGCCGAGCGACCCGCAACCGCCCCCGGTGTGCTCCGCTGCGCACGCGGGGCACGGTGGCCTCGCCCGGCGTCTCCGATACGTTCCGCGCGCATCACCCCCTCGTCATGGCACCAGCGATGCTCCTTTTCCTATTGCGCCCTGACCACCGGGCCAGGGGGAAAGGATGGTGGACGATGAAACGCATCGGACTGGCCGTGCTGGTGATGATGCTGACGGCCACGGGAGCGTGGGCGTTCGGCGTCAAGGACGTCATCGCGCTGCAACACGACGGTGTCGCCGATTCGCTGATCGTGCAGAAGATCGAGTACAGCGGGACGACGTTCCATCTCGACGCGAGCGACCTGCGTGCGCTCAAGCAGGCAGGCGTCTCCGACAACGTGATCTCGGTCATGCTGAAGACCGAGGGCACCGATTCGAGCGTGTCGTACGTCGAGCCGTGGTGGCCGGCGTATCCGTACTACTCGTTCGTGGGTCCGTACCCGCCGGCGTTCTACGCGCCGTACCGGCGGCCGGTGTTCGTCGGGCTGAACGTCGGGTTCCGTGGCCGCTTCGGTCGCGGCCGGTGGTGAGCCGGCCGCGGGCCGCACGCATCACCTGCCGCGGATTGTTTGCCGCGCCATCAGCAGGACGTCGTTCGGATGGAGCGAGGGCCGCTGGAGCACCCTCCGGACGATCCCCTGTTCGTTGACGATGACGAGCCCCGGCTGGATCTGATGCTCGTCGTCGTCGAACATCCCGAAGAGCTGCGAAACTTCCCCCGTCGGATCGCTGAGCAGCGCAAACGCGAGCTTCTGCGCCGCCGCGAACGATACGAGCGAGCCGACGCCGTCCTGGCAGACGCCGTAGAGCCCGGCGCCCATCGCTCTCACGGAGTCGTCGACGGCCGAGAGGCCAGCGAACGCCTTGCGCCCCGTGTCGAAGACCAGGACCGACCAGCGTCCGATCAGGTCCGCGCGCCTCACTTCGTGGCCGAGCGAGCTGTCGAGGTGGAAGTCGGGCGCGGGATCGCCCGGCACGAGGTCCGCCGAGTCGTCATCGGCGGCGTTGTCCGGATCGAGGTTGGGCCGCGCCGGCGCCTTGGTCGGCACGGGATCGGGTTTGGCGGGGTCCTGCGCGAGCGCAGAACCGGTGAAACCGACGGCCAGGGCGACGACGATGAGCAGGCGCTTCATGGCCGGATCCCCCGGGCGTTGAATCGTCGTGGGGAACTGCAGGATGAGACGGACGAGGGGCGGGACGGTTTCACGAATTCGCGCATCGAGCCGGCGGGTGCCACTCTACACGCGTCCGCGGCGCGGCCGCGAAGGTCACGTTCAGGACAGGTGGAGGTCCGATGCAGAAACGCCGGTTGGGAAAACACGGACCCGAGGTGTCGGCGCTGGGGCTCGGCTGCATGGGCATGAGCTTCGCGTACGGCACGCGCGAGGAGCGCGACGAGCGTGAGTCCATCGCCACGATCCAGCGCGCGGTCGAGCTCGGCGTCACGTTCTTCGATACGGCGGAAGCGTACGGCCCCTACGCCAACGAGGAGCTGCTCGCTCGCGCGCTCGAGGGACGTCGCGACGAGGTGGTGATCGCGACCAAGTTCGGCTTCAGGTTCGACGACCAGGGCGCGATCGCGGGCGTCGACAGCCGCCCCGGGCACGTGCGCGAGGCGGTCGAGGGCTCGCTCCGGCGCCTGAAGACCGATCGCATCGACCTGCTCTACCAGCACCGCGTCGACCGCGAGGTGCCGATCGAGGACGTCGTGGGCGCGATGGCCGCGCTCGTGCGCGAGGGCAAGGTGCGCTGGCTCGGGCTCTCCGAGGCCGGCGAGGACACCCTGCGCCGCGCGCACGCGGTGCATCCGATCGCTGCGCTGCAGAGCGAGTATTCGCTCTGGGAGCGCAACCTCGAGCCGCGCATCGTCCCGCTGCTGCGCGAGCTGGGCATCGGGCTCGTGCCGTTCGCGCCGCTCGGCCGCGGCTTCCTGACCGGTGCGGTCAAGCGCGCCGAGGAGTACCCCGAGGGCGACTATCGCCGCGGCGATCCGCGCTATCAGGGCGAGAACTTCGAGGCGAACGTGCGTGCGGCCTCGGCCGTGCGCGAGCTCGCCGCGGGCAAGGGCGCAGCGCCCGGACAGATCGCGCTCGCGTGGCTGCTCCACAAGGGGCCGGACGTGGTGCCGATTCCCGGCACCAAGCGGCGAAGCTATCTCGAGGAGAACGTGGCGGCGGCCGACATCGCCCTCTCGGCCGAGGAGATGCTCACGCTCGATGCGGCGCTGAGCCCGGAGAACGTCTCGGGCCCGCGCTACAATCCGCGCCAGGCGGCGATGGTGGATCGCTAGCGCAGGCGCCCACGCAGGTGCCCGCGTTTTCGGTGGCGTGACGGCGGCCGACTGCCTACAGTCGCGGCTCGCAGGTCGGGCGCCGCACCACGACCCGGCTCCACTGAGGATTCGACGCATCGCCCCTGGAGGGGATCCCATGCTCGCATCGAGCCCGCGCGCCCGACTGCTCCCCGTGCTGCTCGCGCTCGCCGCCACCTGCTTCGGCTCGGTGGCGCACGCGGACGACAAGACCGACGCGAAGAAGGACGACAAGGACTCGATTCCGGTCTGCGACACCAAGATCGGCACGCTCGCGATCCACGAGCCCGAGAACCAGTGGTGGCTCGAGTACCATCTCGAGTCGCCCGAAGCGCTCCTCAAGGTCTACGTGCAGCAGAGCAAGTGCTTCACGCTGCTGGACCGCGGCAAGGGCCTCGAATCCGCCAAGCAGGAGCGCGCGCTCGCGTCGGACGGTGAGATGCGTCAGGGCTCGAACATCGGCAAGGGTCAGATGAAGGCCGCCGACTACGTGCTCGTGCCCGACATCGCGAACAGGAACCGCAACGCGGGCGGTACGCGGATCGGCGGCATGCTGGGCGGCGTGGTGGGTGGCGGAATCGGCGCGGTGCTGGGCGGCGTGAGCCTCAAGAGCAAGACCGCCGACGTCGTGTTGACGCTCACCGACGTGCGCTCGACCGAGGAGGTCGCGGTCGTGCAGGGCCACGCGAAGAAGACGGACATCGGCTGGGGCGCGGGCGGCGGCGGATTCTTCAGCGCGTTCGCCGCGGCCGGCGTCAGCAGCTACGCGAACACCGAGATCGGGCAGGTCGTGGCGATGGCCTATCTCGACGCGTACAAGAAGCTGCTCGTGGAGCTGCAGAAGAACGCCCCCGACGCGAAGAAGGACAACGCCCAGCAGGCCGTCAAGATGGCGAAGGCCGGCAAGCTGTTCGCCAAGTCCGACCTGCACTCGGATGTCGTGCGCGATCTCGACGTGGGCATGATGCTCTATCCCACCGGCGAGAAGTACGGCGTGTGGTGGAAGGTGACCGACGAGCTCGGAAACGAGGGCTGGGTCAACTCGACGCTGCTGGAGCTCGCGAAGTAGCCCGCGTCCGAGGGTCTCGGTCTACCGGATCAGCACCACCCGCCGCACGTCGCTCGTCGCGCCCGCCTCGAGCCGGCTGAAGTAGAGCCCGGCCGGCGTCGGCGCGCCCGTGTCGTCCCGGCCGTCCCAGACGAGCGCGTAGGAGCCCGCTTCCTGCACCATGCCCGCGACCAGCGAGCGCACGAGCCGGCCGCTCACG
>DATJYG010000489.1:0-8166 GCA_035499695.1 Polyangiaceae bacterium
GGCGGCCTCGCGCGCGTGGGGTCCGACAGCCATCCCCTTGGCTCGGCGCATCGCTACGCACGGGCTAGGCCCGTTGACGCACGAGCCCCGTGTGGCATGAGAGACGCTGGTGAGAAGTGCAGTGCACCTCAAGTGGTTAGCCGGGGCGTTCACCTTGATTGCCGCTGTGTTCATCGCATCAGCCGCGATGACGTACTTCACCATTTCAGGGATCGACGACGAGGTCTCGGACCTGAAGAGGAACTCGCTCCCGAGCGTGGCGGAGCTGTCGGCCGCTCGCGCCGAGTTGCAGCGCGCGCGACTCACGGCGGACACGCTTACGCTGTCAGCCGACGAGTGGAGCACGCAAGGCTTCCAGGAACTCCGAACTCATGAGGACTCGGTGCGAGCGCACCTTGCTGTGTACGAACAGACGCCCTGGTATGCGAACGAGCGCGAGCTCTACGACGGCAGGCTGCGCCCAGCGCTTGAGAAGCTCGAGAAGGCCACAACCCAGGTGTCGAGCGGCGGATTGGGCTCCGCTCGCGAGCGAATGGCGGCCGATCTCGCTTTCGACGTTTTCGCCGGCGAGGTCGATGAAGCACTGACGGCGTTGCTCGAGCTCAACCATTCACAGTCGTTCTTGGCGACCGAGAACATCCTGAATGCCCGCCGCCATTACGACCAGCTCGCGCTGCTGCTCACGCTTGTTTCGGCGCTGGTTGCCGGAGTTGCCGCCGCAGCCGTCCTGCAGTTGATGCGTCGCGATCAGCGAAGGGCGCAGGAGGCGCTCCGGCACGAAGCTGCCCGCTCGGCGGAACTCGAGATGTTCGCTTCGCGCGTCAGCCACGATCTGCTCAGCCCTCTGGCGGCCGTGACATTGAGTCTTGCCGCAATCGCGAAGCGACATGACGATCCGCCCACGCGCACAGCCATCGAACGCGCTCAGCGAACGCTGGAACGGTCCAGGGGGATCGTGCAGGGGATCTATGAATTCGCGCGGGCTGGCGCTCGGCCGGCGAAGGACGCACGCACCTCTCTTCGCGTCGGAGTCCGGAGCGCCGTCGACGACTTTGCCGGGTCGGGCTCGGACCCCGGCACGGAGGTCAACGTCGAACCGCTCGAGAGCGTCGAAGTAGCTTGCTGCCCCGGCGTGCTGAGCGTGATCCTCTCGAACCTGCTGAGCAATGCTGCGAAGAGCATGCGTGAGTCGCCCGTTCGACGCATCACGGTGCGAGCGCGGGTCATCGGCACCAAGGCGTGCGTCGAGGTGGAGGATACCGGACCCGGTGTGCCACCTGGTCTCGAGGCGTCCATCTTCGAGCCCTATGTGCGCGCACCTTCAGCAACGCAACCTGGGCTGGGATTGGGCCTCGCGACGGTGAAGCGGCTCGTTGAAGGCCATGCCGGTGCAGTCGGCGTGCGGCGTGCGGCGCATGGAGGTGCGATCTTCTACTTCGAGCTGCCCCTCGTCCCTCCCAAGGCGGACAACGCGTCCACCGCTCCGGGCGGCCTCCGACCGCAGGTTCCTGCGTCGTGAAGTAGTTCGAGCGCCGCGCCCGTCGCCACGCTCACAAACCCCGGTCGCTCGGGGACACGACAACCGCGGATCGCGTTAGAGCCCAGCGCCGCACGGCCACGAGGGACCAGATGCCCTCGACGATTCCGAACGGCCAGGCGCCCTGAAGAAACCCGTACACGGAGCCGAGCGCGCAAGCGCCAGCGAAGCAGAGTACAAACCACGGCGTGCGCGATTCGAGCGCGTAGAAGATCAGCATGAGGCTCACCGCGACCAGCCCGAATAGCGAGAGCGCGCTCATTGCGAGGAGGATACCCCTCCTCCTGCGGGGTCTCGCTCATCCTGACGGAGCCTTTGGTCCCTTTTCGCTGGGCTGTAAAGGGCACGGCTCGGTGCCCGAGCACTGCGACAGCCCAATCAACTCGAACATGGCCTTTGGCGCGTGGGTCAACGCTTGGGATCGACAAGACCGTGACCAGCTCGACCGTTCAGCGGCCTGTTTGGTCGAAGGTTGCAGAGCGGGTGAGACGGACTCGTGCGCGGATCTCGGTAACCTCTGCAATCACCCGATCCGCTCGCTCGACGAGTCGCTGACCAAGACGGGCGCCTGTGCGATGCCCGGCGTCACGAGCGCTGCGAAGAAGCCTCCGAAGTAGGAAACGCCACGTTCCAACACCTGCCGGAGCTCGGGCGCTCTGCTTGCGTCAGGCTTGCGTCACGCCGCACAGCTCCGCGTCGGGCAGTTGCTGGGCGCCGCGCGAAAAACTGTCCAAGGTCGCCCCGGACCGCCGATGAGGAGAGCGTGAGAGGCGATGATTGCGCGTCGACCGCGACTTCGCACGTAGAGGACGCGGCGCGGAACAGTGAGAAAAGGGTCGGTAAGGATCGCGCCGGCCAGCGACAGACGAGGGGCGAGGGGCGACACGCCCGGCCACGGTTGTGCGCCGAGTCCAGACTCGCGGATCGACGATGCCGCAAAGAAAAAATGTCCAAGGTCGCCCTGGACCGCCGATGAGGAGAGCGTGAGAGGGGCGATGAGTCCGCGTCGACCACGACGTCGCAGGTAGAGGACGCGGCGCGGAAGTGAAACAGGTCGGTAAGGATCGCGCCGGCCAGCGACAGAGAGGCCGAAGGGGACGGGGACATGGGTCCGGGAGCAGGGGCTTCGGGGGACGGGGTCGTCCGTCCCACGCCACCGAAGGGAGAGACAGCTTGGTCCACCGAACATCGAGATCCTGGCGTTGCCGCTCGTGCGGGTCTCATCCAGAGCCTTCGCAGTACCCTCGAGAAGCACGACGCGGTCTACCAGCGGGCTCGTGAGCGTGAGCGAGCTGGCACGAGGCCCACGAGGCGATTTTTGGGGGTGCGTCGATTTCTTGTCCCCGCCTGGCGTCCAGGGTGCCCCTCCCTGGAGTGGGGGGACGACGTTCGAGCAACAGACCAACCGACGCGCCAGACGCGCTTCACCCCAGCGGGTGCCAGTCCATGTCTGAGCATCGTGTGACCTGCAGCCATTCCTATCCGCCGAGCGAACGGACCGACGTACCGAAGCGCAACGACTGGATCGCCCTGGCGCTGCTCTGGCTCGACGTCGGGGCCGCCGCCATCGAGCAGGCCGAGCGCGTGTACGGCCATTCGCTCCTCGAGCGAAGCGAGCAATACGAACGTGCGCGCGAGGCGCTCGTTCGACGGCTTCGCGAGGAGAAGCGCATGCTGCGCACGGAGCACGCGGTGCTCGCCAAGCTGCACGCCGAACGGGAGGCGTGGTGAGCGCCGCCATGCTGCACGGGGACGTCGAGCGGGAGGCCATCCAGGCGGAGGGGGCGCCGCCCGGCGGCGCCGAGTGGTCGGAGCCGGAACGCTTCGACGCGAAGAAACTGCCTGCATTCCCGGTGTCGGCGCTGTCGCCGTGGCTACGTGACTGGGTCATCGGCGAAGCCACCGCGACGCAGACGCCGCCGGATCTGGCCGCGTGCATCGCGCTCGGCGCGGCCAGTCTCGCGGTTGCGCGCGTCTACCACGTCGAGGTGAGACCCGGATGGAACGAGCCGACCAACCTCTGGCTCGTCGTCGCCCTGCCACCCGGCGAGCGAAAGAGCGCCGTGTTCAACGACGCGAAAGAACCCGTGTTCGCGTACATGCGGCACGCGGCCGAGACGATGGCGCCGCAGATTACCGCACGAGCCTCCGAGCGTCGTGTGCTGCAACTGCAGGTCAAGGAAGCCGAGGCCGCCGCGGGCAGGCGCAAGACGTATGAAGGCATCGACGGACACCAGGCTGCGACCGAGCTCCTGGACCGGCTCGAAAAGCTGCCCGAGCTTCGCGCCCCCGTCCTTCTCACGGACGACGTGACGCCCGAGGCGCTGGCGATCCTCCTCGCGCAGCATGGAGAGCGCATGGGCATCTTCTCCGCAGAGGGCGGCCCCTTCGAGCTCATGGCAGGCCGCTACAGCGAGAAGGGCAACAACTTCGAGATCTTCCTCAAGAGCCATCCAGGGGATCACCACATCGCCCACCGCGTCCAACGCGAGCCGGTCGTGCTGCAGCATCCTCTCGTCACGTTTGCGGTCACCGTGCAGCCGGGGGTGCTCCAGGGATTGCACGAGAAGGAGGCTTTCCGCCGTCAGGGCCTGCTCGCCCGCTTCCTCTACTCGCTCCCGAAGACGGCGCTCGGCAGCCGACTGTCGAATCCCCCGCCGCTCGATCCCGCGGCGCGCGACGCCTACAACGCCGCGCTCGTCAGGATGCTCGCGCAATCGGGCGCGCAGAAGACGCTCCGGATGACCGCCGAAGCGGACGAGGTGAGGTCGCGTTACCAGGGGGAGCTCGAGCCTCGTCTCGGTGACTGGGGCGACCTCCGCGCCATCGGCGACTGGGCGAACAAGCTCGTGGGTACCGTGTGCCGCATCGCGGGCGTGCTGCACGTCGCCGACCACGCGGCGGCGCTCGACAAGATGCCGGCGGACCTTCCGGCAGCCGCCGTCGAGCGCGCCATCTTGCTCGGGGACTACTTCCTCGAGCACGCCGTTGCCACGTTCAACCTGATGGAAGCCAACCCGGACGTCGAGATGGCGAAGCGAGTGTGGGCCTGGATCGAGCGCAAGGACCTGCGCAGCTTCAGTCAGCGCGACGCCGGCCAAGCCTTGCGTGCCCGGGCCGCCGACGTGGTGAAAGCGCTGGCCATCCTGGTCGAGCGCCACCTGGTGCGCGAGCAGCCACCCGCCAAGCCGACCGCGGCGGGGCGACCTGCCGGACCCTCGTACGCCGTGAACCCGTTGGCGCTGAGGAGAGGGTCGGGTGAGCTCCGATGATTCTGATGAATGCTTGTGCTGGTTGGTTAAAGAGAAAGAGAGATCTTCTTCTCTCTTCTCTCCTCTCTCTCCCTCTCTCCCTCTCTCCGGGGGACCGCACCAGCAGCTCATCAGAATCACCGAAAAGGTGGGCGAGCGACCGCTGATGTCGACCTCCGCCAGGCGAGCGGCCGCACGGCACGCGATGAGCATGCGGTTGCTGAGCGCAGACCTATGAAGCACGGATTCTCGCGCTGGACGGCGACGTGGCTCGCAACCATCGTCGCCGGAATGCTCGAAGCCTGCGGCGGTGCGGGACAGGAGGCCCCGCTCGTGGACTCGATCGGACCTGCGGTCGCCCCTGCGTCGTCCGCTGCGTCGGTCGACGAGGTGGCCCCCGCGGCCGCTCCTTCCTTCACGTCACTCCAGCTCGGGCTGGACGAGATCGTCGTGCTCGATCCGCGGGCGACACGTCGAGGCCCGCGCGCGTCGTCGCTCCTCGTGGTGGAGATCCGCCAGCTCGAGGCGCTCCTGCGGGCCACCGAGCCCGTCGCGCGGGACCGACCCATGCTCTTGCGACGGCTCGCGGAGGACGATGTCGAGCTCGCGGAGGCGGCGACGAACGAGGCGCAAAACGCGCTCGATCGGTACGACGCCGCCACGGCGAAGGTGCGTCGCTCGATGATCGTGCCGGCGCGACGGGCCGCCATCGCGAATTACCGGACGCTCGTCGACGATCCAGCCAATGCGAAGTACCCGCTGCTCGACGAGGCGCGGTGGTTTCTGGCCTGGGAGTATGCCCGGGTCGGAGACACTGCGAATGCGCGGCGCGTGGCGTCGTCGCTCGTCGGCGACCATCCGTCGTCGCCCCATGCGGCGCGGGCGAGCTTCCTCCTGGGGGCTCTCTCCATGGCGGACGCCGCGGCAGACGTGTCGGTCTACGGGGCGGCCGAGCAAGCCTTCGCGATGGCCGCGCGTACGTCGGACCCGCTCATCGCGTCGATTGCGCTCGACCGCCTCGAGCGCAGCGCGCGCGCAGCCGGCGACACGACGGCGGCCGACGCTGCCACGCGCGAGCTTGCGCGCCTGGCCACGGGGCCGACGGTCGAATCGTCGCCGAGCACCTCGGGGTGCGCGAAGGACGTCGACTGCAAGGGGGACCGCATCTGCGAACGCGGGCTATGCGTCGCGCCGCGGTGACTCCTGGCGCACCCTCCGCTCCCGCTGCTCTGACTGGGCGCGCCCGCCCTGTTTAGCCGTGCAGGCGGCCCCGGTCAGCAGGTCGGTCGAGCATCCTGTGCGTCCTGTTCCCGTTGGTGCAGGGAAGACGCGCTCTCCCCAAGGGTAGAGGCGCTCGCAGAGCAGGAGAGACGACGGGACAGAGGTCGGACCGCCTCTGTGCGCGTGTAAACGCGCTCGGAGAGCAAGTAAACGCGCTGGGAGGACGAGCAGACGTGAAAGGGAAGTCGGTAAACGCACGATTCGCGTCGTCGGACCAGCGCGGATCTCCTCCGGACGCGCATTCATCGTGCGCATTCGCGCTGTGCGCGAGGACGGACTCGACCTGTGAGTCCGAAGTGCGCGTTTGCTCGACGTCGATGCAGCATTCCTCACGCGCCGGTCGACTCCGATCGACGAAAAAGGCGAAGCGCTCGCGAACAGAGCGAGTCCGCGCGCGATCACAGCGCGTTTCACAGGCCGAAAAGGCGGTCCGAACACTCTCCGGTCGGGTCTACGCGACCGAGAAGCCGAATTACCTTCGATACGAGCAGCATTCATCATCCAACAAGGTCGTTTGCCGACCCGAAAAGGTCGTCTCTCGACGCAACGGGGTCGTCTACCGACCCAACCAGTGAGGTTCCATGAGCACTCCGGAGCGAATCAATCGTGCAATCGTCACCCTGAAGCTGCCGCGCAAGGTGCGGACGCGTTCGTGCTTGGTGGCGAGCGCGTCGAGGTGAGCACGCGAGACGACCGGGTGCGGCCCGACCTTCATCCCGGCGGCGAGGCACGTCACGAAGCCCCCATCACGCGCGACGATGACATGCGGCCCGCCCCGGTCGGCTGTGAGCGCGAACGCGACCCGCTCGGCACCCTCGGGCAGTTTCACGTGGTCGAGCACGAAGCGCACCAGCTCTTGGTCGCGATAGAGGCCCAGCGCGAGCTCCAGCTCGTCGTACGAATCGGAGACCCGGTCGAGTCGCTCGAGGAAGTGCTCGTCGTGGGGCACGGGCGTGGCCGCCGGGTCAGCCTACAGCTGGACACGACGGAGAGGGGCAGCGCCCGCGCGTCGCGCGCGCTCTCTCGTCGCGACGCTCACGAAACCCCTAGCCTCGAGAGCCAGATCGGTCGCGTATTCGTGCGCGCATGTGAAGGCCTGACGCGGGGGCTCTCTTGACCGACGCTACTCAGCTGGCTGTGCGGACAGCGCATACCCGTATTTGGGTACGCGAATTCGGGTATCTTCCGCTCCCCGATGCAGAATTCCCTCCGCTCTCAGCTCAACGAACTCGCCCAGTCTTTCGCCGACGGCGTCCTCGCCGCTATTCGCAGCGCTTCGCTCGATGACCTTCTCGCCGAATCGCGCGGTGGACGTCGTGCCCGTGGCGGGGGTGGGGGTGGGCAGCCGGACCCGCTCCGGAAGGGCGGGCGGCTAGCGCGCCGGACGCAGGCCGAGATCGAGGCGATGCTCGCGAAGGTGCTCGCCCGTGTGAGGGCCACACGCGGCAAGGGCCTGCGCGCCGAAGAGATCCGCAAGGCGCTCAGCCTCGACGCGCGCGAGCTGCCGCGCGTGCTGAAGGAGGGGCTGCGCACGCGCAAGCTCAAGGCGAAGGGCCAGCGGCGCGCGACCGTTTACAGGACGTTGTAGCCCGATGGGTCTCCAAGGCGACGGCGACCTGATTGCGACAGACCGTCCGTAGTCCGGGACCTCGGCGCGAGCCGAAGCGTCTGCTTGCGCGACGGGCGCTCTGCAGTAGAGGGAACGGCTCGCCGAGGAGTCGAACAATGGGGAGAGCCGACGAGTTGTGCTTCGAGGTGTGCATTCCGACGCGCACCGCGGTCCTGACGCTGGTACGGGAGGTGAGCTTTCGGACGGCGTACGTGGTGGCGCGTCACCACGCGGACACTCGAGGGCAGACTGTATTCATCCGCAACCGGGCGACGAGGGCCGTCGAGACCGTAGGGCCGGCCGCGGCCTGCCCCTGAGCGGCGGAAGCTCCCGAATCAGGGGCGCAGAACTTCTGGTTCGCGCTTCCGCGGCCAGTCGAGCGACAACTAAGGTCCCACGGTTTATCGCCGATGGGTGCGCAAGGGCGGCCTGGTCATGCTGGCCGTCCTCGTCGCCTTCATCGCCGGCGTTCCTCCCGTGATCGCGGC
>DATJYG010000490.1:0-4931 GCA_035499695.1 Polyangiaceae bacterium
GATCAAGAGATCAGAAGATCAAGAGAAGGTGTGCGGGCATGCAGAGCCCAACCCCATCTCCTTCTTCTGATCTTTTGATCTTCTTTCACTCTCCTCTTTTCCCGAAGATGGCCGTCCCGACTCTGACGATGGTGGCGCCGCAGGCGATGGCGACCTCGAGGTCCTCGGTCATGCCCATCGAGAGCTCGGGGAGCGCCGCGGGGCCGCCGTGGAGGTTGCGCAGCGTGACGAGCGTCTCGAAGACGCGGCGGGCTTCGGCGAGGTCGCCGGCGGGCGGCATCGTCATGAGGCCGCGCAGCGCGAGCGCGGGCTGCTCGCGCACCACGCGCATCACGTCCACCAGGTCGCCCGGCGTCACGCCCGCCTTCTGCGTCTCGCCCCCGACGTTCACCTCGACGAGCACGGGCATCGGCGCGCCAGGTCGCTCCTTCGCGACGCGCTTGCCGAGCTCGCGCGCGAGCGCCTCGGAGTCCACCGTGTGCATCACCTGCGCGTGCTTCGCCACGATGCGCGCCTTGTTCGTCTGCAGGTGCCCGATGAAGTGCCACGTGACGTCCCGCAGGTCGCGCAGCGCCTCGGCCTTGCCGGCGAGCTCCTGCGCGTAGTTCTCGCCGAAGTCGCGCTGGCCCGCCGCGTACGCCTCGCGCACCGCGTCCGGCCCCTTCGTCTTGCTCACGGCGACGAGCCGGATGCCGCGGATGTCGCGCCCCGACTCCGCCGCCGCCCGGTCGATGCGCGCGTACACCTGCGCGAGGTTCTCGGCGATCCCCATTCACGCCCTCGCGCAGTGCCAGACCATGACGTCGCTCTCGCCCGTCAGCGGGCCGCCCTGGAAGTCGCCCTCGACGCGCACCACGCGCAGGCCGTTGTAGTGCAGCAGCGCCTCCCACTCCTGCGGGAAGAACTGGCGGTGCGCCAGCGGCGTCATCCACCCGCCCTCCGGGTCCCCCACCGGCTCGAACTCCATCCCCACGAAGAGCACCTGCCGCACCGGATCGTAGTCGAAGTACTCGCGGTTCTTCACGAGCACCCCGGCCGTAGGATGGCGGAAGCGCGGCGCGTGGAACGCCTTGCCCACGTCGCGCGCGATGTCGCGCACGCGCGGCATCGAGAGGTCGACGACGAAGCGCCCCGTGCGCGGCGTCATGTGCTCGCGCACGCGCGCGAGGAACCGCTCGACGTCGCCGCGCGTGTAGAGGTGCAGCACCGTGTTGAACGTCGCCACGACGAGCGGGAACCGCTGCCGCAGCCGGACGCGCCGCATGTCCCCGCGCACGACGCGCACGCGCGCCCGCACCTCCGGGTCCTCGCGCGCGAGGCGCTCGCGCAGGTCGGCCACCATCGGCGCCGAGTGGTCCACGCCGACGACGCGCACCCCGTGCCGCGCCATGGGCAGCGCGATGCGACCGTTGCCCACCCCGTACTCGAGCACCGGCCCGCGCGCGCGCCGCGCCAGGCCCACGTAGAACGCGACGTCCTCGATGCGGCGCGCGTACGTCGCCGTGTAGTACGCCGGGTCCTCGTAGTGTGCGAGCGACCCGGCCTCTAGCTCGGCGTCACGTCCCTTGCCGGGGCGGCCGCGCGGCACCGCGCGCTTAGCCGCCGAACTCGCGGCGATTCAGCTCGTCGATGTAGATCTGCACCGCGTCGTGGCTCGGGCGGTCGTAGTGCACCTTGGCCGCGGCGATCTCGCGCAGCGCCGTGACGGCGCTCTTGTTCTTCGACTGGATGAGCGGGGCCGAGCCCTTCATGAGCTGGCGGGCGCGCTGCGCGGCCAGAACGACCAGGGCGAAACGGTTGTCCTCGCGCTCGAGGCAGTCTTCGACGGTGACGCGGGCCATGGGGGGGTCCTTCGGTTAGGGCGGCGGAGCCTACTTCGCGACCCGGACCTCCGCAAGGTCCTGGGTTTCGGCCTCCTCTAGCCCATCCAGCTCCTCCACGAGCCCCGGCCCGAAGTACCAGGCGATCTCGCCCCGCACCCCCCGGTAGACCGTCGGCCCGTCGCCGTAGCACTGGAGGGACCGGTCCTCGATCTCGCTCGCCGCGTGCAGCAGGCCCCCGTCGAACGTCACGGGGAACAGCACGCTGACCATCGGCTTGAGCTCGTGGTAGTCGACCCCGCGCTTCACCGCGTACGAGTGGATGAGGCACCCCCGGCCGCCTCGGTTCCGGAAGACGCAGGCGCCGCCCTCGACCCGGGTGCGCGTGTGGCGGCCGCCCGGGAACTCGGGGTCGTCGGTCCAGCCGTCGGTGAACCAGCGGGTGCGCGGGATGCCCGTGAACGCCTCGAGCCCCTCGGCGTGCCCCTCGAGGCGCGCCACGTTCGTGGCGTCGACGTCCACGCCGTAGGAGCAGCACGAGTCGAAGCAGTACGAGCAGTCCATGCACTGCATGAAGTAGCGCTCGCGGAAGATCCCGGTGTCGACGCGATCGATCTCGGGCGCACCCCAGCGGCAAGAGTAAGAGCGGCTCAGTCTACGAATCATGTTCCTCGATCGAGTCCGAACTCTGCGAGCCTGCGGACTCGGGCGGCACACTACCATTGCGCCGTGGCCGCCGAAGGCGACTCGTTGAAACAATTCCGCAACGCGTGGTGGCAGCGTCTGCTCGCCGACGAATCGAGCTACGAGCTCACGCGCTTCGCCGTGCTGCGGTTGCTCGCGCTCGTGTACCTCGTCGCGTTCCTCATCCTCGCGTGGCAGATGGATCCGCTCATCGGCTCGCGCGGGCTCCTCCCGGCCGCCAAGTGGATGACCGAGGTGCACCAGCACCTCGGCGCGGGCGCGTACTGGCGCGTGCCGACCCTCTTCTGGGCGAGCAGCTCGGACGGAGCGATGCACGCGCTCTGCTGGCTCGGGATCGCCCTCGCCACCGCGTCGCTCTTCGGCGTGACGAACGCGATCGTCCAGCTCGCCCTCTGGGGCATCTACATGTCCTTCGTCCACGTGGGGCAGATCTTCTACGGCTACGGCTGGGAGATTCAGCTCCTCGAGACGGGCTTCCTCGCGGTGTTCCTCTGCCCCGTGCGCAGCTGGCGACCGCTGCCGGCGACGCGCGTTCCAGTCGTCGGCATCTGGCTCCTGCGCTGGCTCGCCTTCCGCGTCATGGTGGGCGCGGCCCTCATCAAGCTGCGCGGCGACCCGTGCTGGAGGGACCTCACGTGCCTCGACTACCACTTCGAGACGCAGCCCAACCCGGGCCCGCTCGCGTGGTGGCTGCACCACTCCCCGCACGGCGTGCACGCGTTCGGTGTGCTCTTCAACCACTTCGTCGAGCTGGTGGTGCCCTGGTTCGCCTTCGGCTTCCGGCGCTGGAGGCACGTCGCCGGGATCCTGCTCGTCGTCTTCCAGGTGACGCTGATCGTCAGCGGGAACCTCTCGTTCCTCAACTGGCTCATGATCATCCCGGCGCTCGCGTGCTTCGACGACACGGCGTGGATGCGCCTCCTCCCCGGGCGCCGGCGCGCGCCGCTGCTCGAGCGCTTCGCGGCGCTGCCGTCGTCGCGACCGCACGTCATCGCGGCGAGCGTCTACGGCATCGTCGTCGCGGTGCTCAGCGTTCCCGTGGTGCTCAACCTGTTCTCGAGCGGGCAGGTGATGAACACGAGCTTCATCCCGCTCGACCTCGTGAACACCTACGGCGCCTTCGGCAGCGTCGATCGCGCGCGCTACGAGGTGATCCTCGAGGGCACGCGCGACGAGCAGCCCGACGCGTCGGCGCACTGGGAGGAATACGAGCTCCCTTGCCAGCCCGGCGACGTGCATCGACGCCCGTGTCTCGTCACGCCGTATCACTACCGGCTCGACTGGCAGATGTGGTTCCTCGGCAACGAGGCCCCCGGCGGCTACATCGACGGCAACGAGGAGTGGCTCGTGCACCTCGTCTGGCAGCTGCTGCGCGGCGAGCCCGGGCCCCGCCGCCTGCTCGCGCGCGACCCCTTCGGCGGCTCGCCTCCGCGCTGGATACGCGCGGGCATCTGGCACTACGCCTTCAGCGACCGCCGCGAGGACGGCTGGTGGCAGCGCAAGCGCGTCGGCCAGCTCATCGCGCCCGTCTCGCTCGACGATCCCGGCCTTCGCGCGTACGTCGAGGCGTACGGGTGGGGCGACGCGGCGCCGTGAGTTAGGCTGGCACTCGCGCTCCCGGAGGAGTGGCCGAGTGGTCGAAGGCAGCGGTTTTGAAAACCGCCGTTGGGCAACCAACCAGGGGTTCGAATCCCTTCTCCTCCGCCCGAAACGTCCGCTTTCGAACACTGCATTCCCGCCGCGGCAGAAATGCCGCCCACGCACGCCTACCTATCGACATCGTTGCACCCTGATTCCCGCTTGTGGGTTGCGCGGGATGTGTCCACGATCTTCCGATGAGGAGCGGGTCGGGCTTCTCCAGCCTTCTCGCGATGGGCGCGCTGCTCTCGATGGCGCCGAGCTCGGGCTGCGCCAACGGCGGGAGCAGCGCCGATGATGGCCTGGGCGGCAACGGTGTCCACTCCGGCACCGACGGCGGCGGCGACGGAAGCTGCCTCACGTGCGGCGTCGGCTACACCGGCGGCCAGGCCTGCGCGCCCGGGCTCGAGTGTCACGTGCAGTGCGAGGAGCACGGCGTCACCACGACGATCAGCGGCACGGTCTACGACCCGGCGGGGAAGAACCCGCTCTACGGCGTCACCGTCTACGTGCCGCAGAAGCCGCTGGAGCCGCTCCCCAAGGGCGTGCCCACCGGCGCCGACGCGTGCAGCTGCGCTGCGCTCTACAAGAGCGGAGCGGTCGCCAGCACGACCACCGGCGTCGACGGCAAGTTCGAGATCGAGGACGCGCCCGTCGGGAGCAAGGTCCCGCTCGTCCTGCAGATCGGCAAGTGGCGCCGCCAGGTGACCATCGACGTGAAGGCGTGCCGCGGCAACCCACAGCCGGACCGCTCGCTGAGCCTCCCCG
>DATJYG010000491.1:0-3966 GCA_035499695.1 Polyangiaceae bacterium
GACGGCGACGCGCCGCCGCCCTCCTCGGAGCCGCCCGAGTCGATCGACCCCATCGAGGACGCGGCCCCGCCGCCCCCGCCCGCGCGCCCGCTGGCGCCGACCGAGCCGGAAGGGGAGGACGTCGCCTTCGACGACGACGCGCCCGCGCCCGCGGCGGCGGCCGCGCCTCCCGTCGCACCCGCGCCGGCCGTGGCGTCCGTGCCGCCGCCCGCCGCCCCGCCGAGGCCCGTGGTGGCACCCTCGCCACCCGCGGCCTCGGCACCCTCCGTGACCGACGCCTCGGCCGCAACCGGCGAGCGCAGCTCGGACCCGGGCGCCGAGGTGGACGCCGAGGACATGGTCGCCGAGGAGCCGCCCGCCGCCGCGAAGTCGCAGGCGCCGCTGCCCCCGATGCGCCCCCGCCTGAACTCGCAGCCTCCCGCGCAGGCGCTCGCGCAGCCGGGCGTGCCTCCGCCCATGAAGAAGACGACGGCGCCCACGCTGACCAAGCCCCCGCTGGTCATCGTGCCCCCGCACATGGGCACCATCGCCCCGCAGCGCCACGAAACCGAGGGGTCCGGGCTGCGCCGCAAGGGCCGCCTCTGGTGGGAGGACCTCTTCAACGACGACTTCCTGCGCACGAGCGAGAAGCTCACCGACGAGCAGATCGCGCGCGAGGTCGACTTCATCGAGGACAGCCTGAGCATCGAGAAGGCCGGCGCCATGCTCGACCTCGCGTGCGGCACGGGCCGTCACGCCATCGAGCTCGCCCGGCGCGGCTACGAGGTCGTCGGCTTCGACCTGTCGCTCGCGATGCTGGCGCGCGCCGGCGACGAGGCGCAGGACCGCGAGGCGAAGCTCAACTTCGTGCAGGGCGACATGCGCGACATGACCTTCGAGGAGCAGTTCGACGGCGTGTACTGCTGGAACACGAGCTTCGGCTACTTCGAGGAGGACCGGAACGCGCAGGTCATCGACCGCATCCACCGCGCGCTCAAGGCCGAGGGTCGCCTGCTGCTCGACGTGGCCAACCGCGACTTCCTCATCCGCCAGTCCCCGTCGCTCGCCTGGTTCGAGGGCGACGGCTGCGTGTGCATGGATGAGATGTCGTTCGACTTCATCACGAGCCGCATGAAGATCAAGCGCACCGTGATGCTCGACGACGGGCGCTCGCGCGAGATCGAGTACTCGATGCGCGTCTACAGCCTGCACGAGCTGGGGAAGCTCCTGCACGAGCACGGATTCAAGGTGTGCGAGGTCAGCGGTCGCATCGCGACGCCGGGTGTCTTCTTCGGAAACGAGTCCCCGCGCACGATCGTCCTCGCCGAAAAGCGCTAAGTTCGGGGGCATGGCGCTCCGGAAGATCGCGACCATCGGCCACCCCGTCCTGCGGCAGGAGGCGCGCACCCTGACCCGCGAGGAGCTGGCGGGCCCCGAGATGCAGCGCCTCGTGGACGACCTGGTCGACACGATGCGTGACGCCAACGGCGCCGGCATCGCGGCCAACCAGGTGCACGAGCCGGTGCGCATCTGCGTCATCGAGATCCAGAACAACCCGCGCTACCCCTACAAGCCGAACTACCCGCTCACGGTGCTCGTGAACCCGGTGGTCGAGCCGCTCACCGACGAGACCTTCGGCAACTACGAGGGATGCCTCAGCGTCCCCAACCTGCGGGGCGAAGTCCCGCGCTTCACGCGCGCGCGCGTGCGCGCCTGGGACCGCGCCGGGAAGGACCTCGACTTCGAGGTGAGAGGCCTGACCTCCGGCACCTTCCAGCACGAGCTGGATCACCTCGACGGCAAGCTGTTCGTCGACCGCGTCGTCGACACGCGCACCCTCTGCACGTGGACCGACTTCGAGCGCTTCCACCGCGACGCGTTCGTCGAGCGCGCGAAGGCCCTCGTCGCCCGCTTCGGTTCGTGACTCTGCCTACTCGACGATGATCGAGATGACGTCGCTCCAGTCTCCGGTCACGCCTTTCACGGTGGCGCGATAGCGGAGATGCACCGTGGAGCCCGGCCTCTGCCTGGGGAGCGTCGCGCTCGCCTTCGTCTCCACCGCCTGCGGGAAGGGCAGCCACGTCTTTCCCCCGTCGAGGCTGTACTGGAACTCGTACGCCGCGCGGTCTCCCGCACGGGGCGCGGTCACGTCGATCTCGCCGGAGTGGCTCCCCGGCTCCGCAGCGAACACCTGCGGCGACGGCCCGCGCAATTGCTTGAGGTACATGCCCGCGGACGCGACGATCTCCGCGACGTGATCCGGATTGTCGCACGCGATCTTGAAGACGTAGGCCCTCAGCTCGTCGAGCCGCTGCATGAGGACCATGCGCTTCGCGTCACGGTCCGTGACGCTGTCCGGCGCCCGAGTGTGCGTTCGCACCTCCGCCGCGTCGAGGACGTCGATGGCGCTCCGGACGTCGGCGAGAGGCGGCGAGGGCGACGGAAACCAAGGATTTCCCGTCATTTGCTGGACGATGCTCCTCGCGCGCACGACGAGGTGCGGCACGTTGTCTTCGTCCAGCTTCAGGACCACGACGATACTCGGCCGTGATTTCGTGACTTTGCCCATCGGTCGAAGCGCACGATACACCGACCGCCGGAAACGCGGCGCCAGCAGACGTCGGCCGGCGGTGAACGTCTCCCGGCGTGTCACCCGGAGTCGTTCGGCGGCGGCGAACGTCTCCCGGCGCACCACCGGGAGTCGTCCGCCGGCGGCGATCGCCTTCCGACGCGGCGGCGGGAATCGTTCCTCGGCGGCGAACGTCTTCCGGCGCTGCACCGGGAGACGTTCCACGGCGGCGAACGCTTCCCGTCGGTGCTGGCCTACTGCGGGATGATGATCGGCTGACAGTTGTTGAACACGATCGAGGTGTCCATCCGGAAGTGCGACGCGACCGTGTGCCGCTCGTTGTAGAAGATGTCGAGCGGGTAGGTCGTCCCCTTCGTGAGCGCGACCGGCGTCGCGGCGGCGTCGTCGGTCACCAGCGTGTCGAGCGAGACGGACTTGGTCTCGGCGACGTGCACGCCGCCGAGATCGACCACCAGCTTCTTCGCGATGAACACGAAGACGTCGTCGTCGCCGATGAAGGTGAACACTTCGCCGCCCATGTACTCGAACGTCGTGTGGAGCTCGAACGTGAACGAGAAGTTGTGCATGTTGCCGTCGTCGGCCACGTACTCGTCGTTCCAGCCGCGCCCGTCGAGTGGGAAGAACTCCTGGTCGTCGAAGCTGGAGATGCCGCCGTCGAGCGGCGTCAGGTTGATCGTGAAGTCGTACGGGATGTTGATGCCCGAGGTGTCGCGGTACCAGTAGTCGAAGAGCATCTGGCCGTGCGTCGTGGGCGTGTTGCCGCCGGGTTGCGCGTAGACCGGCTTGCCCGTGGGGCCGAGATCGGTGGCGACGATGCCGCGGTCGTCGCCGGTGGCGTTCTCGAAGTCCTGGTCGAGCGCCGAGGACGGCATGAAACCGGGCTTGTTCACGAAATCGCGCAGGCGTCCGGTCAGGTTCGCGGAGCACGCGTCGCCGCTCGCGCCGGCATCGGTCGATCCGTCGGTGGTGCCGAACGATCCGCCGCTGCTGCTGCTGCTGCTGCTGCCGCTGCCGACCCCGCTGCTGCCGCCACTTCCGCTTCCGGACCCGCCTCCGCTCGACGAGCCTCCGCCCGGGAAGCCGGAGCCAGGCGACGAGTTTCCACAGGCGACGGCGAACGCCGACGCGGCGAGCAGGGCCGCCGCGAGGACAGGCACGAACACGGCTCGCGCAAGACCGACCATGCGTGAGGCAAAGCTTATCGCCCGCGCTCCGACCGGTCACGCCGCCGCCACCAGGACGGTCGGACGTCCGGTCACGACCAACCCAGGCCTGGTCACCGAGGTCCCAGGGGGTCGCGATGGTCGCGGGCCGGATCAGCGCGCGCCGTCAGAGCAGCAGCGGAAGCCGGTCTCGGTGCCCTTGTAGAAGCGGTCGTGGCCGCCCTGGGCGTCGCG
>DATJYG010000492.1:0-35231 GCA_035499695.1 Polyangiaceae bacterium
CGCGGTGGCCGACGAGCAGGTGCAGGACGGCGTCTTCTACGCCGAGACGTTCTTCACGACGCGAGGCGACCGCGAGCTCCTCGTCGCCGTGCAGGGCGCCCTCGAGGTGTGGGTCGACGACACGCCGGTCGTCACGCGCGACGCCGCCGAGTGGGGCTCGTGGCAGCGCTTCGGCGCGCACATCGTCGTCGCCGACGGGCGGCACCGCGTCCTCGCGAAGCTGATGACGCCCGTGGCGAGCGTGCGCATCCTGCAGCCGGACGGCACCGGCGCAGGGTTCGAGACCGACAGCGATGCGTCGGCCCCGTACAGCGGCGAGACCCCGCGCATCCTCGACGACCCGAACCCGATCGACTGCATGGTGCGCGACGTCGCGCGCGGCGGCCCCGTGCTCGTGGGCACGCCCGTCGACGCGACCCTGGCGGCGTACGCGGCGCACGTCGACCAGCTCGACGACGTGGCCGGCACCCTCCTGGACCCGCTCGTGTCGCCGCAGGACGCCGGACCGCTCGCGCTGCAGCTCGCGTCGACCTTCGTCGAGGGCGACCCGGCGCTGCCCGACGACGCGCGCGGCCCCCGCGCCCACACCCTGCGCGAGCGCGCCCTCGGCCGCGACCCGCGCCTGTGGCGGTCGCGGCTCATGTCGATCCTCGACGACGCCGCCCAGCACGGCCTCTCCGAGGCGATCGACCCGCTGCGCAAGCTCGCCGACGAGGTGCCCGACGAGCCGGAGGTGCGGGAGCAGCTCGCGCAGATCTACGCGAAGCTCGGCTGGCGCGGCGAGCAGGCGCACACGCTGGCCGACATGGCCAAGCGCTTCCCCGACGACGTGTCCGCCCTGCAGGCGTACCTCGTGACGCTCGACGAGACCGGCCCGGCCGAGGAGGCCGACCGCGTGGCGTCACGCATCCAGCGGCTCGATCCCGACGCCGACGTGGACCTCGACCGGGCGCTCGCGAGGCGCGACTACAAGGCGGCGATCACCCAGCTGGAGCGCCTGAAGAAGCGCCGCCCCGACCGCAAGGAGATCGCGGCGCGCATCGCCGACGTGCTCGCGCGCGCGGGCGACCCGCGCGCCGCGGCGGTCGAGATCGAGAAGGCGCTCGCCAAGCACCCGCGCGACGCGACGGCGCGCTTCCGCCTCGCCGACAGCACCTTCGCCGCCGGCGACACCGGGGCCCTGCACACCGCCCTCGCGGCCGCGCTGCAGGCGGGCGCGAGCACGACGGAGCTCCGCGCCGCGATCGATCTCGTCGAGGGCGCGACGAACCTCGAGCCGTACCGCATCGACGGGCGCGCGGTCATCCGCGACTTCCAGGCGTGGGAGAAGGCGGGCCACCACATGGACGGCACTGCCGCGCGCCTCCTCGACTACGCCGCCACGTGGGTGCACGACGACGGGTCGAGCGAGATGCTCGAGCACGAGATCCAGAAGATCCAGTCTCAGGAGGCCGTCGGCTCGGAGAGCGAGACGAACCCGCCCGGCGGCCTCGTGCTCCACCTCAGGGTCATCAAGCCCGACGGGCGCGTGCTCGAGCCCGAGCCCGTCGCGGGCAAGCCGACGCTCACGATGCCGCACCTCGAGGTCGGCGACTTCCTCGAGATGGAGCACATCACGTCCGAGGCGGGCGACGGCGCCAAGGGCCGGCAGTACCACAGCCCACTCTGGTTCTTCCGCGAGGCCGACAAGGGCTACTGGCGCAGTGAGTTCATCATGGTCACGCCCGCCAACCGCGAGCTCGAGATCGAGGCGCGCGGCAACGTGCCCGAGCCCAAGGTGAAGAACCTCGGCGCCTTCGTCGAGCGACGCTGGCGCGTGGACCAGAGCCCGCCGGCGCAGCTCGAGCCCGAGAGCCCGCCGATCACCGAGTTCCTCCCGAGCGTGCGCGTCGGATGGGGCGTCTCGCTCGGCGTGACGCTCGAGAGGCTCGTGGACCTCGCGGAGGACGACACCCCGCTCGACCCGAGGCTGCGCGCGCGGGCGCTCGACATCGTGCACGCGATCCCCGCCGGGGCGACCGACGAGCGCGCCCGCACGCTCTACCGCTGGGTGCTGCAAAACGTGCAAGACGGCAAGGACTCGGACGGCCGCCACGTCATGACGGGGGGCAGCGGCTCGCGCCAGAGCGCCTTCCGCTACGCCCTGCGGCTGCTCGGCATCGACTCGCAGCTCGCGCTCGCGAAGAACCGGCTCGCGACGCCTCCGCTGGGACCGATGAGCGAGGTCGAGGAGTACGACTCGCTGGTGCTGCGCGTGCCGACCGACAAGGGCGTGCGCTGGATGACGGTGCACGACAAGTTCGCGCCCTACGGCTACGTGCCGGCGGAGCTGCGCGAGCAGCCGGCCATCGTGCTCGTGCCGGGGATGCCGCGCGAGACGCTGCACGCCGGCGGCTCGGTCGACAGCGTGGCCTACGCGGGGCGCGCCGACGTGCACGACGACGGCTCGGCGAGCTTCGACCTGACGCTCACCTTCAGCGGCAACCGCGCGATCGCCTGGCGCAACGCGCTCGATCAGATCCCGCAGGGGAAGCTCTACGACTTCGTCGAGCGCGAGCTCGTGGCTCCCTCGTTCGACGGCGGTCACGTGCGCGACCTGCAGGTCGAGGGCGCCGACGCCCTCGATGCGCCGCTCGTGATGCACGCGCGCCTGGAGATCCCGCTGCTCGCGAAGCCGGGGGCCGCGGGCATCACGCTGCGCCCGCCGTTCGCGCCGAACCTGGGTCAGCTCGCGGCGCTGCCCGAGCGCCACGCGCCGCTCTTCCGGCGAGCCTCGTGGCGCGCCGAGGTGCACCTGCGCGTGGTGCTCCCCGACTCGATGCGCATGCCGGCGAGCCTCCCGACGGGCGAGGTGCACGACGGCGACGCGCTCGTCTCGGTGAAGGACGCGGTCAACGGCCACGCGATCGACTTCGACCGCGTCATCGACCTCCCCGCCGGCCGCATCCAGCCCGGCGACGAGTACGCCGCGTGGCAGAAGTTCGCTCGCGACGCCGACACGCTCGTGTCGCGCGACGTCGCGATCGGGCGCTGACTCTACTTCGACGGCGGCGTCGCCGCGGGCGGCTGCGACGAGCCCGCGGGTGGCGTCGACGTCGACCCCGCGGGCGCCGTCGGCGTCGGCGAGGGCTTCGACAGGTCGGTGAACACGCCGCCCTTCGCCGTGTCGGCGATGCGCTGGCGGACGACCGCGTACGACTTGTCCTGCTGCTGCATCGTGTCGATCGACTTCTGGCGCGACTGCCCGCTGCCCACGAACGCGCCCGCGTTGGGGTACTTCGCCGCCCAGTCGAGGTAGACCTGCCAGGCCGCCCTCGCGTCGTCCCACTTGTGCTGCCGCTCCTTGAGGTCGGCCAGCACGAAGAGGATCTTGGCGCGCAGCGCGGGGTCCCTGTCCGCCGCCTCGAGGGACGCGCGGTTCCACGCCGCCTCCGCCTCGGTCATGTTGCCGGCGGCGAGCTGCGCCTCGCCGAGGAAGTAGTGCCCGAGGGGGTTCTTCGGGTCCGCCTCGATCGCCTTCTGGAACGAGGCGACGGCCCCGGGGAAGTCGCGCGCGGCGTACTTGGTGATGCCCTGCCCGGTGGCGTCCTTGAATCCGCCGCCCGACGAGTCGCTGCTGGAGGAGCTGTCGTCGCTCTTCTTCGAGTCGCCCTTGCTCCCGCCCTGGGCGAGAGCCTGGGTGCTGACGAGGACCACGGCGACGGCGACCAGGGCGCGCGAGGCGAGGCGCAGCATCGGCTTCGAGCCTATCATGGGTTCCCCCGCCATGGCGCTCCAGCGAGTCCTCGAGCCCGAAGTGATGGATACGGCCCAGGAGGCCAGCGACTACGACGCGATGGACCATCGCGAAGTGAACGCACGCTTCGTGGACGACCTGCTCGCCGTGCAGCCGTCGCCCGGGCGGGTGCTCGACGTGGGGACCGGCACGGCGCTCATCCCGATCGAGCTTTGCAGGCGCGCCCCCGGCGCGAACGTCGATGCGATCGACCTCGCGGCGCACATGCTGGAGCTGGCGAAGCGCAACGTCGCGCGCGACCGGCTCGACGCGCGGGTGCGGCTCGCGCTGCAGGACGCGAAGAAGGCCGGCTGGCCCGAGGGCGCGTTCGACACGGTGATGTCGAACAGCATCGTGCACCACATCCCCGACCCTCGTGACGTGCTCGCCGAGATGTGGCGCCTGACACGCGCCGGCGGCGTGCTCTTCGTGCGCGACCTCGCGCGCCCCGAGGGCGACGCGCGCGTGCGCGAGCTCGTCTCCATGTACGCCGCGGTGCCGGCGAACCTGGCCCGCCACGCGAGTGGGCTGCGAGCGATGCACGAGCGCCAGCGGGATCTCTTCGAGGCCTCCCTCCGCGCCGCGCTCACGGTGGACGAGGTGCAGGCGACGGTCGCGCCCCTCGGCATCGCGGCCTCGGGCGTGCGCATGACCAGCGACCGGCACTGGACGCTCGCGTGCAGGAAATCGTGACGGCCGCGGCCCGCGTCTCCGCGTTTCCCTGGACCGCCCTCGACCGCACGACGCGCGCTGCGGCCGAAGCGACGCGCGCGGGGCGACGCTGGGCGGAGGCGCAGGTGGACGTCGCGGCGTTTCCTCGCGCGGCCACGGAGCTCCTCGGCGCACGAGTCGCCCTGCTCCTGCGAAGCGCGCGCCCGCTGGCCGAGGCGACCGCGCTTCCCGGCGCCGTGGGCGTCGTCCTCGCGCGCGGCGAGGCCTCCGACGTCGGCCGCGCGGTGCTCGTCGAGGCCGACGCTGGCCTCGTCTCCGCAGTCCTCTCGCGGGTGCTCAGACGGCCGGCGCCACGCGTGGTCGATCCATCGGCCGCGCCCGGCGCTGCGTCCGCCGGCGCGTTCGCCGCAGTCGTCGCAGCGGTGCTGCGGCGCGCGCGCCCGTCCCCTGCGGGGGAAGCACACGCGGGCACCCTCCGGGTCCTGGCGGCCGGTCCAGCGGCGGACCTGGAGAGAGACCTGCGACGCGCCGCCCCGGACGCCCACGCCCTCACGCTGACGGCCCTGGTCGACGACGACGCGTTCGAAGCGCGCGTCGTCGTGTCCCTCGGCGCCGCGCGCGCGGCCCCGAGCCGCACGTGGACCGTCGGGGATCTCGCCGCGCTCGGCGCCATGCCCCTCGAGGTTCCCGTCGTCGCCTGCGCCTGCGCCTCTACCGTCGCCGAGGTCGGCTCGCTCGGCGTCGGTGACGTGCTCGTCCCCGGCCCGTGGCCCCTGAAGCGCGTGCAGGGGGGTCTATCGGGACCGGTGCACCTCGCCCCCGCCGGAAGCGACGTCGGCATCGCCGCGCATCTCGGCGACGACGGCCGCCTCGTGCTACGGGGCGGGGCGGAGCCGCTCGGAGAGACGGAGACGAAGATGAACGCAGCGACCGGCAAGGCGGAGCTCGTGGACGCGATGGGCGACGTGCCCGTGGTCATCCGCGTCGAGATCGGCGAGGCGCGCATGGCGGCGCGCGAGTGGGCGCGCCTCGGCGCGGGAGACGTGGTCGCGCTCGGCCGGCGCATCGGCGAGAAGGTCGTGCTCCGCGTCGGCGGCGTCCCGGTCGCCCGCGGCGACCTCGTGGACGTCGAGGGCGAGGTCGGCGTTCGCATCGTCGAGCGCCTCACCGGAGACGAGTCGACGCCGTGACGCGGAAGCTCGTCCTCGCCGCGCTCGTGGTGATGGGCTGCAGCAAGCCCTCGGGCCCTTCGGCCGCGGACCCCGCGCCGTCCGCGTCGACGGCGGCCGCACCCTCGGTCGCGGCCAGCGCGAGCGCGACGTCGGCACCTGCCGCGGCGCCCAAGACGTGGAACGGCACGTACAAGAGCGCCGCGGCCTCGCTCGACGTCCCCGCGGACTTCGCGAAGACGTGGGCGCACACCGACCGTGGCGGCGGCACCGGCGACGGCGCAATCTCCCTCACGATCGACGGCGCCTCCGGCCGCGCCACCGGCACGCTCGAAGGCCCGCTCGGCCCCGCGCTGCTGTCGGGCGACGTGGCGGGCGGCACGCTCACGGCCGCCGTGCGCCGCAAGGACCCGGCGGACCGCGGCTTCACCGGCACGCTGCGCGGGACCGTCACGGCCGACCACATCGACGCCACGATGACCCTCGCCTCCGCCGAGGGCGCGGTGCAGCGCAGCGCCACGGCGACGCTCACCCCGGCGGCTCCCTAGATGTTCGCGCCCACGCGCTACCTGCTCTGGGCGCGCCGCTTCTACGGCAACGTGCGCCTCGACCTCGCGACCAGCGGCATGCCCACGGTCCCGCTGACGGAGCTCGGCGTGCCCGACGCGAGCACCCTGAGCGATCCCGCCGGGTGGACCGCGGCTCGCGAGGCCATCGCCGCGTACCACGACGTCCCGACGAACGAGGCGACGCTCGCCCTGGGGACGACGCACGCCATCTGGCTCGCGTACGCGGCGCTGACGTCGCCGGGCGACGAGATCCTCGTCGAGCAGCCGGGCTACGAGCCGCTCGTGCGCATCGCCGAGGGCATGGGCCTACGCGTCACGCACTTCGAGCGACCCGCCTCCGAGCGATTCGTCCTCGATCCCGACCGCGTCGCGCGCGCGTGCACCCCGCGCACGCGCGTGGTGGTGGTGACCAACCTGCACAACCCGGGAGGCGTCCGCGCTCCGGACGACGTGCTGCGCGCCATCGCCGCCGCCCTCGCCGCACGGGGCACGACGCTCCTCGTGGACGAGGTGTACGCGCCGTTCGACGCGCTGGTCGACGCGCGCGGCGTCTTTCGAGGCAGCGCGCGCAAGCTCGGCCCCAACGTCGTCGCCATCGGCAGCCTCACCAAGTGCTACGGCCTCGGCCCGCAGCGAATCGGCTGGCTGCTCGGCGCGCCCGACGTCGTCGCCCGCGCCGACGACGCGATCACCGCGAGCTGCGGCATCCTGCCGCTCGAGACCACGCACATCGCGGTGCACGCGTTCGGCCGCATCGGCGACCTCGCCGCCCGCGCGCGCACGGTCCTGGCGGGCAAGCGCGAGCACGTCGCGGCGTGGATGACGCGCCACGGTCTCTCCTGGAGCGCGCCCACCGAGGGCCTCTACGGCTTCGCCACGGTCCCCGGCGCCGGCGATCTCACGGCCGCCATCGAGCGGGCCGCCGCGGAGCGCGAGGTCCTCGTGGCGCCAGGCAGCTTCTTCGGCATCCCGGGCGGCTTCCGTATCGCGTGGTCCAGGCCCCTGCCCGAGCTCGACGAGGGCCTCTCGCGCCTCGCCGCTGCGCTAGACCTGCGCCCGCATTGAGCGGCGCATCGTGACCACGGCGACCCCGCCGAGGATGAACGCCGTCGCCACGAGGGCGCGCGAGGTCACCGGCACGCCGAGCTGGAACCACTGCAGGAGCGCCGCAAGCAGCGGCTGCAGGTAGATGTAGATGGTCACCACCGTGGGGCTCGTCCTGGCGAGGGCCCACGCGTTCGCGAAGTACGCGAAGATCGTCGGCACGGCGACGAAGAACCCGACGAGCAGCCACCCGCGCGCCGACCAGTGCGTCGCGCCCGAGACCAGGGCGACGCCCCCGAGTGGCGCGAGAATGACGGCGCCCCACGTGAAGAGCCACGTCACGAGCGTCGCGGCGCCCACGCGCTCGATCACCGGCTTCGAAAGCACGATGTAGAGCGAGTACGAGAGACAGTTGGCGGCGATGACGACGGCGCCGAGGTCGATGCTGCCGATGCCCGTCAGCCAGAGCACGCCCGAGAAGGCCAGCGCCAGCCCGACCCACGTGCGCACGTCCGCCCGCTCGACGCGCAGCACGATGGCCACGGCCGCGGTGAAAACGGGTATCGTCGCCCCGAGCAGCGCCGCAGCGAACGGCGTCGTGATCCGAAGCCCCACCAGGTACAGCGTCTGGTTGAGCACGATCCCCAGCACCGACAGCGCCATGATGCGCGCGTGATCCACCCACGGCAGCGGCCGGATCCTGCCCGTGCCGCGCATCACCACCTGAAAAAAGAGCGCCGCCCCCGTCATCCGGGCCATCGCGAGCGCCAGCGGCTCGACGCCCTCCCCGCCTTCCGCCACCGGCCCGAGCGCGAGCTTGCCCTCGACCGCGGCCGCGGCGAACGCGGCCTGGACGCCGAGGAGGGCCGCGTGCGTGGGCCACGCGCGCGATCTCCCGGCCGCTGCTAGACTTCGCACGTCCGAGCTCGAGCGCGAGCTATCCACGATGGCGAGCCTACTCCACGTCTTCGGCAGCACCTTCCCCGCATTCGGCGCGAGCCTGCTGCTCGCCGTCATGGTGGTGGCGAGCTACACGTTCGCCGTCTCCCTCTCGGCAGGCGCATCGCGCAAGCCCCGCGTCCTCCAGGCAGCGCGCTTCGGCGCCTACGGCACCGTGGCCCTCATCGCGGTGTGCGTGTTCTGCCTCGCGTACGCGTTCGTCACGCACGACTTCCGCATCCGGTACGTCGCGCAGCACTCCGACCGGTCGATGCCCTGGTGGTACCTGCTCACGGCCCTGTGGGGCGGGCAGGACGGGTCGCTCCTCTGGTGGCTCTTCCTCCTGAGCCTCTACACGGGCGCCTGCGTGAAGTGGCTCGGCAACAAGTACCTGGAGCTCCAGCCGTACGTCATCGCCACGCTGATGGCGATCATCCTCTTCTTCTGCCTCGTGATGATCGGCGCCCCCTGGATGCCCGGCAGCGGGGCGAATCCCTTCGCCACGGGCATCGCCGGCGCGCGGGCCGACGGCGAGGGCCTGAACACGGCGCTCCAGAACTACTGGATGATCATCCACCCGCCGTGCCTCTACACGGGGTTCGTCGGCTGCTCGGTGCCCTTCGCCTTCGGCGTGGCGGCGCTGGCGACCGGGCGGCTCGACCACGAGTGGATCGTCGCCAGCCGCAAGTGGATGCTCTTCGCGTGGATGTTCCTCGCCATCGGCAACACCCTCGGCATGGTCTGGGCGTACGAGTCGCTCGGCTGGGGCGGTTACTGGGGGTGGGACCCGGTCGAGAACGCGGCGTTCATGCCGTTCATCGTGGCGAGCGCGTACGTGCACTCGGTGATGATCCAGGAGCGGCGCGGCCTGCTGAAGGTGTGGAACGTGTTCCTCATCGGGCTCACGTTCTTCCTCACGATCTTCGGCACGTTCCTGACGCGCTCCGGGATGATCGCGAGCGTCCACGCGTTCGCGCAGTCGTCGATCGGCTCGTACTTCAGCACGTTCCTCGCGATCGTCATCGTCTTCGCCATCACGCTCACCCTCTGGCGCTGGCCGGAGCTGCGCGACCTGCCGCGCGAGCGCCGCCTGCGCCGTGCCGCGGTGATCTCGGGATGGATCGTGATCCTCGCGTGCCTGCCCGGCGTGTACTTCGTCTGGCACGCCTCGCTGTCGGTGGGCTGGCGCGTCGCCCTCATCTCGTTCGAGGTGGGCGCCGCCGTGTACGTGGCCCTGGAGCTCGTGTTTCGGCGGATGACCAAGGGGATCGACCTCGAGCCGAAGCGGCCGCACATCGAGTCGCTCGTCTCGCGCGAGTTCACGTTCGTCCTCAACAACTGGATCCTCTGCAGTCTGCTCTTCTTCATCCTCATCGCGACGACGTTCCCGCTCATCAGCGAGGCGCTGACGGGCGAGAAGGTCTCGGTGGGCCCGCCGTTCTACAAGGCGTGGGTGCAGCCGCTGGGGCTCCTGCTCCTGGCGCTGATGGGCATCGGGACGCTCTTCGGCTGGAAGAAGACCGGCCCCGGCGCCCTCAAGCGGGCGTTCCGAGCGCCGACCATCACCTTCGTGGCGGCGGCGCTGCTCCACCTCGCGCTGGGCAACATCCTGGGGTTCCCGGCGATCGTGTACAGCGACCCGATCTACTCGGGCGCGCTCGGGCAGGCGCTGCGCGGGTTCAACGCGATCATGCCGGTGCTCGGCTTCTCGCTGTGCGCCTTCAACGTCGCCGTGATCGTGCAGGAGTTCGTGGCCCTCTTCCGGTCGCGCGCCCGCACCGGCGCGAGCGAGCGCACGCCGAAGATCCTCTGGTGGCTCGGCGGCCTGCCGGGGCTCGCCCACACCCTGCTGACCCTCCCGCCGACGTCGCGACGCCGCTACGGCGGCTACGTCGTGCACTTCGGCATCGTCCTCATGTTCGTCGGCTTCACCGGCCAGTCGTGGAACAAGGACGCGGAGGCTTCCCTCGCTCCGGGCCAGAGCTACCAGGCGGGCGAGTACACGCTGACCTACGTGCGCGAGCACATGGAGGTCGACAACACGAAGCGCAGCGTCTTCGCGTCGGTCGACGTGAGCGAGGGCGGCAAGTACGTCGGGCGGCTCGAGCCGGGGAAGCTCATGTACAAGCGCCAGCCGGACGCGCCGCAGACCCAGGTGGCCATCCTCCACGGGCTGCGGCACGACGTGTACGCCATCGTCAGCTCGATCAACCCCGAGACGAAGGTCGCCTCGCTGCAGATCCACGTGAACCCGCTCGTGAGCTGGATCTGGCTCGGATGCATCATCCTCATCCTCGGCAGCGTGGTGTGCATGTGGCCGCAGCTCGAGCTCGGCGAATCTCGCGTGTGGGCGGGCGCGCGCGGGGTGGCGGCCGTCGCGACGAGCGTGTTCCTCGGCATCATGCTCGCGGCGACGCCTATCGCCCGGGCGCAGAGCATGTCCCCCGGCAACATGGACGGCTACGTCCGCATCGACAGCGACGACGAGCGCATCATCTTCGGAAAGGTCCGCTGCACGTGCCCCGGTTGCCAGCGCCCGCTCAGCTCGTGCAGCTGCGGCGAGGCCGATGCGGCGCGCGACAGGATCCGCGAGCAGCTTCGCGCCCACCTCACGGTCGATCAGATCGTGGACGCGTACGTCTCCGAGCACGGTACCGACAAGCTGGTCGTCCCGCCCAACCGCGGCGCGATGAAGGCGATCTACGCCGTGCCCGTCCTGGGCATCGCCCTCGGCGCGTACGGCCTCGCGCGGATGCTCCGGCGCTGGCGGCGCAACGAGGGCCCGGCCCCCGCGGGGAGCGGGGGGACGGACAGCCCGCCCGCTTCCAAGGCGGCCCCCAAAGACGCGTACGACGCGCGCCTCGACGACGAGCTGAAGGAGCTCGATGACTGAGGCCAAGGCGAAAAAAGCCAACGTTGCCGGTCGGAGTCGCGGGGAAGGGTCGCCGCGACGACAGCGGGACGGACAGCCCACGCGGCGAGACAGGGAAGGCGGCGACGAGGCCGAACGCTCCCTGGGACGCGCGGTCGCGATCGGCCTGCCCGCGGCCACCGTGCTCGGCGCCGTCGCCGTGGGCCTCGCGGCCGGGATGGGCTCGGGGCTGCTGGTGCTCGCGTCCGGCGGCCTGCTGGGGACGATCGCCCTGCTCTGGGCGAGCGTGCGGACGCTGAGTGGGGACGCTCCCTTGCAGACGGGCTTCCAGACCGTCGCGACACGCCGGCACGGAGTGGACGCGCTCGGCGAGGAGAAGCGGCGCGTGCTGCGGGCGCTCAAGGACCTGGAGGCCGAGCATGCTCTCGGCAAGATCGATGACGCGGACTACGAGGACCTCGTCGCACGCTATCGCGCCGACGCGAAGGCCGTGATGCGCGAGATGGATCGCGAGATCGGCCCCCTGCGCGCCGAGGCCGAGCGCCTCGCCCGCGAGTACCTCGGCAAGCGGGGCCTCGTGGAGGGACAAGCCGCAGCGCCGACCGAGGCGAAGACGGAGCAGGCCGAAGCCGAGGATGCCCCGGACCGCGCGGCGTGCGCGAAATGCGGTGCCTCCAACGAGTCGGATGCGGCTTTCTGCAAGAAGTGCGGCGCCGCGATGCATGCCGCCACGGAGAAGCAGGATGCCGACGCCTAGGCGCGTGGCGGTCGCCGTGGGGATGGCGCTCGCGCTCGCGGTGAGCACGCACGCGCGCGCGCAGGACGAGGGCGAGGAGGACTTGCCGCCGGATCACCCCGCGGTGGGCGACAACCCGCACGCGCAGGCGGGGGGCGGCCTGCCCGGCGAGGGCCGGAACGACGGGGCGGGCGGGATGCCCGGCGTGTTCCAGCCCAAGCAGGACACCGAGCAGGAGGATCCCTCGCTGCCCGAGGGCACGATCGCCGTCGACCTGCGCGACGCCGAGGACAAGCCGGTGCCCGGCGAGCAGGTCACGCTCGGCATCCTCGTCAACTCGGTGGCCAAGGGAGACAGCCGCCAGCACATGCAGGCGAACACCGACGCCACCGGACGCGCCGTCTTCCCCAAGCTCGAGAGAGCCAGCAACATCGCTTACCGCGTGAGCGTCGGCTACGAGGGCGGGCTCTTCGCCGCGATGCCCTTCCAGATGCAGCAGGTGAAGGCGATGCGCGTCGTGCTGCACGTCTACCCGGTCACGCACGACATCCAGAAGGCCCTCATCGTCGCCGAGGCCACGGTCGCCACCGAGATGCGCGACGACCGCCTGCAGGTCGAAGAGGTGCTCAACATCTACAACCTTGGCCCGACCGCCTGGCAGCCCCTCGACCTGAACATGAAGCTCCCCGAGGGCGCCACCGCCTTCAGCGCGGGGCAATCGATGACCGACCAGGGCGCCGACGAGATGGGCGGGCAGGCGCACCTCCGCGGCACCTTCCCGCCCGGGCGCCACGCCGTGGACTTCCGCTGGCAGCTCCCCTGGTCTGGAGACAAGGACGTCGACTTCTCCGTCGGCATGCCCCCGCACGTCGCCATCGCCCGCGTGATGCTGGCGGCGACGTCGGACATCAAGCTGTCTGTCGACAGTTTTCCCCCAGCAGAGCTCCGGAGAAACGATGAAGGGCAGAGCTTCCTCGTGACCGAGCGCCGCCTGCGACCGGATGAGCCGCACCTCGACACGCTGTCGGTCGGCATCCACGACCTCCCCACGCCAGGCCCCGGGCGCGTGCTCGCGGCGCTGCTGGCCTTCGCCGCCGTCGTCGCGGGGCTCGTCATCGCCTTCCGTCGGCCCGGCGGCGGCAGCGAGCCCCTGGCAGCCTCCAAGCGCGACCGCAAGGCGATTCTCGAGGAGCTTGCGGACCTCGAGCGCGCCCGCGCGACCGGCGACGTGGGGCCGAAGACCTACGAGCGCGCGTATCGGAGTCTCATCGACGCGCTCGCGCGAACGCTGGCCGAGAGCTGACGCCGCCCGCGCGGCGCTCCGGCTGTGGTCAATCTGACGATAACGCTGGGTGTGTCCACGTGGACGAACCTGCGGACAATGTCGGACTGGTGACGTATCCCCGTCAGTCCTCTGCCGACGCGCTTGCGGTTCCACATTCGCCCCGAGCCGCAAGCCCTCGAAATCTGCTGGCTCGTGCGGTTCTCCCCGCCGTCCACAGGCTCTATCGACACTAGTACGGATCTCATCTAAGGAAAGCTACCGAAACGGAGAGCGATGGAACTCACGGTACCCAAGAAGGATCTGCTCAAGCTCGTGGCGCGCATGCAGGGTGTCGCCGAGCGCAAGAGCACCATGCCGGTTCTCTCCAACGTGCTGCTCGCGGTCGACGGCCCGAGCGCCCTCCGCGTGGCAGCCACCGACCTTTATCTCGCGCTGGTCGGCCGCGTGACGGTGGACGTCAGCAAGGGGGGCAGCGTCGCCGTGTCGGCGAAGGACCTGCTCGAGCGCGTCCGCATGATGCCGGAGGGGCCGATCCATCTCGCGTCGCAGGACAACGCCACGACGACCATCAAGGCGGCAGGGAGCGCTCGCCGCTACACGCTGCGCGGCATGCCGGGGGACGACTTCCCGCCCCTTCCGGCGCCGTCCGAGGGCTCGCCGTCGCTGTCGCTCGACGTGGACGCCCTGCAGGAGCTCATCGCGAAGACGCACTTCTCCATCTCGACCGACGAGACGCGCGCGCACCTGAACTCGGCGCTCTTCGAGTGGGACGGCGACGTCGTCCGCATGGTCACGACCGACGGTCACCGGCTGTCCAAGATGGAGGTCAAGGTCGGCGGTCGCCAGGCGTCGGCCACGATGCTCATCCCGCTCAAGGCCGTGCAGGAGCTCCGGCGCCTGTGCGACGACATCGCGGCGGAGTCGAAGGAAGGCGCGAAGGCGCAGGTCCAGATCGCCCAGAGCGGGTCGAGCGCGTTCTTCCAGGGCGGCGGCATGTCCTTCGCGGTGCGGCTCGTCGACGCGCAGTTCCCGCCGTACTCGCAGGTCATCCCGCAGAACAGCGAGAAGACCGTCCGGGTGCCGCGGAGCGCGTTCGCCGAGGCCATGCGCGCCGTGTCCATCGCGGCGAGCGAGCGCACCGGAGGAGTGAAGCTCGCGATGACCAAGGGCACCATGCGCATCACCACGGAGTCGCCGGAGAGTGGCGAGGGCTTCGACGAGATCCCCATCGACTACACCGGCCCGAACATGACGATCGGGTTCAACGCCAAGTACTTCCTCGACGTGCTCTCGGCGCTGGACGACGACGAGGTCCAGCTCGGCCTCGGCGGCGAGCTGGATCCGGCGGTGGTGAGGCCGGCTGGCCCGCGGCAGTTCCTGGCCGTCGTGATGCCGATGCGAATCTGATCGATGCGCCAGCTGGCGATCGTCTCGCTGGCGGTGGACGGGTTTCGCAACCTCGCCAGCGCGGAGATCGAGCTGGGGCCGCGCCTGAACGTCCTGCAGGGCGACAACGGGCAGGGGAAGACGAACCTGCTCGAGGCGCTGTACGTCGTCGCGACGTCCAAGAGCTTCCGTACGGGCCGGCTGGGGGAGGCCATCGTCCACGGACGGGATCTGGCGAGCATCCGCGCACGCGTGACGGAGGAGGGGATCGTCCGGCAGCAGACCATCGGGATCCGACCGCGGATGCGACAGGTGCGTCTCGACGGCAAGCGTCCCGAGAGCCTCGCCGCCTACGCGGTGATGACGCCGATCGTCCTCTTCCACCCGGGCAGCGTGGCTCTGGCGGCCGGCCCCGCGAGCGAACGGCGCCGGCTCCTCGACCGGGCAGCGCTCTATCGGACACCCGCGTCCCTCGGTGATCTGGCCGCCTACGCGCAGGCGATGAAGAGCCGCCAGCGAGTGCTCGAGACGCGCGGCGAGGATGCCGCGGACCTCGTTCAGTGGGAGGACCTGGTCGCGCGCCACGGGCTCGCCGTCAGCGACTGCCGCGAAGCCGCGGCCGCCGAGCTCGCGCCGCTCGCCGAAGCTGCGCACGCGCGCATCGGAGCCGAGGAGGTCGCGCTCACGGCCCGGTACGTCAGGAGCGCGCCGCGGGATGCCGAGACGTATCGCGCGTTGCTCGCCGAGCCCGCGCGACGCAGACAAGACCGCGCGCGTCGCTCGGCGGGCATCGGCCCCCACCGCGACGATCTGGCCCTCGAGCTCAACGGCAGGCCTGTCCGCGGCGTCGGATCGCAAGGGCAGCAGCGCGCGGTCGTGCTCGCGCTGGTCATGGCCGAGATGGCGCTCATCGATCGCGCGCGAGGGGTGCGCCCCGTGCTGCTGCTCGACGACGTCTCGAGCGAGCTGGATCGCACCCGCACGGCGGCCTTGCTGGCGGCCGTGGCAGCTCAGCCGGGGCAGGTGGTGCTCACGACGACGCGTCCGGCGCTCGTCGAGACCCTGGGGGTTTTCGCGTTGGAAGAGCGGCGGGATTTCCGCGTTGTCGCCGGCCGCGTGCAGGCGGCCTGAGGGGTCGACTTCGCGGCGTCCGGGGCGGGTCGAAAGGGCCCGATTTCCGGGGCGGGCGGCGGTGCCGTCTCGGGCCCGCTGTGGCGCTGGCGCACACCACGTAAGTGGTCGATATCAAGGGAGAATATCCGGGCGTTTTGGTTGCGGAGAAAGCCCGGGAGACGTATACTCACTCGTCCGATCGACGGGGCCGCGCACAGTGCGGCTTCTTCATCGAGAAAACAAACCTTCTATCCCCCTGGCCCTCTCATCGGAGACCCGGCGCGGGGAAACGCATCCCGAATGGCCAACGTGAGCACGACCCAGACCAACCCGCCCCCCTCGGCCACCAGCTACGACAGCACGAGCATCACAGTCCTCGAGGGACTCGAAGCCGTTCGCAAGCGCCCCGGGATGTACATCGGCGACGTCCACGACGGGTCTGGCCTGCATCACCTCGTCTGGGAAGTCGTCGACAACGCGGTCGACGAGCATCTCGGCGGCTTCTGCACGCGGATGGACCTGACCATCCATTTCGACGGATCCGTCACGGTCGAGGACAACGGGCGCGGCATTCCGGTCGGCATGCACGAGCGCGGCGTGAGCGCCGCGGAGGTCGTCATGACCGTCCTCCACGCCGGCGGGAAGTTCGACCACTCGAGCTACAAGGTGAGCGCCGGGCTGCACGGCGTCGGTGTGAGCGCCGTGAACGCCGTGAGCGAGTGGCTCAAGATGGAGATCCGTCGCGAGGGTCACGTGCACTTCCAGGAGTACCGGCGCGGCGCGCCCGTCGCTCCCCTCGCCGTCATCGGCAACACCGACAAGACGGG
Source organism: Polyangiaceae bacterium (assembly GCA_035499695.1). Lineage (GTDB taxonomy): Bacteria > Myxococcota_A > Polyangia > Polyangiales > Polyangiaceae > Palsa-1150. The sequence continues at coordinate 16,388 of DATJYG010000492.1, forward strand.
CACGAAGATGTCGTTCAAGCCGGATCCGACGATCTTCTCGACGACCGAGTTCCAGTTCGACATCCTGGCGAGCCGCCTGCGCGAGCTCTCGTTCCTCAACGCCGGCTTCCTCATCACGCTGACCGACGAGCGGGGTACGGGCCGCACCGAGACCTTCCAGTACAAGGGCGGCATCCGCGAGTTCGTCGAGCACCTGAACAAGGCGAAGGACCCGGTGAACGACAAGGTCATCGCGATCCTCGCCGAGCAGGCGATCGAGGGCGGCGCGGCGCCCATCGGCATCGAGCTCGCTCTGCAGTGGAACTCGAGCTACTCGGAGCAGATCTTCTGTTACACGAACAACGTCCACAACAAGGACGGCGGCACGCACCTCACGGGTCTGCGCGCGGCGCTGACGAAGGTCTTCAACAACTACGGGGCGGCGCAGAACCTCTTCAAGGACGTGAAGACGGGTCTGCAGGGCGAGGACATCCGCGAGGGCCTCACTGCCGTCATCAGCATCAAGCATCCCGACCCGAGCTTCGACTCCCAGACGAAGAGCAAGCTCGTCTCGAGCGAGGTGAAGACGATCGTCGAGACGCAGGTCTACGAGAAGCTGGGGCGCTTCTTCGAGGAGAACCCGCAGACGGCGAAGAAGATCGTCGAGAAGGCGATCCTCGCCGCCAAGGCGCGCGAAGCGGCCCGCAAGGCGCGCGAGGTCGTGCGCAAGGGCCAGCTCGACTACTCGACGCTGTCGGGCAAGCTGGCCGACTGCCAGACGCGCGATCCCGGTGAGGCCGAGATCTACATCGTCGAGGGTGACAGCGCCGGCGGCTCCGCCAAGCAGGGGCGCGACCGCCGCTTCCAGGCGATCCTCCCGCTCCGCGGCAAGATCCTGAACGTCGAGCGCGCTCGCCTCGACAAGATGCTCTCCAGCGCCGAGATCGGCACGCTCATCGCGGCGCTCGGCTGCGGGATCGGCGAGGGGAGCTTCGACATCGAGAAGCTCCGCTACCACCACATCGTGCTCATGACGGACGCCGACGTGGACGGGAGCCACATCCGGACGCTGCTCCTCACGTTCTTCTACCGGCAGATGCCGGAGCTCGTGGAACGCGGCTACCTGTACATCGCGCAGCCGCCGCTGTACCGCGCTCGCCGCGGGAAGAAGGACGTGTACCTGAAGGACCAGCCGAGCCTGGACCGCTTCTTTCTCGAGCACGGTGTCGAGGGCCTCGCTGTCCGCGCGAGCAAGGGACCGACGCTCTCTGGCGAGCCGCTGTTCCGCCTGGCGGAGCGCCTGCGCCTGTTCAAGCGCGCGCTCGGCAAGCTCGATCGTCGCGCGGACGCGAGCATCATCGGACAGGTGCTCCACGCCGCCCCGCTCGGCAAGACCGAGCTGCGTGAGCGCAAGAAGGTGGAGGCCGCCGTCCCGCTCATCAAGGCGCGCCTCGAGAAGAAGAAGCCCGACATCCTGCCGCTCTCGATCGACATCGACTGGGAGGTCGAGCACGGCGCGGCGAGCATTCGCATCGTCCCGCGGCCGGGTGCGGCGGCGCGTCCCGTGACCATCGACTGGAACCTCGTCGACTCGGCGGAGTACGAGGAGCTCTATTCGATCGAGCAGGATCTGCGCTCGATCGGGCCGGCGCCATACTTCTTGCGCGAGGCCGAGAAGGGCAAGGGCGAGGAAATCGAGGCCGAGGACGCCGACGCCCTCTGGGACTACATCGACAGCCGTGGCCGCAAGGGCACGTCGATCCAGCGCTACAAGGGGCTGGGCGAGATGAACCCGGAGCAGCTCTGGGAGACGACGCTCGACCCCAACACCCGCGTCATGCTTCAGGTCCGCCTCGACGACGTGGTCCAGACCGACCAGATCTTCACGATCCTCATGGGGGACCAGGTCGAGCCGCGGCGCCAGTTCATCGAAGAGAACGCGCTCAGCGTGAAGAATCTCGACATTTGAGCCTCCCAGGCGAGGGACGGATCAGCGGCACGCGTCTTGCGCCGGGTCGAAGGCGACTTAGTTTCGCCGGGAGCCCGAGCACAACATGCGTCCCGACAGAATGACCACGAAGAGCCGCGAGGCGTTCCAGAGCGCCGTCGAGCACGCGTCGCGGCGGGGGAATCCCGAGCTTCAACCCGAGCACCTGCTCCTGGCGATGCTGGAGCAGGAGGGCGGCGTCGCCGGGCCGCTGGTGCAGAAGGCCGGGGCCGATCTCGGCGCCTTTCGCGACGCAGTGGCCAAGAAAGTCGAGGCCTTCCCGCGCGCCACGGGCGGCGCCGAGCCGGGGCTCTCGCGCCGGACGATGGAGGTCATCCGTCGGGCCGAGGAGGAGGCGAAGCAGCTCAAGGACGACTACGTCTCCGTCGAGCACTACCTGCTCTCGATGGCCAAGCACGATCGCGACATCGCCTCGTTGCTCGAGGCGAACGGCGGGCTCTCGTACGAGAAGCTGCTGACCGCGATGGCCAGCGTGCGCGGCAGCCAGCGCATCACCGACCAGGACCCCGAGGGGAAGTTCCAGGCGCTCGAGAAGTACACGCGCGACCTCACCGATGCGGCGCGAAAGGGCAAGATCGATCCGGTCGTCGGCCGCGACGAGGAGATCCGGCGCGTGATGCAGGTGCTGTCGCGACGCACGAAGAACAACCCGGTCCTCATCGGCGAGCCCGGCGTCGGCAAGACCGCCATCGTCGAGGGCATCGCCCAGCGCATCGTGCGCGGCGACGTGCCGGAGTCGCTGAAGAACAAGCGGCTCTGCGCGCTCGACATGGGGGCGCTCGTCGCGGGCGCCAAGTACCGCGGCGAGTTCGAGGATCGGCTCAAGGCCGTCTTGAAGGAGGTCGAGACCTCCCAGGGCGGGATCATCCTCTTCATCGACGAGCTGCACACGATCGTGGGCGCCGGCGCCGCCGAGGGCGCGATGGACGCGGCCAACCTGCTCAAGCCCGCCCTCGCGCGCGGCGAGCTGCGATGCATCGGAGCGACGACCCTCGACGAATATCGCAAGCGCATCGAGAAGGACCCGGCGCTCGAGCGCCGCTTCCAGCCCGTGCTCGTCACGCAGCCGACCGTCGAGGACACGATCGCGATCCTCCGCGGTCTGAAGGAGCGCTACGAGGTGCACCACGGCATCCGGATCACGGACGCCGCGCTCGTCGCCGCGGCGACGCTGAGCGACCGGTACGTCACCGATCGCTTCCTCCCGGACAAGGCGATCGATCTCGTCGACGAGGCCGCCGCGAAGATCAAGATGGAAGTCGACAGCATGCCGGCCGAGATCGACGCGGTTCAGCGCAAGCTGATGCAGCTGCAGATCGAGCAGCAGGCGCTCAAGAAGGAGCGCACGCCGGCGGGCAAGGCGCGCCTCGAGGAGGTGAAGCACCAGATCGCCGAGCTCGAGGAACAGTCGAGCGCCATGAAGGCCCAGTGGCAGCGCGAGAAAGAGGTCATCGACAAGATCCGCAAGGCGCAGCCCGAGGTCGAGCGGCTTCGGCACGAGGCCGACGAGGCGCAGCGCAAGGGAGACCTCGGGAAGGCCGCCGAGCTCCGCTACGGCCGCATCCCCGAGCTCGAGAAGCAGATCGACGAGCAGCGAAAGACGCTCGCGAAGGTGCAGGAGAAGAACAGCTACCTGCGCGAGGAGGTCACCGACCAGGACATCGCGGCCATCGTCTCCAAGTGGACCGGCATCCCCGTCGCCAAGATGATGCAGGGCGAGATGCACAAGCTCCTCCACATGGAGGAGGAGCTGAAGAAGCGCGTCGTGGGGCAGGACGCGGCGGTCGAGGCCGTGGCGAACGCCGTGCGGCGCTCGCGCGCGGGCCTCGGCGATCCGAACCGGCCCATCGGCAGCTTCCTCTTCCTGGGCCCGACCGGCGTCGGCAAGACCGAGCTCGCGCGCGCGCTCGCGGAATTCCTGTTCGACGACGAGCGCGCCATGATCCGGCTCGACATGAGCGAGTACATGGAGAAGCACGCCGTCTCGAGGCTCATCGGCGCGCCTCCCGGGTACGTCGGCTACGAGGAGGGCGGGCAGCTCACCGAGCCGGTCCGCCGCCGGCCGTACTCGGTGGTCCTCTTCGACGAGGTCGAGAAGGCGCACGCGGACGTGTGGAACATCCTGCTGCAGGTGCTCGACGACGGGCGACTCACCGACGGGCAGGGCCGCACCGTCGACTTCAAGAACACGGTGATCATCCTGACGAGCAACCTCGGCTCGTCGCAGATCCAGGCGATCGACGAGCGACCGGGGCTGGACGCGAATACCCGCCGCGAGCTGATCAACCGCGCGGTCATGGACGAGGTCCGCAAGGCCTTCCGGCCCGAGTTCATCAACCGGCTCGACGAGGTCGTCATCTTCAACCGGCTCGAGCAGTCGCAGATTCGCAAGATCGTCGACATCCAGCTCGAGCGCTTCTCCGACCGGCTCGCGCGGCGTGACCTGCACCTCGAGCTCACCGACCGGGCGAAGGACTACCTCGCGGAGGTCGGCTGGGACCCGACCTACGGCGCCCGGCCGCTCAAGCGCGCCATCCAGAAGAACCTGGAAGACCCCCTGGCCAGGCGCGTCCTCGGCGGCGAGTTTCCTCCCGGGACCACCATCCGGGTCGACCGGCGGCCGGACGGGGAGCTCACGTTCGCGAGCAAGATGCAGAACTGAGCATCGGGGAGGCGGTCGGGGGTGGGAAGCCCGTCCACCACTCGGGCGCCGTTGAGGCGTTGCCGCGCGCTGTGATCGAATTGTCGCGCCACGCTCATGTCGGACCACGGGAGCAGCTGTCGCCGTACGGACAGCGCGGTGCGTCGGCGAGAAGCTCGGGAAGCTCGCCTAGTTGCGCCCTTTGGCGGGCGCGGCGGCATAAGAATCCGCCGAGAAGGGTTGTCCGACCGGCGGGCGAAGTTCGCACGGTTGGGCTTCGGAGAAGCTGTGGACAAGCTTCGGCACGGTTCTCGCTAAAGCTGGACAGAGAGGCGCACGATGGGCAAGCAGGCGGCAAAGAGCAGCAGGAGAAGGGCGGCAGCGACCGCCGGCTCCTGGCTGGCGTTGCTCGCCGCAGCCACCCTGGGCGACGGCGCCAGCACGGTCCACGCCGAGGTCAAAGCGGACGGCGTCCGCGACGGCGCCTACCGTCTTGTCGTCCAGTCCTACGACCGTGCCGGCGCGGCTCGCCCCGTCGGCAGCATCCAGCGCGCGGTGACGGCCGACCAGCTTCGCAACGGCGTCCACGTGAACCTGGTGGAGCTGCGCGGGGCGCAGGCCGCCGCCAAGCGCGACCCCGTGATCGTCGCCTGGATCGAGGCCGGCGAGCCGAACCTCGAGTTCGACGGGCTCACGGCGCGCCCGCAGCCGGGCAGCAGCTACGGCGTCGCGTCGCGGCCGGCGCAGCAGGACGTCGCCCGCATCAGCCTGAATCGCAGGGCCTGAGCCCGCGCTGCGTCGCCGCTAGACGGCCGACGCCGGCGGCGAGCGATAGCCCCGGATCTCGCGCACGCGCCGCTCGAACTCGCGCCGGCGCGCGTCGGTGAGCACGTCGCCTCCGAAGCGGCTCGACAGATAGACCTCGGTGAGCTCGACGACCTCGCCGGCCAGCGGGTGATGGCGCGCCTGAAGCTCCTCGGCGTGCCGCAGCGGCGGCGTGGATGGCGCCCGCGTGATGCCCTGCGCCTGCAGCGCCGTCTCGAGCGCCCGATACAGCGCGGCGGCGGCCTCGATGCGCGCGTCGACCGTCGGCTTCGTCGGCGCATCCTCGCGGCGCTCGGTCGCGCGCCGTCGCCGTCGCCACGCCAGGTAGCCGAGGGCGACGACCACCAGGAGGAGCGCCGCCGCGACGGGGCCGCGCGTGATGTGCTCGAAGGGCCCCTTGTCGACGCCCGTGCTGCGCCGCAGCCGCTCGTAGCGGCGACTCAGCTCGTCGAAGAGGCGCACCTGCTTGCGCAGGTCGTAGCCGACGACGTACGTGTTCCACCGCTGCGACATCGCCTCGACGAGATCGCGCAGGTAGTAATAGAGGCCGCCCGGCGGCTCCATCGGCTGCGCGCCCGAGGCGGGCGTGGGGTCGAACGTCTGCCATGTCGCCGTGTGCGCGCGGTCTCGCGGCGACGGGGGCGGGCTCCCGGGATCGATGTACGCCTCGACCCACGAGTGCGCGTCGCCCTCGCGCACCGCGTAGTAGTGGCCGAAGCGGTTCCAGGTGCCGCCGACGAACCCGGTCACGTTGCGCGACGGGATGCCGACCGAACGCAGCATGAGCGCCATCGCGGTCGAGAAGAACTCGCAGTGCCCGCGCCTGGACTCGAAGAGGAAGTGGTCGACCGGCTGCGGCTTGCCCTGCGACGGGGACTTCAGGTCGTAGCCGTACTCGCGGCGCAGGTGGTCCTCGATGGCGCGTGCCTTCGCCTCGGGCGTCGGGAGCGCGTCCGTCCACTGGTGAGCGAGGGCGCTCACGCGATCGGGGAGATCGCCGGGGAGGGCGAGGTATCGGGCGCGCTCCTTGGCGGCGAGCTGCTCGGGGAGCGCCTCGGCCTCGCCCGCGAGGTAGACGTCGTAGCGGAGGCCGCGCGCGTCGGAGCCCGAGTAACGGAGCTCGTCGTCGGCGCCGCGCTGGATCGTGAGCGGCTCGCCGAGCAGGATCTGGTTCTGCGCCTTGATGCGCAGCGCCACGGCGCGCGGCGGGAGGAACACCACCGGCGGGTCGATGGGCTCGAGGTCGATCCGGACGACGCGGTCGCGCGCCGGATCGGGGCTGCGGAAGAGGGCGACGAGGTCACCCGTCTCCGGTCCGCGCTCGATCTGCCCCGGCTCGCGCGGCGCGCGCGCCCAGGCGCGGCCGTCGTACGTGTCGAACGCCGTTCCGCGGAGCTTGAGAGACAGACGCGTCGGCGGCGGGTCGGGAAGGTCGCTCATCTCGAAGCGCAGCGCGATCGTCGGGTCGTCGCGCAGCACGCCGACGTCGCCGAGGTCGACGTGGTCGGAGAAGCCGATCATGCGTCCCGCGTGCGGACGGTTCAGCAGGAGCAGCGACAGTCCGACGCGCGGGAAGAGGATGAACAGCGCCGTCGTGAAGACCAGGATGGGAACCGAGAGCAAGCACGTCGCCGCGAGGAAGCCGCGGCCCACGACGCGCCGGCTGCGGAGGATGCGCGGTACGTCGACGGGCAGACCCGTGCGGTCGCGCGCGCCCTGGCGGTAGTTGCCCTCGACCTCGCGGCGCAGGTGGCTCAGCACGAGCGCGCCGGGGGCGACGACCAGGAACCCGAGGAAGCAGAGGCCGTACGTCAGCCCGCCGCCGAGCACCGTGCCCGCCACGAAGTGCAGCAGGGCGAGCACGATGATCTGCTGGTCGTGCGCCGCGCCACGGCGGGTCGCGAGGCGCACGATCTGGAGGAGCGCCGCGAACTCCACGGCGACGTCCAGCGGCGATCGTCCTGCGAGCAGCCGGGCCCCCTGCAGGATCAGCAGCGTGAGCGGCGCGATCGTCGCGAAGTGCCGCAGCGCCGGCTTTCCCTGCCAGCTCTCGGGCAGCGCCATCGCGAGCGCCAGCCCGACGACGAGGAGCACGTTGGTCCAGGGGCTGAGTGACGCGGTGCTGACGACCGCGAGCACGCCGAGCGCCGCGAGCGCATCGGTCATGAAACGGTGGACGAGGCCGAACCTCATTCGGCCGCCTCCTGTCCGTGCGCGCTCTGGTTCTCGTTCACGGGCTCGACGAGCGCGAGGTAGCGAAGGAGCGGGTCGGCGCCGACGGTGCGGTCCGCGCGGACGAGGGCCCCGGCCGTGGTCGCGAGCGCGACCCGGTCGCCGCGCTTGAGGTGCGCCACGGCGCGCGAGGCGACGTCGCGGATCCGGCGCTCGAGGGCGGCGTTCCAGTCGTCTCCAGCGCCGACGGGCTTCACGACGTCGAGCGTCAGGGTGACGTCGGGGCGCGTCTCTCGCGCGCGCTCGCGCATGACCATCTGCCCGAGGGCGGCTGTCTTGCGCCAGTGAATGTCACGCGGGTCCTCGCCGTCGCGCATCAGCTTGAGGCCGAGGAACTCTTCGCCGTGCCCGCGGCCGACCACCGTGTCGACGCCCGGCGAGCGCCCCGACAGCGCCGGCGGCAGGTGGACCGGGTCGACGGCCGGGTAGATGATCAGGTCCCCCTCGGCCGGCACTTCGCGGGACTTCTCGAAGAGCCCGAACGGGAAACGTGTGGCGATGCGGAAGCCGACGTGCAGGTCGCGTCCCCGGCGAGTCGGCGTCCTGCGGTACGCCGCCACCTGCGCCGAGCGCGGGCTGATCTTGAGGAAGAAGCAGCGCTTGTCGGCGGGTTGCCCGGCGCGCAGGTCCTCGACCTCGATGGCGTACGACGGAACGCGGGCCTTGTGGTTGAACACCTCGATCTCGACGAGGTGCGCGCGCCCCACCTGCGCGCGGAGTGGGAGCCGGCGCACGACGGTGAGGTCGCGCAGGGATAGCTCGCTCATGATGCCGCTCACGACGATGAGGGCGAGCAGCATCCCCAGCAGCAGGTAGAGCAGGTTGTTCGCCGTGTTGATGGCGGCGAACCCGACGCCCAGGGTGATGCCGACGAAGAACTTCCCCTCGCGCGTGAACTTGAGCCGTCGCGGCGGGCGGATGCGCTCGCGCCAGGCGTTCCAGAGGCGGGCGAGACCCGTCCGGCGCGGGCCGGAGGAGGACTGCAATCGGTGGTCGTGGAGCATCGCGGGCTCCGCGGATCAGAGAGGAACGGGGATGCGGGCGACGATCTCGCGCAGCGCCGACTCCGCCTCGTCGCGCGTGGGAACGAACCCGTCGGCGTGCGTGGCGAGGCGCACGCGGTGAGAGAGGACGGGGACGGTCAGGTCGTGGATGTCGTCCGCGATGCAGTAGTGGCGGCCGCGGAGGAGCGCGCGCGCGCGGGCGGCGTGGCCGAGCGCCATGGCGGCGCGCGTCGACGCGCCGAGCGAGAGGAGCGGCGACGAGCGCGTGGCGACGATGAGCGCGTGGAGGTAGTTCGCGAGCGCGCCATCGATCGTGACACGTTCGACCTCGCGCTGGAGCCCGACGAGGCGCGCGGGGTCGAGCACGCAGGGGACGTCGCGCGCCGTGTCGGTGTGCCCGTCGAGCACGAGCCGCATCTCGACCTGCGGCGGCGGGTAGCCGATGCGCACGCGCAGGAGGAAACGATCGAGCTGCGACTCGGGCAGCGGGAAGGTGCCGGCGAAGTCCTGCGGGTTCTGCGTCGCGATGACGAAGAAGGGCTCGGGCAGCGGGATGGTCTGGCCGTCGAGCGAGACCTGGCCCTCGTTCATCGCCTCGAGCAGCGCCGACTGCGTGCGGGGGCTGGCGCGGTTGATCTCGTCGGCGAGCAGCACGTTCGCGAAGATCGGGCCCTGACGCAGGACGAACTCGCCCTGCCGCTGGTCGTAGACGCTGACGCCGAGGACGTCGCTCGGCAGCAGGTCGCTCGTGAACTGCACGCGCCGCAGCTCGCCGCCGATCGCCTTGGCGAGCGCGCGCGCCAGCGTCGTCTTGCCGACGCCCGGGACGTCCTCGATGAGCAGGTGCCCGCGGGCCAGCAGCGACACGAGCGCGAGCTCGACCGCTTCCTGCTTGCCCTCCAGCGCGCTCTCGACGGCCTGACGCAGCGTTTGGAGGGCGGGAAGCTCCTCGGCCACGCGGGCGGCAGCTGCCGTCATGCTGCCCAGAGTAGCATGCACAGGCATGCAGGGTGCCGCCGTCGAGTTACGGAACGTGACGAAGAGGTACGGCGCGGTGCGCGCTCTCGTGGGCGTGTCGGCACGCTTCGAGAGCGGGCGCATCACCGTGGTGCGTGGGCCCAACGGCTCGGGGAAGTCGACCCTGCTCGGGATCGTGGGAACGCTGGTGAAGCCGACGTCGGGTGAGGTGGACCACGGGGCGCTCGGGCGCAGCCGGGCCGAGGTGAGGAGCACCCTCGGGTGGGTGGGGCACGAGTCGCTCTGCTACCCGGACCTCAGCGGCCGGCGGAACATCGAGCTCGCCGCGAGGCTGCAGGGGGTCGACGAGCAGGCGGCGTTCGAGCGGGCCCAAGCACGGTTCGACCTGGCGGCGTTCGCCGACCGGCCCCTGCGGACGTACTCCCGGGGGCAGCGTCAGCGCGTGGCCCTTGCCCGGGGGCTGGTGCACGAGCCGTCGCTGCTGCTGCTCGACGAGCCCGCGACCGGCCTGGACGCGGCGTCGACCGACCGCCTCCGCCACGTGGTGCGGGAGGAGGCCGAGCGGGGGGCCATCGTCGTCATCGTGACACATGAGGACCGGCTCACGAAGGGTCTGGACGTCGGCGTGCTGTCGCTCGAACGGGGGCGTCGCGTGGAGGGAGACGCAGCAGCTCCGTAGCGAGCCGCTGAAGCTCGGCGCCCCGAGCGAGAGCTTCGGGCGCGCCGCGCGGGACGGGGAGCACGCGCAGGTCCGGTAGCAGAGTCGCGAGCTCCTCGGCGTTGGCGCCCGTCGACGCGTCGGACGACTCGGGGGCGACGAGGAGGAGGGTGTGGAGCGGGAAGCCACGGGCCCGGGCGGCCGAGGTGGTCGCGAGCACGTCGTGGATCACCCCGAGCCGGTCGGGGGCGGTCAGGAGAGTCGCGTCCGGTTGGAGCGCCGCCCCGAAGTCGATGTTGAGGGTGCGGTCGACGAAGGGGCTGAAGAGACCGCCGGGCAGCTCGACGAGGGTGACCTCGGCAAGGGCGCGGACGCGCGCGATCTCCGCCCGGAGCCGCGGGACGTCGAGGACGACCCCCTCGCGCCGGGCAGCCACCGAGGGGGCGACCGGGGTACGAAGGGCGACACGGTAGTGTTGCACGTGAAACGTCGAGGCCCGCTCGAGGCGCTCGGCGTCGGTGAGCACGCCCTCCTCGACGCCGCTCTCGACGGGCTTGAGCCCGATGGCCTTCGCCTCGCGAGGGAACGCCAGGAGGACCGCCTCGGCGACGTGCGTCTTGCCGATGCCCGTGCCCGTTCCCGTCACGAGCACGAGGCGGCCGACCGGGTCGCTCCCGCTCACGGCGCTCTCGTCGTCGCGTCCAGGACGGCCGCCACCAGTCGCTCGATGTCGCCGCTCTCGTGGGAGGCCGTGACGGTCAGGCGGAGGCGAGCGGTCCCGGCGGGTACGGAGGGGGGGCGCACGGCGCGGACCATGACCCCGCGCGACTGGAGCTCGTCGGCCCACCAGAGCGCGCGGCGAGCGTCCCCGAGGACCCACGGGACGATGTGCCCGTGGCCGAGGACCTCGAGGCCCGCCGAGGCGAGCCCGTGCCTGAGCTGACGGGCGGCGGCCGCGACCCGCTCGCGCCGCTGCGGCTCGGCCAGGGAGCGCCGGATGCCGTCGAGGGCAGCGGCGGCCAGGAGGGGGCTCATCCCGGTGGAGAAGACGAAGGAACGCGCCCGGTTCCAGAGCCAAGCGACCAGGGCCTCGGACCCGCCCACGAAGGCCCCCGCCGCGCCGAACGCCTTGCCGAAGGTGCCGACGAGAACGTCGGGCACCACACCGGCGGCCGCGCACAAGCCCCGGCCCTCCGGGCCGAGCACCCCGAGCGCGTGGGCCTCGTCGACCACGAGGGCGGCCCCCTCGGCGTCGCAGACGGCCCGAAGGGCGCCGAGGTCGGGCGAGTCCGCGTCCATGCTGAAGTAGCTCTCGGTGACGACGAAGGCGCGGGTGCCCGGACGTCGACGCCGGAGGGCCGCGGCGGTCGCGTCGACGTCGCAGTGGGGGACCACGGCGACCTGGGCCCGCGAGAGCCTGGCCCCGTCGATGATCGAGGCGTGGTTCAGGGCGTCGCTCACGATGAGGTCCCCCGGGCCGGCCAGCGACGACAGGACCCCGAGGTTCGCGGCGTACCCGCTGGAGAAGGCGAGGGCGGCCGGCAGGCCGACGAGGGACGCGGCGGCCTCCTCGAGCGCCGCATGCACCGGCCTGTCCCCACCGAGGAGGCGGGAGGCGCCGGCCCCCGGGTCGTCCTCCGGGGTCCGGTGCGTCGACAGTCCGAGGTAGTCGTTCGACGCGAAGGACCGCGGGTCCGCCGCGGCCACGCTCCGCTCGCGCAGCAGGTTCGCTCCGCGAGCCTCCGCCAGGGCGGCGTCGAGGAAGGCCAGTGCGCCCGGTTCCGATCGTTTCACGTGAAACACTGCGCCCGGGAGACTACTCGGAAGTCGCGCCGGTCACGCCCCTCGTCGTGGCGGCGACGTCCCTCGTCGAGGGGGCATCCTCCGCCGCCTCGGCGTCCGCCTCGTAGGGCTCCAGCGCGTCGTCGATCCGCACGAGCACCCGGCGCAGAAGATCGCGCGTGCGGCGCTCGAGCGACTCGCGCCGCCCGCGCTCCGACTCCACCTCGTGCGCCAGGGCGATCGCCGCGAGCAGCATCGCCTGGGGCTGCACCCGATTCCGCGGCCCGAGCTCCGCCAGCTTCGTCTCGACGAGATCGGCCAGCCGCTGCAGCTCGTCCTGCGGCGACGAGGTCACCACGCGATAATTCTGTCCGCCGATCCGCAGCTCAACGGTCCGTCTTTCCATCGCGACGGGTCGAGAGTACCTCAGCTGTCGCCGCGTGCGCGCGTGATCGGTGACGCCATCGTGAAGCAGGACGTCTGGTCGTGCGGGCTCGACGTCCGCGGGCGGACTCCATGGCATCCGCAGGCGGAGTCGTAACGACGTGCGTCGGCGGGGATACGCCATGCGCCGGCGCGGAGCGGTCACGCGCTGGCGCGGAGCGATCATGCGCCGGCGCGGAGCGGCCCTGCGCTCGCGCGGAGCGGTCACGCGCTGGCGTGGAGCGGTCACGCGCCGGCGCGGAGCGGTCATGCGCTGGCGTGGAGCGGTCATGCGCTGGCGTGGAGCAGTCATGCGCTGGCGTGGAGCAGTCATGCGCTGGCGCGGGGCGGCCACGCGCTGGCGCGGATCGGCCATGCGCTGGCGCGGGGCGGCCATGCGCTGGCGCGGAGCGGTCATGCGCTGGCGGGGACGTGCAACGCTCCGGCGGCGATCAGCAGTGCACCGGCGGATGCCGCCGAGGCATCAGCGTCTGGTCCGCGCTCACGAGGAGTGAGTGAGCGATTGCCACGCGAAGACGAACGGGAGGGCGAGGAGCTCGACGTCGATCTGCGCGCCGATGACGACGTCGAGCGTCGACGGCGACTGCGGGAGCCAGCGCGTCTGCACGAAGAGGCCCCCGGCGAGCCCGTACCAGGAGTGGAAGTTGTAGCTGCGCGGGCCGACGAGCAGCGTGCCCTCCAGCCCGGGCCTCCAGCTCCGTCCGTCGCCGTCGCGCGCGAAGCCGCCCGCCGAGAGAAGGAGCGGGAAGTCCTCCGTCACCGGGACGAGCCACCCGAGGCCGCCGCCGAGGTCCGTATCGTGAAACGAGGCGGTCGCGACGTCGACGTACGGGCCGACGGCCATGTCGCTGTTGCGCGACCGGAAGAGCAGCACGTCACCGCGCGCGCCGAGGTGGAACGCTCCGCTCGCGCCGGCGCCTTGCTCGTCACGAACGACGCCGCCGAGGGTGAGCCCGATGCTCGTCTGCGGATCGGCCTGCGCCGCCGGCGTCCATGCCAAGAGGCTCGTCGCCAGCGCAGCGCACGCGCGCCGGACGCCCATGACGGGTCAGCCGCCCGATGTGCCGGCGTCGCCGCAGAGATACTTGCCCGGGTTCGGGTTGCAGAGGCTGGTGGTCAGGCACTGCGCGCAGTCGACGGGGGTGTCCTGGCCCGGCACGCACGGGAGGGTGTTCGTGGTGCTGGTGGCGGTGCCGTTCACGGCATTCATGCAGTTGGGGACCGTCGAGTAGCAGGGGTCGATGTCGCCGGCCGAGAACTGGACGAGACACCCGTTGCAGACGTCGACGGGGAACTCGAACTCGTTGGACTCGATGTAGTCGCCGCCGAGGGTGTGCCCGAAGAACTTCAAGTACCCGACCAGCGTCTTGACCCCGCCCGACAAGTTTCCGGCGGCCTGGACCGCCTTCTGGCTGATGACGGTCGCCGTCGTCGCCGCGTACCCGGGGGTGCCTCCGACGGCCGCGTAGACCGTACCCGACGTGAGCGACGTGAAGCTGTCGAGCTGGTTGCCGGCGGCGTCGGTGTCACGGACGATCGCCCCCTGGATGTTGATGTTCGACGTCTCGGTCTGGGCCTGGTTCGGGTTGCTCTCGGTCACGAGCTGGTTGGCCACCAGGAACACCGCGTCGTACTCGCTGCGGAACGCCGTATCGAGCGTCCCTTTGGAGAGAAAGGACTGGCTCGGGTTCGCCGTGAAGGTGCACTCGGTTCCAGCGCCTTGCGGCGTGGGGAAGATGACGTTCTGGACGAAGAAACTGCTGTCGTCATGCACGCAGCCCGCCGAGAGCGAGAGTGCACCCGTGACGACCGCGAGCCCCGCCAGGCAACGGCCCAAGACGCGGTTCATGCAGAACCCTCCGATGATGGAAGCGTACTGCCCTCGCCTCCAGAGTGCCAAAAAGTAGCGGTCGCAGGGTGTGCTCAGGTGGAGCAGACGACCTTGCGGAGCGCCTCGAGCGTCACCCGCTCGAGCCGGGATTCGCCCGGGCCGGCGACCACGGGGAGCCTGAGCGCCCCGGAAGCGCGCTTCTTGTCGGCGCCCACGTGGGACCAGGAGGCGGTGAGCTCGGAGGTCTCGACGCGCGTCGGCAGGCCCAGGGCATCGAAGAGCAGGCGGGCGCGATCGAGCAGCGGGGCAGGGGTCCAGCCGAGGGCGACGGTCGCGCGCATCTCGGCGAGGGTGCCGAGGGCCACCGCCTCCCCGTGCAGCCAGCGGGAGTAGCCGCCGTGCGCCTCGAGGGCGTGGCCCACCGTATGGCCGAGGTTCAGCAGAGCGCGCAGGCCCGCCTCGCGCTCGTCGTCGCGGACGATGCGGATCTTCGCGTCGATGGCCGCGCGCACCACCGGGAGCAGGGCTCCGTGGTCGCCGCGCGCGAGGGCGCCGGCGTCGTGCTCGAGCCGCTCGAGCAGCGTCCGGTCGGTCGCGAGGGCGATCTTGGCCACCTCGGCGAGCCCCGAGACGAGCTCGCGGTGCGGCAGCGTGTCGAGGTGCGCCAGGTCTGCGACCACGGCGGAGGGCTGGTGGAACGCGCCCACGAGGTTCTTGCCCGCCGGGTGATCGAAGCCCGTCTTGCCGCCGACAGACGAATCGACCATCGCGAGGAGGGTCGTCGGCACCTGGATGAATCGCACGCCGCGCAGGAGGCACGCCGCAGCGAACCCGGCGACGTCCCCCACGACGCCGCCGCCCGCGGCGACGAGCACCGTGTCGCGGTCGACGCCCGCGCCGAGCGCCGCGTCCCAGACGGTGGAGACGCTGGCCAGGTTCTTCTGCCGCTCGCCCGGCGCGAGCACCACGCGTGCTCCCGACATGGCCAGCGGGCGCAGCGCCTCCTCGAGCGCCTCGCCGCGCGTGCGCTGCACGTTGGAATCGCTCACGAACACCACGGACGAGGGAGCGCAGCGGGCGACCGCGTCGGTGAGGCGCGACGGGTCGTCGTCGCACACGTCGATCGCGTAGCTGCGCGAGCCGAGGGGCACGAGCAGCGGATCGCGCTCGGCGAGCGCCACGATGGCGTCCACCGCGGCGTCGGCGTCGAGCGTCTCGCTCGAGAGCGACAGGTGGCACTCGGCGTAGGCCTCGGCGCGGTCGGCCAGGAGCTCACGAGCACGAGCGACGGGATCGCCGCCCACCGCGAGGTTCGGCCGGCTCGCGACATCCATCGTGCGCGCGCGCTCGGCGATCGTCTCGGGCGACGCCGTGAGCGTGACCACGAGCGCGTGGTCGACGGCGAAGCGGCGCGTGCGCTTCACCGTGACCGCGCCGCCGCCGAAGGCGACGACCTTCGGCGCGCCGTCCGAGAGGATCGACTCGACGACGCGCCCCTCGCGCACGCGGAAGGACGCTTCGCCCTCCTCGCGGAACAGCTCGGGCACGCGCTTGCCGGCGGCGCGCTCGATCTCGGCGTCCGTGTCCACGAAGGGGACGCCGAGGCGCGCCGCGAGGCGAGGGCCGATGGTGCTCTTGCCCGTCGCCATGAAGCCGCTGAGGACGATGGGGCGCGGCATCCTCTAGTACTCCCCGAGCTGGGTGCGGTACCCGTCGACGTTGCGCACGAGCTCTCGCATCGAGTCGCCGGCGAACTTCTCGAGCACCGCGTCCGCCAGCACGATGCACACCATCGCCTCGCCCACGACGCTCGCGGCGGCCACGGCGCAGATGTCGCTCCGCTCGTGCGCGGCGGCGTAGGGCTCCTTGGTGCGGACGTCGACGCTCTCGAGCGCCTTCTTCAGCGTCGCGATCGGCTTCATCGCCGCGCGGCACACCACGGGCGCGCCGTTGGTGATGCCGCCCTCGAGCCCGCCGGCGCGGTTGGTCGGGCGCACGAACCGCCGCGCGGCCCCGTCGTAGTGAATCGCGTCGTGCACCGCCGAGCCGGGAGCGCGCGCCGCGCCGAAGCCGACGCCGATCTCGACGCCCTTGATGGCCTGGATGCACATGAGCGCCTGCGCCAGGCGCCCGTCGAGCTTGCGGTCCCACTGCACGTGGCTGCCGAGACCGGGGAGCACGCCGCGCGCGACGACCTCGAAGACGCCGCCCAGCGTGTCGCCGGCGTGGGCCGCGTCGCGGATCGCGGTCTTCATGCGCTCCTCGGCCTCCGCGTCGCCGCACGAGAGGTCGCTCTCGCGCGAGCGGCGGCGAAGCTCGTCGGCGTCCAGGCCGTCGACCCGCGCCTCGACCCCGCCGATGGCCACGACGTGGGCGAACACGTCGACCCCGACCGCCGCGAGGAGCTTCCTGCATACTGCACCGACTGCGGTTCGCGCGGCCGTCTCGCGGGCGCTCGCGCGCTCGAGCACGTCGCGCAGGTCGTGCCGGTCGTGCTTCAGGCCGCCGGCGAGGTCGGCGTGTCCGGGGCGCGGCCGCGTCACCGGCTCGGGCGTCGACGGCATCGGCGCCGGGGACATGCGGTCCAACCAGCTCGCGTGGTCGCGGTTCTCGATGCTCATCGCGATGGGGGAACCCAGCGTCTCGCCGCCGCGGATGCCGCCGACGAGCTCGACTCGGTCGGTCTCGATCTTCATGCGGCCGCCTCTGCCGTATCCCCGCTGGCGGCGCGACAGGTCGGGGTCGATGTCCGCCGCCAGCAGCTCGAGCCCCGAGGGGATCCCCTCGATGATGGCGGTGAGGCGCGGGCCATGCGACTCTCCAGCCGTCAGCCAGCGAAGGCGCGACATGGGCGAGAACCTAACACCTATCTCGTTCGACAAGTACGAGGGCCTGGGAAACGACTTCATCGTCGTCGACGCCAGCGCCGAGGCCGACGTCTCGCCCGAGCTCGCAACGCGCCTGTGCGACCGGCGCTTCGGCGTCGGCGGCGACGGTGTGCTCGTCGTGCTGCCTCCGCGCGCCTCCGGGTGTCAGGTGCGCATGCGCCTCATCAACGCGGACGGATCGGTTCCCGAGATGTGCGGCAACGGCGTTCGCTGCATCGCCCTCCGCTACGCGCGGGCGCACGGCATCGCGCGCGGCACCGTGCACGTGGACACCGATGCGGGGCCGCGCACCTGCGACGTGGACGACGGCGCCGAAGCGCGCGTGACGGTCGACATGGGCGTCGTTCGCGTCCTCGGCGACCGTGCCGTCGAGGTGGAAGGGCGCACCATCGTTCCGACGCTCGCCGACGCGGGCAACCCGCACGCGGTGCTCTTCGGCGCGTTCGGGCGCGGCGACGTCGAGCACCTCGGGCCGCGCCTGGCGACGCACGCCGTCTTCCCGCGCGGCACCAACGTGGAGTTCGCGTGCGCGCTCTCCGACGCGATCGATCTCGTCGTGTGGGAGCGCGGCGTCGGCATCACGATGGCCTGCGGCACCGGCGCGTGCGCCACCGTCGCCGTCGCCTGCGAGAAGGGCCTCGCCCCGCGCGGCAAGCCTATGCGCGTGCGTCTGCCGGGTGGCCCGCTCGACATCACGATCGACGAGTCCGGCCGTGCGACGATGCGCGGGCCGGCGCGCCACGTCTACTCTGGAACGGTCGCGAGGGCGCTTCCGTGAGACGAGTGAGAGGTAAAGAAGATCAAGAAGATCAGAAGATCAAAAGGGGGTGTTGTGGATTCCAACCCAACCCCCTTCTTGATCTTTTGATCTTCTGATCTTCTTCCAACTCTTACGTGTCAGCCTGGAGAGCCGCTGCGCTCAGTCCGTGACGATCGTCCCGATGGTCTCGCCCTGCACGACGCGCTTGATGTTGCCGCGCGTCGCCATCTTGAAGACGCGGATGGAGAGCTGGTTGTCGCGGCAGAGCGTCACCGCCGTCGAGTCCATCACGCCGAGGCGCTCGGCGAGGAAGCGGTCGTACGTCATGCGGGGGACCATCTTCGCGTCCGGGTTCTTCACCGGATCGCTCGTGTAGATGCCCTCGACCTTCGTCGCCTTGCAGAGGCAGTCGGCGTGGATCTCCATCGCGCGCAGCGCCGCCGCCGTGTCCGTCGAGAAGTACGGGTTGCCCGTGCCCGCGGCGAAGATGACGACGCGGCCCTTCTCGAGGTGACGGATCGCGCGCCGCCGGATGTACGGCTCGGCGACCTGGCGGATCTCGATCGCGGTCATCACGCGCGTCGGCACGCCCGCCTTCTCGAGCGCGTCCTGCATCGCCAGCGAGTTGATGACCGTGGCGAGCATGCCCATGTAGTCGCCCTGCGCGCGGTCCATCCCCGTGCTGGCGCCCTTGAGGCCGCGGAAGATGTTGCCCCCGCCGACGACGATGCCGATCTGCACCCCGAGCGCGTGCACCTCGGCCAGCTCGCTCGCCGTGGCGCGGATCACCTTCCCGTCGATGCCGAAGCCGCCG
>DATJYG010000493.1:0-4590 GCA_035499695.1 Polyangiaceae bacterium
CGATGTGCCCGGGGGCACCAGGGTCGGTTCGCTCAGTGGGTCGAGTTGCGCTGCTGCTGTTGCTGCTGCGCCGCCCGGGCCTGCTGCTGCTGGATCAGGATCGCCACCATTCCTCCCGCGGTCGCCGGCGCGGCCTCGCGCGCGCTGGACCCGCCGCCGTGCAGCGGCGTGCAGACGCACCCGACGTTGCCCGCCATGATGACGACCGCCCCGAGGGTCAGCCCCATCTTCGAGCAGTAGTCCGAGCACTTCGCTGGCGCGTCGAGGGGCACCTGCCCGAAGGCGCCTGCGCCGACGGGTGTCATGCAGGACGTGACGAGCAGTGCGACGACGGCGAAGGCGAGCAGGCGCGCGAGGGCTCTCATGACCCCCGCGCATACCACGAGAACGAAGGCCCCCCGGCTCCCTTCGGAGCCGGGGGGCCACTTGCTACGCGATCACTGCTTCTGCGGTTGCTGCTGCGCGGGCGGGGGCGTCGCCGGCGCGGGCTCCGGCGCGGGCGCAGGAGCGGGCGCCTTGTCCGCCGCCGGCTCGACGATCGGCGTCACGACGACGCCGGTCACGTTGCCGGAGATGTCCAGGCGCTGCACCTTGCCCTTGTCGGTCCCGCGGGCTTCGCGCGTCGCCTTGGCCTTGGCGGCCGCGGCGACCATCGTCTTCGGCTTCTTCGCGGTGGTCTTCCGCGGAGCGAGGCCGAAGTCGGCGAGGACGTCCGGCTGCCCGCTGTACATGGCCCGGAGCGTCTGTTTCAGGTCGAGGAGGAACTGCCGCGACGCTTCGCGCTGGTTCTGCGCCGCGAGGACGGCCGACCGGAAGGCGGCCTGCGCGGTGACCGCCGCCGTCTCGGCGGTGGACACCTGCTGGAGTTGAGCGACCATCTGCGCGTTCGTCATCGTCTTCCCGCCGAGGAGCAGCGAGGCGATGATGCCGGCGCGCTTGGTGAGCCCGTCGCTCAGTTTCTGGAGTGATGCCTGGAGTGAGGTTCGATTGGTGGGACTCGCCATGGGGGCGTTTCCTTTCTTGGACGTGGACGTGGAGCAGTCCCGCCCGGGCGGGCTTGCCCGGTCTTCGCTGCCCTTCACCCCCTTGAGAGGCCACCTGGAGGCAAATCCGGACACGCCGCATGTCGATTGTTTGCAAGTGCACGACATGCTTAGGAAAGAATTTTCGCTGCGAGGGCTTCCGCACGAGGAGCGCGGGGGTCGGAACGGGGTGCGACGACGCCTGCACCGCCAGCGGAGGCCTCCGCACGAAGAGCGAGGCCTCGTGTAGTCTCGCCTCGTGGGGACTCAGTTCATCTACCGGCTCCCGGTCGAGCAGACGCGCTGGACCATCGAGGGGCAGACCACCACCTCCTTCACGTGGGAGTACGACGACGGGACCGCGGAGCTCCTGCGCCTCTACGCGAAGGGGAAGAAGAAGCAGTGGGACGCCGACGACCGCCTCGACTGGTCCCTCGAGCTCGATCACGACAACCCGATGGGGATCGACGACCGCCAGATCGCGATCTTCGGCACGCCCCTCTGGGAGCGCCTCACGGGCGACGAGAAGGCGCACGTCCGGCGGAGCCTGCAGTCCAACTCGCTCTCGCAGTTCCTGCACGGCGAGCAGGGCGCGCTGGTCGCGAGCGCGAAGATCGTGCAGACGGTCCCCGGCATCGAGGCCAAGCTCTACGCCGCGACGCAGGTGATGGATGAGGCGAGGCACGTCGAGGCGTACTCGCGCCTCCTGCACGAGAAGCTGAAGCTCGCGTGGCCCATCGCGCCGGCGCTGGCGACGCTGCTCGAGCAGACGCTCACCGACCGGCGATGGGACATGACGTACCTGGGCATGCAGGTCCTCATCGAGGGCCTCGCGCTCGCCGCCTTCCAGCGCATCCGCGACAGCGCGAAGAACACGCTCGCCGCCGCGGTCAACGCGTACGTGATGCAGGACGAGGCGCGCCACGTGGCGTTCGGCCGGCTCGCGCTGCGCGAGGTGTACCCCGAGCTCTCGGACGCCGAGCGCGACGAGCGGGAGCAGTTCGTCCTCGAGGCGTGCCACCTGATGCGCGCGCGCTTCGACCAGCGCGAGGTCTGGGAGAACGTCGGCCTCCCCGTGAAGGAGTGCCTCGAGCTGGTGGACCGGTCGCCTTACATGCAGGCGTTCCGCAAGCGCGTCTTCTCGCGCATCGTCCCCACCGTGAAGGACATCGGCCTCTGGGGGCCGCGCATCCGCAAGGGCTTCGAGGAGCTGGGGGTACTCGATCTCGGCGACGTCGACAGCGCGGCGATGCTCGAGAACGACCAGCGCGTCGCCGACGAGCTCGACGCGAAGCGACTGCTCGAGAGCGCGAGCTGAGGATGCGCGGCTAGGCGGCGAGCTCGAGCGCCGTCACGAGCACCATGGGGTCGTCCCACGGCGTGTTGAACTGCTCGTCGTTGATGAAGAACGTGGGCGTCCCCTTCACGCCGCTCCGGACGCCGGAGAGGAAGTCCGAGCGAACCGCGGGCAGGTGCACCTGCGTGCGCAGGTCCTGCGCGAAGCGCCCGACGTCGAGGCCGATCTCCTTCGCGTAGGAGTTCAGATCGTCCGGCGCGAGCGCATCCTGGTGCTCGAAGAGCACGCGGTGCATCTCCCAGAAGCGGTCCTGCGCTCCCGCCGCCTCCGCCGCCTGCGCCGCGAGCGTGGCGTGCCGGTGGATCTGGCTGAGCGGGAAGTGCCGGTAGGCGAACAAGACGGTGTCGCCGACGCGCTCGAGCACTTCCGCCAGGACCCGCTGCGCGCGTCCGCAGTAGGGGCACTGGTAATCGCCGTACTCGACCAGCGTGACGGGAGCGTCGCCGAGACCGAGGACGTGGTCGTAGCGACCGACCGGGTAAACGAGCCTGCTCATCACGCGCGCGCCTCCGCCGCTGCCGCGAGTGCGTGCAAGGTGCCGGCCAGGGGGCACGGCATTGGGCCGCTTCAGCAACCTTGACGACCCACGAGCTGGCGGTTAAACGTCCTCTCCCCCTCGCGAAGGTGGCGGAATTGGCAGACGCACTAGCTTGAGGTGCTAGCGCCCTAACCGGCATGCGGGTTCAAGTCCCGCCCTTCGCACTGATTCGGTCGCAGACGGCCGCGCCCATGGCGTCGGTCGACAGCGGGCGCGCGGGAGCGGCGCCCATGTCGGCGGTGCGGAAGCCCGCGGTGATGGCCGCGTCGACCGCGCGCTCGACGGCGCGGGCTTCCTGCTCGAGGCCCAGCGAGAGGCGCAGGAGCATGGCGATGCTCGAGATGGTGCCCAGGGGGTTGGCGAGCCCCTTCCCCGCGATGTCGGGGGCGGAGCCGTGGATCGGCTCGTAGAGGCCGCGCCTGGAGTCGCCGAGGGAGGCGCTCGGGAGAAGGCCGAGGGAGCCGGCGAGCACCGCGGCCTCGTCGGTCAGGATGTCGCCGAACATGTTCTCGGTGACGACGACGTCGAAGGCGCGCGGGGCGGTGAGCAGGCGCATGGCGCACGAGTCGACGAGCTGGTGCTCGAGGCGCACGCCGCTGCTCGCGGGCTCGGAGGCGACCTCGGTCGCCACCTCGCGCCAGAGCCGGGAGGACTCGAGGACGTTGGCCTTGTCGACCGACGTCACGAGCTTCTTGCGCGACGCCGCGAGCCGGAAGGCGAGCCGCACGACGCGGCGGATCTCGACGTCCGTGTACTCGAGGGTGTCGACGGCGCGGATGACGTCGCCGGCGATCTTCTCACGCTTGCGCGGGCGGCCGAAGTAGAGGCCGCCCGTGAGCTCGCGCACGAAGAGCACGTCGACGCCCTCGAGCCTCTCGGCCTTCAGCGGCGACGCCGCCGCCAGCGCCGGGTGCACGCGCACGGGGCGCAGGTTCGCGTAGAGCCCGAGCGCCCGCCGCACGCCGAGGAGCCCCTGCTCCGGGCGCACGGAGGCATTCGGGTCGTCCCACTTGGGGCCGCCCACGGCGCCGAGGAGCACGGCGTCGGCGCTCTCGCACGCGGCGAGCGTCGCCGCCGGCAGCGGGTCGCCCGCGGCGTCGATGGCCGCGCCGCCGATGAGCTGCTCGCCGTACTCGAACGCGTGCCCGAAGGACTTCGCGATGCGGTCGAGGACGCGCCGGCCCTGCTCGACCACCTCGGGGCCGATGCCGTCGCCGGGGAGGAGGACGATTCGCGCTTTCATGCTGCCGCTCCCTTCTCGGCGACGCGTGCGAGACCGTACTCGATGCCGTCGGCGATCGCTTGCCACGACGCCTCGAGCACGTTGGACGACGCGCCCACCGTGGTCCACGTCTCGTCGCCGCACGCGCTGTCGACCAGCACGCGCACGGTCGCCGACGTGCCCGCCTCGCCGTCGAGGATGCGGACCTTGTAGTCGGCGAGCCGGATGGCGTGCACTCCAGGGTGCGCCCCCGAGAGCGCCTTGCGTAGCGCCGCGTCGAGGGCGCTCACCGGGCCGTTGCCCTCCGCCGCGGTGTGCACCAGCTCGCCGCGCACGCGGATCTTGATCGACGCGTCGGCGAACGGCGCCTCTCCCTCGCGCTGGCCCACGATGACCTTGTAGTCCACGAGCTCGAACGGCGTCTCGTAGCCGGGGGCCTGGCGGCGCATCA